>JBCCBN010000192.1:0-5052 GCA_039034035.1 Pseudomonadota bacterium
CGCGGCTCGAACCGTCCACTGGAGGTTTCGTCGGCTGCGCCGAGCGGCCTTCCCGGGGCTTCGCCCGTTCGCGGCTCAAACCGTCCACGGGACGGTTTGCCGACTGCGTCGGACCGCCGCTCACCCCTTTAGCCCCGCCATGACGACGCCGCGGATGATGAAGCGCTGGAAGATCAGGAAGACGATCAGCGTCGGGATCGTCGAGATCGCGGCACCGGTCATGATCAGTTCCCACTGCACATCCGCCTCGTCCCCGAAGGTCGAAAGGCCGACGGGCAGCGTGTACATCTCGACCGAGTTCGTCACGATCAGGGGCCAGATGAAGGCCGTCCAGTTGCCGAGGAACACAAAGATCGCCAGGGCGGCAAGCGCGGGCTTCACCAGCGGCATGGCCACCGTCCACCAGATCTGCAACTCGTTCAGCCCATCGATGCGGGCGGCTTCGATGAAGTCATCGGGCACGGTTTCGAAAAACTGCTTCATCAGGAAGGTCCCGAAGGCGGTCATCAGGCCGGGGAACATGATGCCCCAATAGGTGTCGAGCCAGCCGAATTGCTGGGACATCAGGTACCAGGGGATGACCAGCATCTCGGTTGGGATCATCAGCGTCGACAGGATCGCGATGAAGATGATGTAGCGGCCCGGGAAGCGGAATTTGCACAGCGTGTAGCCGACGAGGCTGTCGAAGATGACGTTACACACCGTTGTTATCACGGCGATAATGATCGAATTCACGAACCACCAGTAGAACCGCCCATCTTCGAGGACGAAGGTGTAGTTCTCGATGGTCGGCTCGTCGGGGATGAGCTGGAGGTTATAGACCTCGTGCGGCCATTTCAGCGAGGTCGAGATCATGTAGACGATGGGCATGACCATCGCGATGCCGCCGAGAAACAGCAGCAGCCAGCGGAGGATCTGTCCCATATTCGCGGGCTTGCGGGGGGCCTTGGTGTCAAGCAGCGTCTCTGAGGAGGCGCGGATTTCTTCGGCGACGGCCATCCTAGCGATCCCTCAACAGCCAGAGTTGCAGGAGCGAGACCGCCAGCAGCACCAGAAACAGCACCACCGTCTGCGCCGCCGCATAGCCCATGTCGAAATCGGTGAAGGCCGATTGGTAGATCATCAGCACAAGCGGTTTTGTGGAGTTCAATGGCCCGCCGGGATCGTTCGTCGTCATGTTGAAGACGTGGTCGAAGATCCGCAGGAACCCGATGGACGAGAAGACCACGATAAAGACGATCGTGGGCCGCAGCAGCGGCAGCGTGATTTCCCACAGCACGGTCCAGGTCGATACGCCGTCGATCCGCGCCGCCTCGTAATAGCTGCGCGGGATGGCGCGGAGACCGGCCATGAAGATAATGATCTGAAATCCGAGCCCGGCCCAGACCGCCGGGGCCAGCACCGCGGGCAGCGCGTTGGTCGTCGACCGCAGAAACTCGATCTGCGGGATGCCGAAATCGGCGAGGAAGTTGTTGAAAAGGCCGATGGGCACCGGCTGATAGAACCAGCGCCAGACCCAGGCCATGGCCACCGCGCTGGTCATGAAGGGCAGGAAGTAGAGCATCCTGAGAAAGCCGTGCATGAAGCGCAGCTTGTCGAGGTGGTAGGCCACGACGAAGGAGATCACGAGGCTGACCGGTGTGCCGATGATGAGGTAAAGGAACGTGTTGGCGAACACCTTCCAGAAGACCGGGTCGTTCCAGAGCTTGGCGTAGTTTTCCCACCCCGCCCAGGTGCGGCTGCCCAGGAGGTTCCAGTCCTGGAACGAGATCACCATGGCGTTGCCGGTGGGGTAGAACCGGATGATCACGTAAAACAGGATCGGGATCGCCAGAAAGCCCCAGGCCCAGACAATCTGTTTCTGCTTGATCGAAAGGTTGCGGTACATGCGCTGTCCCGTTCCGGGCCTGGCCCGGAACACGTGTTGCGGGAAGGGCGAGGCCCCGGGTCAGGCCCGGGGCATCGCGGTGGTTGGGTTAGTTCGAGGCGTAGAACTCATCGAGCAGCGCCTGCTCGGCGGCGGCGGCTTCGGCGAGGCTCTCGGCCGGGTCGGCCCCGGCGAGGTTCACGCGTTCGACCATGTCGACGAGGATCTGACGCTGGGCAGATTCGTTCACGAACTTCGTGGTGTTGGCATAGGCCAGACCCTTGATGAAGGGACCGAACACCTCGTTATTGGCGTTCTCTTCGGTCAGGCCGACCGACGGCTTGGCCGGCAGTTCGCCCACGACGTCGAGCCAGATCTGCATCGCCTCATCCGAGGTGACGTACTGCATGAACTTGACCGCTGCGTCGTACTTTTCACCCTCGGCCTTCGTGGTGATCGCGTTCACCCAGTAGGAGGAATAGTTCGACCGCATGCCGTCCGCCGTGGCGGGCAGTTCGGTGACGCCCCATTTCAGACCGCGCGTGTTGTTGAGCGAGCCGATGCGGAACGAGCCGTCGATATGCATGGCGGCCAGACCCGCTTTGAAAGCGGCCTGGGGTTCATCCATGAAGCCAAAGCCCGCAATGCCGTTGTCGCCGGCGAGGCTGAGGTAATATTCCAGCGCCTTCAGACCGGCTTCGGAGTTGTAGTTCACGGTCTTGTAGTCATCGAGATAGGGCTCGCCGCCGAACTGGCGCACCAGACCTTCGCGGAACCAGTGGTGGTCCTGCGCGGTCATGCCGATGGTGAAGCCGGCCTGCGTGAGGTTGCCTGCGCCATCGCGCTTGGTCATCTGCTCACCCAGCGCGATCAGCTCTTCCAGCGTCTCTGGCGGTGCCTCGACCCCGGCCTCTTCGAACAGGCGTTCGTTGTAGAAGAGCGCGAGCGAGCGGACCGCGGTGGGCAGTGCCCAGTAGTTGTCGCCTTCGCGCATCGCCTGGACCATCGGGAAGAAGTCTTCCGAGATCTGGTCGGCGGGGAATTCCTCGGCCGGGAGCGGCTGGATCAGGCTGGCGGCCTTGTAGTCGTTGAGCCAGCCGTAGAACAGCTGCACCACATCGGGCCCCTCGCCCGCGGGGATCGCCGCGGCGACCTTGGTGCGGTAATCGGCATAGGGGAAGTGGGTCATTTTGACGGTGATGTCAGGATTGGCTTCCTGAAAGTTTTCGATCAGCTGCTCCATCGCCTGGACGCGGGCGTCGAAGAAATACTGCCAATACTCAATCTCGACCGCATTGGCCGCCGAGGCCAGAAGGCCGGTGATGCTTGTCGCCGCGGCGAGGGCGAAAGCCTTGAATTTGAGGTGTGCCATTTTTGTCGTCTCCCTGTGTTTGTACACCCACTGAGCCGGGCGCGTGCCGTGGCGTCAAATAAAATCTCGTTTCATTAACTCACATCACTTGAGTTTTCAAGTAAGTTGACTTAATTGCCCGGGATGACCGTTCGACTGCTCAAAATCGTGGGCGCGAATGCCGAGCGCTCGCGCAGCCACAACCGGCAGATGGTGCTTGGGCGCATCCGGGCAGGCGGGCGTATGGGCCGCGCCGAGATTGCGCGGGCCTCGGGCCTGTCGACGCAGGCGGTGTCGAACATCATTGCGGATTTGCTGGAAGACGGCCTGATCCTGGAACAGGGTCGCCGGGCCAGCACGCGCGGACAGCCCCCCGTGCAGTACGGTCTGAACGCCCAGGGCGGCTATGCCTTCGGGGTCGAAGTGCGGCCTGATGCGGTACTTGCGGCGCTGATCGATTTTGCGGGCGAAACGGTCTTTACCGACCGCCGCCCCCTTCCCGCGAGCGACCGCGACACAGTGACCGCCCGGGTGAAAGCCCTGAAATCAGCGGCGCTGCGCCGCACGGGTGTGTCGCCCGACCGGCTGCTGGGCGCGGGTCTGGTGATGCCTGGCCCGTTCGGCGCCACGGGGATCACGGGACATGAGACGGAACTGAGCGGTTGGGCCAATGTCGATCCCCATGCCTGGTTCTCGGACGCGCTGGACCTGCCGGTCTTTGTCGAGAACGATGCCAACGCGGCGGCGATGGCCGAGCGGGTGTCGGGCGCGGCCATGGAGGTGGACAGCTTTGCCTATCTGTATTTCGGGGCGGGGCTTGGCCTTGGCGTTCTGGCCAACGGGCAATTGATCGCGGGCGCCTATGGCAATGCGGGCGAGATCGGGCATATCCCGGTGCCCTGCGCCGGCAAAACGGTGCCGCTGGAAGAGGCGGTGAGCCGCCTGTCACTGCAACGCGCCCTTACCGGTGTGACCGCGGCGCCATTGCAGCAAGAGACGCTCGCTGACCTTTTTGAGTCAGAGGATCCCGCCTTGATGGCGTGGCTCGACCGGGCAGCCGAGCCTCTTTCGGCAGCCATCGAGATTATCGAGAACATCTTTGACCCGCAGACCGTGATCCTCGGCGGGGCGATGCCCGACAACCTGCTGGATCGGTTGATCATGGGTGTGGATCTGCCCAAACGGTCAGTGGCCAACCGACCGGATCGTGCCTTGCCCCGGCTGACGCGGGGCACCTCGGGGCGGATGACGGCGACGCTGGGCGCTGCGGCGCTTGTGGTCAACCGCGCCGTGACGCCCTCGATCGCAGCCGTGCCCTGATGGCGACACCGGATCAGGCCCGCATCGACGCAGACCGCGCCCGGCCCCGGATCCTGGCGCTGTGGTGGGCGTTGCAGCCGCTGAAATCGGTGATCCGGTTTATGAACACCGGCGCGCATCCCGATGATGAGATTACGGATTTGCTCGCCGCGCTCGCGTTCCGGGACGGGATCAACCTGAGCTATGCCTGCTCGACCCGCGGCGAAGGCGGGCAGAACGATATCGGGACCGAAGCGGGTGCGGCGCTGGGGGCCCTGCGGACCCGTGAGATGGAGCGGGCCTGTGACGTCTTGGGGATGCGCATGTACTGGCATTCCACCGCGCCCGACGATCCGATCACCGATTTCGGCTTTTCCAAAAGCGGGGTCGAGACGCTGGGCAAATGGGGCCACGACCGCACGCTCGCGCGGTTTGTCGAGATTGTGCGGACGGACCGGCCCGACATCATCTGCCCCACCTTCCTGGACGTGCCGGGCCAGCACGGCCACCACCGCGCGATGACGCAGGCCGCGCA
>JBCCBN010000193.1:0-5011 GCA_039034035.1 Pseudomonadota bacterium
CTCGCAAATTCATACACCGACGCGCTCCTGATTGTCCGAAACGGTGTGTTGATCCACGAGCACTATGACAATGGGATGCAGGCTGACAGTCTGCACCTGCTCAATTCCATCTCGAAGACATTTCTTGGAATGCTCGCGGGGCGTCTTGTCGGCGAAGGTGTTGTGGACCCTGAGGCGCGGGTGGCCGCGTATGTTCCCCACCTTGCCGGAACGGCGTTCGACCAGACCACAGTGCGTCAGGCGCTCGACATGACGGGCGCCGTCAAATCCGGTGAGGATTACGCCAATCGGAGCGATGATTTCTGGGTTGAAACCGCCGTGCTTGGCTGGCGGCCGGATCTCGCCGCCAAGGCGGGCACGGCCTCGCTGAAGGCGTATGCGGGGAGCCGCAACGAGACGGAACGGGGTGATGGGCAGGGTTTCCACTACCGGACCCTGCTGACGAATATCGTCGCCATGGTGCTCGAAGGCGCGGCCCAGACCCCCGTCAATGAATTGATGGAAGCCCAGCTCTGGCAGAAGCTGAGGCCCGAATCTGATGCCAATGTTGTCGTGGATGCGGAAGGGTTCCCCTATTTCGGTGCCGGGATGAGCGCCAGCGCCCGGGACCTCGCCCGCTTTGGCCAGTTGCTCCTCAACGATGGCGCGGTCGACGGCGAGCAGGTTGTTCCCGCCGATTGGGTGCGGTCGACGCGCGATGGCAGCGATGATCGGCGCGCACACTTCGCGGCGACCGATTATGCGCTGATGTTCAACAGGGGCCACTACCAGAACCAGACCTGGGCGAGCACCGCTGATGGCGTCCTGATCTGCATCGGCATCTACGGCCAGACTATCTACGTGCACCAGCCATCCCGGATGGTCATCGTGAAACTCTCGACCCACCCCGAACCGGCAAATGACCGGCTTTACGCCCACACGTTCATGGCGATGCGAGCGCTGGCCAAGGGGCTGGCCCGATGAACGCCAATTGAGATCGCCAGGCCGCTAAAAGAAACGGACATCAGAGGGACCAGCCGCAATGACCGCAGACGCTTCTTTTCTCTATCCCACGACCAATTGGGCGGACGTGAACGCCATCCATGACGTGTTCACGCGTCTTCGTGCTGAAGACCCCGTGCACTTTTGCACGACGGAAGGGTACCCTGACCTCTGGCACGTCACCAAACATGCCGACATCTTCGACGTCGAACGGCGCACGGGCGACTTCCTGAATGAACCCCGCCTTGTCCTTGCCACCTCGGAGCAAGAGGCGAAGATCCGCGCGCAGAACAATGGGTCGCTGAACCGCATCCGCTCGCTGGTGACCTATGACGCGCCGGAACACATGAAGCTTCGCCTGCTGACCCAGTCCTGGTTCATGCCCAAGAACTTGGACAAGCTTCAGTCCCGTATCTCCGGATCGGTCGAGGGCGGTATGCGGGTGCTGAAACAGAACGATGGCACCTGTGACTTCGCTCGCGACGTGGCGCTGGAATACCCGCTGCGCGTTATCATGGCTGTGCTTGGCGTGCCCGAAAATGACTATGGCATGATGCTGCGACTGACCCAGGAACTGTTCGGTCCGGAAGACCCCGACATTGGCCGCGACGTCGAAGAGGGGGTAGACGCCGATGCGGCTCTCGCGGAGACCATCAATGACCTCTTCGCCTATTTCACAGCGCTGACAAAAGAGAAGATGCAAAACCCCGGAGATGATGTTGCCTCCATCATCGCCAATGCTGAGATCGACGGCGCACCGCTCGATGATATGGGCAAGCTTGGCTACTACATCATCGTCGCGACCGCTGGGCACGACACAACAAGCTACTCTCTGTCCGAAGCGGTGCACCAGCTGGCGCGAGATCCGGCGCTATTCGATCGGCTGAAGCAGGCGCCGAACGAAACAGCGCCCCTGATCACCGAAGAGGCCATCCGCTACGCTTCATCCGTCCGCCATTTTATCCGAACCGCGAACAAGGACACCGAGCTTGGCGGCAAGACAATCAGCGAGGGCCAGTCCCTGATCCTGTGGTATCCATCGGGCAGCCGTGACGAGGACGTGTTCGAGAACCCCCACAGTTTCGATATCGACCGGGATCGCAGCACCCGGCACGCCGCCTTTGGCCACGGCGCCCATATGTGCCTGGGCATGCACCTGGCGCGGCTGGAGATCGACACGTTTCTGCGTGCGCTAGCCGCGAAGGTAGACGCCATCGACCTGATGGCGGAGCCTAAGTACGTCCAGGCGAACTTCGTCGGGGGCATCAAATCCCTGCCCGTCAGGATGACGCTGGCCCAGGAACAGTGACTGGGCCATTCTGTCCGCAAAACGGACTGGCCAAACAGAAAAATACTGGAGGAAACAATGACGACCGAAACCCACTTCACCATGACCATTAACGGCGCCGCCGTTGCCGGAGCCGAGCGCTTCGGCATTGAGAACCCGGCGACCGCAGCGGTTTTCGCCGAGGCGCCAAACTGCACGAAGGACGAGCTGAACGCAGCCGTCGCCGCCGCAAAGGCAGCCCTGCCTGCCTGGCGCAAGACCTCGCTCGACGAACGCCGCACCGTCATGCAGGCGATCGCTGGCAAGATCGCAGAGAATGCGGAAACCCTCGCCCGCCTTCTCACGAAGGAGCAGGGCAAGCCCTACGAAGCGGCCATGGCCGATGTCATGGGCGGCGCCCATTGGTTCGTGGAAACGGCGAAGATGGACATTCCCGAGGAGGTCGTGGAGGACAGCGAGACCCGCTACCATGTGACCCGCTACGATCCGATCGGCGTCGTCGCCGCCATTGTGCCGTGGAACTTTCCGGTCATCCTGGCCGCATTCAAGCTCGCACCGGCGCTGCTGGCCGGCAACACGATCGTTCTGAAGCCGGCCCCGACCACGCCGCTCACGACCCTGCGGATCGGCGAATTGATCCGTGATGTGGTGCCCGCCGGCGTGCTCAACGTGATTTCGGGTGACGACCGGCTCGGGCCCTGGCTCACGGGCCACTCCGATATCGACAAGATCAGCTTCACCGGCTCGACACAGACGGGACGCAAGGTCATGGAAGGCGCGGCGGGCGAACTCAAGAAAGTCACACTCGAACTCGGCGGCAACGATGCGGCCATCGTGATGCCCGACGTCAATGTCGAGGCCGTGGCCGAACAGCTGTTCTGGGCGGCATTCCAGAACACCGGCCAGATCTGCATCGCCACCAAGCGAATGTATGTCCACAAGGATATCTATGAGCCGCTCAAGGAAGCCCTGGTGGCCTATGCCAAGACGGTGAAGATCGGCGATGGCGCCGAGCAGGGCACCCAGATCGGCCCGATCCAGAACAAGACCCAGTACCAGCGCGTGCTCGACCTGATCCAGGACGCCAAGGACAATGGCTACAAATTCCTGGTCGGTGGCGAAACGTCAGAAGCCCGCGGTTATTTCGTTCCGATCACCATTCTCGACAATCCGCCGGAAGACGCGCGCATCGTGCAGGAGGAGCAGTTCGGGCCGGTCCTCCCGCTCATGTCGTTCGATGATGTGGACGAGGTGCTGACGCGGGCGAATGACACGATCTACGGCCTCGGTGCGTCGGTCTGGAGCGCCGATATCGAGGCGGCGCAGGCCCTGGCCGAGCGGCTGGAAGCGGGCACTGTCTGGATCAACGAGACCCAGCACCTTTCGCCCCATGCCGCATTCGGTGGTGCGAAACAGTCCGGCATCGGGGTCGAAGGCGGCCGCCATGGCGTCCTCGAGTTCTGCCAACCCAAGACAATCTCGATCAAGCGGGACGCTGCCTAGCGCGGGGGAATGGCATGTATGAACCGAAGAAACCGATTTCTACCTCGGAAGACGTCCAGAGGCTGCTTGGCCAAAAATTCGATAACCAGGAGCGGAAGGTCATCGATCACATTGACGATCTTTGCCGCGCCTGGATCGAACGCTCTCCATTCATCACGATTGCGACCGTGAACCTCAGGGGCCAGGTCGATGTGTCGCCGAAGGGCGATCCTGCCGGGTTCGTGAAAATCCTGGACCAGAAGACGCTCGCGATTCCGGATCGGCTGGGCAACAATCGCGGCGATACGTTCCATAACATCATCGAGAACCCTCGGGTTGGACTGATGTTTGTCATCCCCAGACGCAACGAGGTCGTGCGCGTGAGTGGGTCCGCGCAGATCGTTCAGGACGATGACATCCTCGCCATGATGGCCGTCAACGGGAAGACGCCGACCATGGCCCTTTTGGTTCACGTGGAGGAGGCCATGTATCACTGCGGCAAATCCATGATCCGCTCGAAAATGTGGACGCCCGATGAATGGCCGTCGATTGATGGCTTGCCGTCTTACGCCGCCGCGGTGAAAACCCATGCAGACATGCCCGAGCCGCTCGAGTTCTTCGAAAAGATGATGAAGTATAACGACGAGAAAAGACTGTACTAATACTGAAATTGGACGGGACACCGCTCCAGACACTGCAAAGGATTTATCCAATGACCGTGAGTACCTTTAAAATTCTTCCGGAAACCGCGGATGGAAAGGCCCCTTCCAATCTGATCCCGAAGCCCTGTTTCACCACCGAGGAGACGGACGAGACGACCATCCCCTTCTACCGCGCCGAAGATGGCTCCGTTTCGGCTGGCATTTGGGAATGCCCACCCTGCAAGCTCGATATCGAGCGCTATCCCGTGAACGAAATGATGACCATCATCGCGGGTTCACTGACCATCACCAACGCCGACGGCGTGGAAGAAACGTTTGGACCAGGTGAAGTGGTCTTCGCATCAAAGGGGTCAAAAATGACCTGGCACATCACCGAGCGGCTTAAGAAGTACTTCATGACGGCGGCCTCGGCATAGGAGGACAGGATGACCATGGTCAGTCAGCGATTCCGCGAGGCGTTGCTCGACGTCTACCACGGCGAGCAATTCGGCGAGGCCTTTTTCGAAGCGCTGTTGCCCCATGCCGAGGATGGCGAGCAGCATTATATCCTGGGATCACTTCTCCAACTTGAATCGGAGGGCAAGGCGGTCATGCGGCC
>JBCCBN010000194.1:0-4913 GCA_039034035.1 Pseudomonadota bacterium
GACGTCCGGGTCGGATTGCAAGCGACATCCGGGTCGAAGCCAAAGGCGGAAGCCGAGGGCCTGACCGTGATGAGTCCAAGCGAGATCACGCAATGGGCCGATGTTGTCATGATTCTCGTCCCGGATGAGAAACAGGCGGTGCTCTGGGCCAATGAGATCGAGCCCCATGTCCGTGATGGCCAGCACATCATGTTCGGCCACGGCTTCAATGTTCACTACAATCTCATCCGTCCTGCCGCCGGGGTCGATGTGTCCCTGAGTGCGCCCAAGGGGCCGGGCCACACGCTGCGCGACCAGTTCCAGCGCGGCTTTGGCCTGCCGGGCCTTGTCGCCATCCACCAGGACGCCACGGGGACGGCGAAGGAGGTCGCGCTCAGCTATTCCAAGGCCATCGGCAATACCCGCGCCGGCGTCATCGAGACCAGTTTCAAGGAAGAGACCGAGACCGATCTGTTCGGCGAACAGGCCGTTCTGTGCGGCGGGATTGTGGAGCTGATCAAGGCCGGGTTCGAGACGCTGGTGGAGGCAGGCTACGCGCCTGAAATGGCCTATTTCGAATGCCTGCACGAGACCAAGCTGATCGTCGACCTGATCTATGAGGGCGGCATTGCGAATATGAACTATTCGATCTCGAACACCGCCGAATATGGCGAGTATGTCTCGGGCCCCCGCGTGGTGTCCCCTGAAACCAAGGCCGAGATGAAGCGCGTGCTGACCGATATCCAGGACGGCACTTTCGCCCGCAACTGGGTGCTGGAGAACCAGGCCGGTGCCCCCAGCTTCCACGCCAAGCGCGCCCGGATGAACGATCACCTGATCGAGGAAGTCGGCGAGAAACTCCGCGGCATGATGCACTGGGCCCAAAATGACCGCCTCGTGGACAAGGCTCGGAACTAAACGGATCCCTGCCTTTGCTGGCAAATATTGGCAATCCTTGCCATAATAGTTGTTGCGAGGAGGCCGATATGGCGACGATGAATGTATCCCTGCCCGATGAAATGAAGATCTGGGTGGAAAACCAGGCGGCTTCGGGCCGTTACGCCAATGCCAGCGACTATATCCGCGACATTATCCGCCGCGACCAGGAGAAGGCCGCCAAGATCGCCCATTGGCGGCACCTGGTCGCCGAAGCGGAGAACGAACCGCCACTCGACCAGACGCCCGATGAGGTGTTCGATGGGCTGAATGCGCGACTCGGCCTGACAGGCGAGTGAAAATACGCATTCTCCCGGCTGCGAGCCGGGATCTGGAGCGGGTGTTGGGGCAAAGCAAATCCCTATTCGGGCCCATGCAAGCGAAGCGGTACTCGGACGAGATCAGAGACGCGATCCTCAAGCTCTCTAACGAGGTTTTTCTGTTTCCCGAACGGCTCGAATTCACCCCGCCCATCCGGGTTAAACCCTACAAGGCTCACCTCATCCTCTACCGCGTGGAGGCGGAAACGGTGTTCGTCCTCCGGGTCCGCCATGGTCGAGAGGATTGGCGAGACGCTTGAACGCCTGGACCCCGTAGTCACTCCGCGCAGGGGACGTCGTGGAGTTCGGCCAGGGTCAGGGCGGCGGGGGCGGCGGCGGGGATGCGGAAGGCTTCAAAGGCGCCGTCCGGCGTGCTGGTGATCACATCGGTGAAGCCCACGCGCCGGTCATTGCCGGAGAAGAAATCGATCTGGTTGCCGATGACAGCGCCGCCACGATCGGCGGCAAAGACATAGCCGTCATGGCGATAGGGTTCGCCGTCGATTTCGAACCGCTTGCCGACCAGTGCTGGAATGAACAGGGTCGTCTGGTAGGGGACGATCGCGCTGTCGACGGCGATTGTGCGATAGGGCATGAGGGACCAGTCCTTGATGCCGCATCCGAAGCGGTGCGTGATCACGTTGAACCGGGCCTTGCGGGTGGCGATCCGGATGTTTTCGGGCAGGTTCGGGAACCAGCGGTCGCAATTCACCTGCTCTGGCCCGCGGGACCCCATGAAAACGAACGCATTGGTTTGCCCATCGGGTTCGGTGATGGCGGCCGATCCTTGCAGGGCGATGTTGCACCATTGCTTGTCGGTCAGCGGTCCCGAGATGGGTTGGTTATTCCGGTCGATCAACGGCGTGCCGGTTTCGGCAGTTTCATAGCGCGGCGTGTAATAGTTCGTCGCCCACAGGCTGAGCGGTGGGGCGTGGAGGACGGCGAGGCTGGGTGCGGGAAGCCGGAATTGCAGGACCTGGTCTTCGATGTCCAGCGCGGGGGGCTCGGCGGCTGGAGCTGGCGCGGCTGTGGCGACTGGGGTTGCAATGACCGGTGCGACGTGGATTTCCACCGGGTGCGGCGGCTCTGCAATCGCTATTGCCGGTGCAGCGGGCGGTTCTGGTGGGGGCGGGGCGTATGTCTGGCAGGTGGCGGTGCCCAGGGCCAGGAGGGCCAGGCCGCTTTTCCATCGCCGGATGCGCGCGCCCATGCTGGCTCAGAAACTCGGCATCTGGCCGGTCGCGGCCCAGGGCATGCCCACCGCCAGCACGACGCTGATCACAAGGCCGATCAGTGCGCGGCCGGCATCCGAGCCCACATCGAAGGCTGCGGCGCGGCGTTCACGAAGGTCGGTGACGAATGAGATGGCCAGTTCGCGACCGGCCAACAGGCCCAGGAACACCCAGGTGGTGCTCATCGGCACATCATTGAGTTCCTTGAAGTAGTACAGAACGACGGCGTAGATCAGGTCGACAATGGTGGCCGCGCGCACATCGATTGTGTTGGTTTTCGACAGGACGATCTTCTGGATCTCGCCACCCCGTGTGGCGAAGACATAGGCCATCATGGCGGCCATCACGATGGCGCCGAAGATGATCAGCCCCGGCTCGAACACCATCATGGTGACATTGCCGTCGGCGTCGAGCACGGGCTCGCGGGGCAGGAAGACGAAGATGTTCGCAAAATCCTGGAGCAGCCAGGTCCACCATAGAAACCCCGTGGTCAGCCACTGGAACACGCTCCACAGGGGGTGACTGTCTTCATTGTGGTCGGTGCGGCCGATCCAGACTTCCCAGATCCGCGAGATGGCGAGCCAGATGACGGCACCAGCGCCGAAAGCGACCAGGTAACCGATCAGCGATTTGATCAGCATGCTTGGCATCACGCCTTCGGTTTCGGCCCCGCCCGAGAGGGCGAACACGGTGAGCACGAGGAAGGTTGTCGAGACCGGAATGCCGAACCGTGTGAGAAAGAGGAGCACCAGCGGCGGAATGGCGTGCCACCATTGGATGCCGGTTTGGGGGTAGGGGATGTTGTTCAGCTTGCCATCGGCGATATCGCCGCCGCCGGCGAAGAGCTGGTACATCAGGGCGGCAACCATGATCCCTGCTGCGAAGATCCACATCACCCACCAGGGCCGGTGGGAATTCGATGCGAGGAAGGTTCCGAGGGTCTGGATGGAGTCGTTTGCGATCACGGCATAGGCCGCAAGCAGGAACCCGATGATCGCGAAAACCTCATAGCCGCCTAAAGCCATGGCCTCTTTCCCCCCGGTTGGTGGCCGGACCTTCTGGACACCGCGCCAACGCCCGTGCGCTTAGCAGGGCCAATCAGCCATGGCGAGCCTGAAACTGCACTGATCGAGGGAAAGTTGAGAGGGTTGAAGCGGAGAGGCGTGGGGTGGCCAACACCTGTGCCAGTGCCAATGCCAGCACCAGCGTCCGGCTCGCGCCTTGGCGCGTCCGGCAATCAGATAAGGGTCGGCCCGAACCGGCTCCGGTCAGGCCGGTGCGGCGGGTCCGGTTCTGCGCATGGCTTTCAACGCCCCGCCCACAGGCGCGCATGCAGGGTGCCGCAAGGCCCCCGCATTTGCCCGGCCCAAATCGCACCCCCAGCGCGGACGCTGGCCCGCACGCCAACCCGTTCTCAGATGCACCGATGGCATGGCCGCCCAACCCTCCGCCCGGTACGGGATCCCGTTTGAACCGGTCGCGGTTACCCGCGGACCGGTTTCGCCTGCGCCGCCCAACGCAGGCGCCTCCTCGCTGCAACGCCGCGCGCCGCCAACCCAAAGGTTGGCGGCACATGTTACAAGCAAGAGAAGGAGAGCAAACAGAATTTCCATGGCCCTGAGACTACCATGAGATCATCGACCGGGGATTGGCAGCTTCGGTGTTTTTGGAGGGCCCTGATTCTGGGGGCATAATTTCTGGCGCGCTGTGGGAGAAACGTGCCGCGGGCCTTGATGGCCGGCAAAAAAAGCGCCGCTTGGGGGGCAAGCGGCGCGAGTTTGGACTGGAGGTCCTTCTTGCTTGTTGGGGGTCAGGGCGCCCGCTGGTAGCGGGGGTTCACGCTGTCATCGAAGCGGGGAACGGCACCGGTTGTGGCCCTGATAATCCGTTCGAGGGCGGGGAAGAAGCCGATGCGTTCAAGGACCGGGTTCACATAGTTTGTGATCACGCAGTAATGGGTGTCCTTGCCCTTCCTGTGGTGTTGGGCGTGGTGGGTGAAGCCCTGGGCGAGGCCGGTCTTCTGGGCCAGCGTGATGAGGGGGCCGTTCTCCTTCGGGCTGCGATGGGCGGCGCGGTGGAACTCGTTGGCGAACATGCCGAAGGCAACAGCCGAGCCGGTGAACAGGTTAAGCCATCCCAGCGCCCAGAATCCGGCTAGGAACAGGGCGCCGATGATGAACACTTCGTGGTTGCGCTTTAGGAACGAGCCCTTGAGGAAGGCACGCGGGGTGTGGTGGTGCTCCTGGTTGGCGCGAATGGTGGGGCCGAGGATCGGCCATTTCGGGTTGCCATACCGGTCCTCGAACCAGTGGAACACACCCGAGACAAAATCGGCAAGCATCAGGCCGCCGAGGATTTTCATGAGGCCCTTTCCGAGGGCCAGAAGTACTGTGGTCGGCATTTTGCCTTCTCCAATCTACCCAATCTCAACCCGGGTCGTGACCTC
>JBCCBN010000195.1:0-4897 GCA_039034035.1 Pseudomonadota bacterium
AACGTCGTATCGCGCGTCCATGTTCGGCGGTCTGGCCCAGATTCCTCTGGCGTTGCCTGGCGACGGGACCACGCTGAGCCTGGAATGGCTTGGGCGCCGTAACGTGAAGATTGACGACCTGGAGCTTGGCGCGGCTGAAGCGGCTACGCTGCAGCAGCGTCTGGTCGAGGCGCACCAGGACCTTGAGCGCGACTATACCCGCCTGCGCGAAGCCGAGGCACGCTACCGCCTGCTTTTTGAAACCGTGTCCGAGCCGGTGCTGATAGCCCATGCCAATGCGCTGACGATTGATGAAGCCAATAGCGCGGCTGGGGCGCTGATGGGGCGCAGCCCCAAGGCGTTGTCAGGGCTGCCTCTGTCGGCCCTGGCCAGCGATGCCCATGCCAGTGAAATCAACCGGGTTGCCAGCGAAACCATCGTCAGCGGCAATGGCCAGATTGATCGGGTAATCTTGTCGAACGGGACGGAAGCCGCCCTGAGCATGTCCGCGTTCAGGGAAGATCGCGCATCGCGTTTGATTGTGAGGATCGTTGCCAATCGACCGGTCGCCACACCCCATGAGCGCTCAAAACTGTTCGAGACCCTGGAGATGTTGCCCGATGCGCTGATCGTGGTTGATGGCGATATGCGGATCAGGGCCGCGAATCAAGCCTTCCTCGACATGGTCAGCCTTGCCGGCAAATCCCAGGCGCAGGGCGTCCAGTTGGCTAACTATCTTGGGCGTTCTGGCACCGATCTCAACGTCTTGTTTTCCACGCTCAAGAACCATGGCGTTGTTCGCAACTATGCCACGCGGCTGCGCAACAGTTTCTCCGAAGAGGAGGCTGTGGAAGTATCGGCCGTGGCGGCGCCGGCTGGCGGAACGACCCTTTATGGTTTGTCGATCCGGAACGTGTCCCGCCGGCTGCAGGCGGGTAATCGGATCAGCGAGCAGCTCCCGCAATCGGTCGAGCAGGTGACCGGGCAGGTTGGCCGGGTCCCGCTCAAGGATATCGTTCGCGAGTCGACGGAATTGATCGAAAAACTCTGCATCGAAGCAGCGCTCGAGATCACCGATCACAACCGCGCTTCGGCGGCCGAAATGCTCGGCCTCAGCCGGCAGGGTCTGTACTCCAAGCTCAAGCGTGCGGGAATCGATCTCTCTGCGACCTGAGGCCCGCGCTGGCGCGTGCCGGGCCGTCTCGCCATTGGGCCGTATCGGGACTTTTGTCTTCCCAAATTGACGTAAATAGAAATTGACACATTCGCCCGTCAATTTTACCGTCAGAGCATGTCGAATGTAGACGTGTCTCTGTCTTCCAGGTCGTTCCCGTCTCTCGGCGCGATCGTTGAATTGTCCAAGCCCGTGACCTGGTTTGCGCCCATGTGGGCGTTTGCGTGCGGCGTGGTGTCGGCGGGTCAGCCTCTTGCCGATCGTTGGCCCTACTTCATTGGCGGCGTGCTGCTGGCTGGGCCTCTGGTTTGCGCAACCAGCCAGGCGGTGAATGACTGGTATGACCGGCACGTCGATGCGCTGAACGAACCGAACCGTCCCATCCCGTCGGGGCGCATTCCGGGCCGTTGGGGGCTTTACCTGGCCATTGTCTGGACGGTCGCGTCGGTCATCCTGGCCGCGTTCCTTGGTGTCTGGACATTGGCCGCCGCCATTGTCGGGCTGATCCTGGCGTGGGCCTACAGCGCGCCGCCCGCGCGATTGAAACTGAATGGCTGGTGGGGCAATGCGGCCTGCGGCTTTTCCTATGAGGGCATTGCCTGGTTCACCGGCGCCGCCGTCATGCTGGGGACGCTGCCATCGGTCCCGATCATCTTCGCCGCCGTGTTCTACTCCATCGGGGCGCATGGAATCATGACCCTGAATGATTTCAAGGCGATCGAAGGCGACCGCGAGATGGGCGTCAACAGCCTCCCGGTCCAGCTTGGCCCTGACCGAGCCGCCCGCCTGGCCTGTATGGTCATGATCGGGGCGCAACTGCCTGTGATCGGTCTCCTTATCGCGATGAATGCCTACGCTCACGCCGCCGTGGTCGGTAGCCTGGTTGCGGTTCAGGGCCGGTTGATGTTCCCGCTGCTCGCCGATCCGCGTGGCCGGGCACCGTGGTACAACGCCACCGGCACCAGCCTCTATGTACTGGGCATGCTGGTGACGGCCTTTGCAATTGGCGCGGCGCAGGAAGGAGCCTCCCTTGGCTAGTGCCGGTACGCCCCCACCGCTGGGTTGGTTCGGCGTCTTCCGCCTCGGCCTGGTCCAGGCCGCGCTCGGGGCGATCGTGATCGTGACCACGTCGACCCTCAACCGGGTGATGGTGGTCGAGCTTGCCCTACCGGCGATGCTCCCTGGCGCGCTGGTGGGTTGGCACTACGCCATCCAGATCAGCCGGCCCCATTGGGGTCACGGCGCGGACAAGGGTGGCCGTCGCGGCCCATGGATCTTGGGCGGTCTTGCGGTACTCGGTGTTGGGGCCATTCTCGCGGCCATGGCGACAGCGCAATTGTCGCAGCCTGGGCTTGGAGGATTTGCTCTCGCTTTCATCGCCTTCACGCTTATCGGGGCAGGAGTCGGCGCTGCCGGAACGAACCAACTCGCCCTGTTGGCGGCACGCACGCCGCCCAGCCGAAAGGCAGCCGCGGCAGCCATTGTGTGGATCATGATGATTGTCGGCTTCGTTATCACCGCCGCAACGGTGGGCGCGGTCCTCGACCCGTTCTCGCTCACGCGCCTGGTCTACGTCACCGCCGGCGTATCGGTAGCCGCACTCGTCGTTGCGAGCCTCGCCATTGTTGGTCTCGAACCGCGGGCGCGGGCGGACAGCGCCGGCGTGTTGGCGGAGACAGCGCCGGCGGCTGGGTCCGGCAGTTTCCGGGATGTGCTTGCCGAAGTGTGGGCCGACCCGCCCGCGCGGCGCTTCACCATTTTCGTGTTCGTTTCCATGCTGGCCTACAGCGCCCAGGATTTGATCCTCGAACCGTTCGCCGGCCTCATCTATGGCTACACGCCTGGCGAATCGACGGCGCTGGCCGGGACCCAGAACGGCGGCGTTCTGATCGGCATGATCATCACCGCCATCGCCGGCACGGTGATTGGCAAGTCGAGCGCCCGGTTCATGCGGGCCTGGACCGTGGGCGGCTGTATCGCATCAGCGTTTTCGCTCGCCGCCCTTGCCGCCGCCGCCCGCATGGGAACGGCCTTGCCACTGGAGCCGCTGGTCTTCGTGCTCGGCCTGTCAAACGGCGCGTTCGCGGTCGCCGCCATCGGTTCGATGATGACCCTGGCCAGCGCCGGACCTGCCGGGCGCGAGGGGATTCGCATGGGCCTCTGGGGTGCGTCCCAGGCCATGGCGTTCGGCCTGGGCGGATTTCTCGGCGCCGTCGCGCTCGATGTGATGCGGGTCGTGCTCGGGGACGTTTCCGGAGCCTTCTTCACAGTCTTCGCGGCCGAGGGCGCGCTTTTCGCGGTGGCCGCCGGCCTTGCCTTGAGGGTCGGCGAGACCGGCCCTTCCGATATACGCCTGCCAGCGCTTCCTGCTGGCGAACACTTGCCCGCCGAATAGGACATACACGCCATGCCAGATCGAGACATCGACCGTCCAGACAAGCCATTCGATGTCGCTGTGGTCGGCGGTGGCCCAGCGGGAGCGACGGCGGCGTTGGACTTGGCCCGGAAGGGGCATCGGGTGGCGCTGCTAAATCGTCCGGGACGGATCAAGCCGTGTGGCGGCGCGGTCCCGCCACGCCTGATCCGGGATTTCGACATCCCTGAAAGCCAGATCGTCGCCCGGGCCAGTACCGCGCGCATGGTGTCGCCGAAGGGCCGCAGCGTGGATATGCCCATCGAGGGTGGCACGGTGGGTATGGTTGATCGTGACGCGTTCGATGCCTGGCTCCGGGCCCGAGCGGGCGCGGCGGGCGCGCGGCTGATTGACGGCACGTATCAGAAGATTGTCCGGGACGGGAAAGATGGCCTCCCGGTCGTTCAGTTTTCACGCCACGGCGCCGAGCGTGGCGCGCCGGCCGAACAGATTCGTGCCCGCCTGGTTATCGGTGCGGATGGCGCAAACTCCCGTGTTGGCGCCCAGGAAGTTGAAGCGGCCCAAGACAAGGACCTTGTCTTTGCCTATCACGAGATCATCGCATCGCCGCCGGACGCGGATGCCGACGTGTTCGAAGGCGACCGGTGCGAAATCTACTATGACGGCACCTTGTCGCCTGACTTCTACGCCTGGGTTTTCCCCCATGGAGATACGACGAGCGTGGGGGTGGGGAGCGCCCGGAAAGGCTTCTCGCTCAAGGGTGCGGTGGCTGACCTGCGCGGGCGTGCCCAGCTTGATGACTGCGAAACCGTCCGTACCGAAGGCGCGCCCATCCCCCTGAAACCGCTCAAGCGGTGGGACAATGGCAAGGATGTGATGCTGGCCGGCGATGCGGCCGGTTGCGTGGCGCCGGCTTCGGGGGAGGGGATCTACTATGCGATGCTGGGCGGCGAATACGCCGCCGATGCGGTGGATGAAGTGCTGCGCACCGGCGATGCCAAAGCCATGGCCCGCGCGCGTAAACGGTATATGCGCGAGCACGGCAAGGTCTTCTGGATCCTCGGAATCATGCAGCATTTCTGGTATCGCAACGACAAGCGTCGCGAGCGCTTCGTGAACATGTGCGCCGACAAGGATGTCCAGCGCCTGACCTGGGATGCCTACATGAACAAGCGCCTCGTGCGTGCCGATCCCGGCGCCCACATGCGGATATTCCTCAAGGATATGGCCCATTTGATGGGACTCACGCCAGCCCAGCGCTGAGGCTAGTCGCGGCTGGCGGGCGTATCTTGCTGCGATACTGGTGTCGCGCACTTCCATACGAGTGTGCACCGCCGCCCCCGGCCGGTGGCGGATCTGGCGCCGAAAGG
>JBCCBN010000196.1:0-4885 GCA_039034035.1 Pseudomonadota bacterium
GCGAATTATTCTCAATACAGTATGGATCGGGGTCAAAGGGAGACCGTCATGTCGAAACCGTTCCGACCAATTGGGTTTCTGGCCGCACTTGCAACCATGGCAGCCCTGGCGCTGGCAGGATGTTCGCGTTCCGATCCAGCGCCCGGGCAAGCTGTGGAAAACGCGGCCGGCCCGCCGGCTGAACCTCGCGGCGTGGTGAACCTTTACAGCACACGGCACTATGACAGCGACAAGCTGCTGTTCGAACGGTTCGAGCGTGATACCGGGATCCGGGTGCGGGTGCGGGAAGCAGGCGCAGCACAATTGCTGGAGACCATGGCGGCCGAAGGCGGCCAGAGCCCGGCCGATGTGATCCTGGCCGCCGATGCTGGAACGCTCTGGCGGTTCAAGGATCGGGGGCTCACCGCGCCGATTGGCTCGGATGTGGCAGCGGCCGCGGTACCCGAAAGCCTGCGCGACACAGACGGCCACTGGACTGGCCTCGCCAAACGCTATCGGGTGATCGCCTACGACCCGGCCCGCCACGGGGCGGGCGATGTGGACGAAATCGTCGACCTGGCGCAGGAGCGGTTCGACGGTGAGATCTGCGTGCGATCGAGCGCAAATATCTACAATCTCTCGCTCTTGGCAGAAGTCATCGACCGGCGGGGCGCCGAGGCGGCAGGCCAATGGGCCAAAAGCGTGGCCGCGAACTTCGCGCGCGATCCCCAAGGCGGGGACACCGCGCAGATCGAAGCCATCGCAGCGGGGGCCTGCTCTGCGGCGATCGTGAACCATTATTACTGGGTGCGGCTGGCTGAAAGCGGTTCTGCCGCCCAGCGGGCGCGAGCCGAAGCAACGGCGCTGTCCTTCGCAGATGCCGGCAATGGCGTGCACACGAATGTGACCGGCGCCGCCCTCGCCGCCCATGCACCAAATGCCGATCACGGGCGCGAATTCATCGAGTACCTGCTGACGCTGGAGGGCCAGGCCCTGCTGGTTTCGGAGACGCGGGAATTCCCCGTGGTTGCGGGCGCAGCGCTGCCATCCGGGTTGGAGGCTTTGACGGTCGGGCCAGAGAGCGACCTGGCGCTTTCTGTGCTCGGGGAAAACCAGTCCGAAGCGCAGGTGCTGTATGATCTGGCGGGCTGGGACTAGGTGATCCCGAGCGAACCTGTCGCCAACGGGAGCGGTCGGTCTCGACTGCTGGGGTTTCCAGGCGTGGGGCCGGTGTCGCTTTCGGACGTGCCGCCTTTGATTGTGGCCGCGATTGTCGGGGCACCGCTCGTGGCGGCCCTGGCGATGGGTGTGTTTGCCGGTGCCGGAGAGACCTGGACGCACATCCTGAACACGCGGCTGGGGACCTATACGCTGACAACGTTGGCAGTCCTGGCGCTGACGGGCGGACTGATCCTGGCGTTGGCCGTACCGCTGGCTTGGCTGGTCACGATGTACCGGTTTCCCGGTCGGGGCGTATTCGAATGGCTGCTGATCCTGCCATTGGCGGCGCCCGGCTATGTCCTCGCCTTCGCCTATGCGGACACGATGGGTGTGGCAGGGCCGGTACAAAGCGCGCTGCGCGAGGCAACCGGCTGGGGCGCGCGGGACTACTGGTTTCCCGACATTTATTCGGCGGCGGGCTTGTCGATCGTATTGGCGCTGGCGCTGTATCCCTATGTCTACCTGACCGCACGGCAGGCCTTTGTCACCACGTCCTTGTGTACCCTCGATGCCGCTCGCACGCTCGGGGCCGGACCGTTCCGGGCATTCCGGTCCGTGGCGCTGCCGGGTGCGCGACCGGCCATTGTTGCTGGCCTGGCATTGGCGCTGATGGAAGCCGCCGCCGATTATGGCGCAGCCGATTTTCTCGGCATCGAGACCCTGACGGTCGGCGTTTTCCGTGCCTGGGCGAGCCATGGCGAGGCGGGTGTGGCCGCGCGGCTGGCGCTGATCCTGTTTGCCCTGGCACTGGTCCTTCGCTGGCTTGAACGGCGCCAACGAGGAGAGGCTGGCAGCCAGGCAACCTCGAAGCGGTGGCAGACGCTCAGCCGGATGGACTTGCCGGCGCCGCTGGCCTGGGCGGCAACTGGGGTTTGTGCGCTGGTCTTCACGCTCGGCTTCGCGGCGCCGGTGGCGCGGCTGGTTTGGCTGGCGGTCGAAACCGGCGACACCGGCGCCGGACTGGGCGAAGCGCTGCGAAACTCACTGGCACTGGCCGCGGGCGGAGCGGCGCTGGCCTTTGTGACGGGGCTGGCCATAGCGCTGAGTGCGAGGCGGGGACGGCTCGGCGCGCGCCTGGCGCAGGCGGCGGCAGCCGGCGGTTATGCGGTACCGGGCGCTGTATTGGCGCTGGGCGGGGTGCTTGTGTTGAGCCAGGTCTCGGTGCCGGTCTCTGGCGCAGCCGCGTTCGTCCTGTTGCTGTGGGTCTATGTGGCGCGGTTCACGGCGGCGGGCGCCCAGCCGATGGCGGCAGCATTGGCACGAGCACCAGTATCAATGGACCAGGCGGCCCGGGCGCTGGGAGCCGGACCGGTGCGGCGGCTGGTGCAGGTGGATCTGCCGGTGGCCTTGTCCGGAGCGTTGGTGGCGGCGCTGTTTCTGTTTGTGGAGATCCTGAAGGAGCTTCCGGCGACCTTGATGCTGCGGCCGTTCAATTGGGATACGCTGGCAGTTCGGGCCTATGGCTATGCGTCCGATGAGCGGCTGGCGGCGGCCGCCTTGCCCTGCCTGATGATAACACTGGCGGGGCTGGGACCGGTGATCTACCTGTCTTACCGCCTGTCCCGCGCGCGGCCGGGAGCGCCGGAATGAGCGGGGTGAAACCAGTGATGACCCTGGCGGCTGAGAGTGTGACCAAGCGCTATGGCCGGTCGGTGGTGGTCGATGGCGCTTCGCTCACATTGGCACCGGGAACCCTGACGGCGCTATTGGGCCCATCCGGGGCGGGCAAGTCGACACTGCTGCGGATCCTGGCGGGACTTGAGGCGCTGGATGCGGGCGCTGTGACGCTGGGCGGTGAGACCGTATCTTCGCCAGGGGCGATGGTGCCGGCTGAGCGGCGGCGGACGGGGCTGATCTTCCAGGACTATGCCTTGTTTCCCCACCTCAGCGCGCTGGAGAATGTGGCATTCGGGCTGACCCATCTCAGCAAGGCGGAGGCGGGCAAGCGGGCCGCCGCCTGGCTCGACCGGTTGGCGCTGGGCGCGCGGGCAAAAGCGTATCCGCACCAGCTTTCGGGCGGGGAGCAGCAGCGAGTGGCGATCGCCCGGGCGCTGGCGCCTGATCCCGATGCGATCCTGATGGACGAGCCGTTCTCCGGGCTGGACCCGGCCCTGGAGTCCGGTGTGCGCGAGGCGGCGATGACGGCGCTGGCGGAGGCGGGCAAGCCGGCCTTGCTGGTAACCCACGATCCTGCCGCCGCAATGGCGATGGCGGACATGTTGGCCGTAATGCGGGCCGGACAGATTGCGCAAGCGGGGCGACCGGAGACCGTGTATGCCGAACCGGTGGACCTTGATGTGGCGCGGGCGCTGGGGCCGATCAATGCGATGCGGCGGAGCGATGTTCCCAAGGGTTTGCTGCCGGCGATTGAAATCACGGACGCCGGCGAGTGGGTCGGTGTGCGCGAAGAAGCGGTGGTGATTGGGCCGGATGGACCGGTGCGCGCGCAAGTGGTTTCGGTCGCATTCCAGGGCCCCTTTCGGCGGGTGAAACTCAAGCTAGACGCGGCGCCCAGCCTGCCCATGCTGTTTGCGTTGCAGCCTGTGTCGTCTCCCCCGGTGCGGATTGATGAAATTGTGTCCATCCGGTTTGCGCCTCAGGGCCGGTTCATGTTTGCTGGTGAAACATGAACGAAGCCGGTGCGGCCCGACTGTTTTGGCGAGTGGACTCGCCATGGTTTGGCCCCACCTGTGTGGTTGAAGCAATCGCGGTCGTCCGTCCCAACCGACCCTGAACGGAGCACCCGCCTGATGTCCTCCCTCTCCCTGCACCGTTTCCTGGTCTCGGGCATGTTAGCCCTGCTGGTTGTGGTCGCCGCCGCCCTGCCTGGCCATGCCCAATCAATCATTCGCGATACCGAGATCGAGGAGACCCTGCGGGCGTGGACCGACCCGATCCTGGAAGTCGCCGGTCTCAACCCCGCCGATGTGGACCTCTACATTCTGAACGATCCATCGCTGAACGCCTTCGTGGCGGGCGGACAGAACATCCATCTGAATACCGGCCTGATCATCGCAGCGGAATCGCCGGGCCAGATCATGGGCGTTATCGGGCATGAGACCTGCCATATCGCCTGTGGACACACGGTAACGCGGACCCGGGCGGCGGAAGTGGCGAGCCGGCCGGCGCTGGTTTCCATCGGGCTGGGCATCCTGGCGCTGGCCGCCGGAGCGGGCGATGCCGGCGTGGCGTTGCTGGCCAGTTCCCAGCAGTTTGCGGCGCTGAATTTCTTCAAACACACCCGCTCCGAAGAAGCGGCTGCCGATGCGGCCGCCGTGTCCTATCTGGAATCGCTGGGGCTTTCGCCCGCAGGGCTGGTAGAGTTCTTCGAGAACTATCGCTACCAGGAAGTCTTGTCTGACACCCGCCGTGACCCTTATTTCCGAGCGCACCCGCTGGCATCGGACCGGATCCGCACCACTCGGCAACTGGCCGAGGAGACCGGCCTGATGGACAAGCCGTTCGATGAAACCGTGCAGCGCCAATACGATATGATGCGCGCCAAGCTGATCGGCTTTCTGGAGCCGGCGGCGATTGTGCGGCGGCACTATCCCGATGACGACATGACCCTGCCGGCGCGCTATGCCCGGGCGATTGCCGCGATGCAGGCCGGCGATGCCACGACCAGCGTGCGCGAAATCGATGCGCTGATCGAGGAAGAACCGGACAATCCCTATTTCCACGA
>JBCCBN010000197.1:0-4865 GCA_039034035.1 Pseudomonadota bacterium
CGCCCCCGCGGAGGCGGCTGGCGCAGCCAGCCTGCCGCGAGCGACATAAACCACCCCGCGGCGGCGCCGCGCGCCGTGAGCGAAATCATGCTCTCACACGCCGCACCACCGCCTGCGCACCGCACCCCCAAAGGGCGACCGCCCGCCGGGCGGCCAGCCCGCCCCCGCGGAGGCGATTGGCGCAGCCAATCTGCCGTGAGCGCAAACAAAACGAGCGCAAACAATGCCCCTACGCCCCCGACCAGCGCGCATAGAGCGCTGTCGGCAGCACCCGAGCCCCACCCGCCTGCGGGATCGCCATTTCGCCCATCTCCATCACGCCGCCATAGGCTGCCAGCCGGTCCATCAGCGCCTGGGCCACGGCGAGATAGGACAGCCGCACCGCATAGGCGGTCAGGATCACGAAGAGTGGCTGGGGCGTCAGCAACTCGGCCACGCCGTCCAGTAGGGCGGGAAAATCCTGCTCGAACCGCCAGGTCTCATTCTTCGGGCCGCGACCGAATTTCGGCGGATCGAGCACGATGGCGTCATAGCGGTTGCCGCGTCGCCCTTCGCGGGCCACGAACTTCATCGCATCATCGGTGATCCAGCGGATGGGCCGGTCCTCCAGCCCCGGTAACGTCTGGTTTTCTCGGCCAAAACCGTTGGATTTCGGGCTGGCATCCAGGTGCACCACCTCCGCTCCGGCTGCCGCGCAAGCCAGGGACATCATGCCGGTATAGCCAAACAGGTTCAGCACTTTCACCGGCCGGTCCGCTTGGGCAATCCGGTCCATCGCAAACCGCCAGTGGACCGAATGCTCCTGGAACACGCCGAGGTGGCGAAACGGGCTCCGCCGGACCTCGAACCGAAGCGTATCCCAACCCATCGGCCAGGTTTCGGGCGCGGCGGGATTGTGCACCACCCATTGGCCACGCTCATTATCATCGCCCTTGGCCTCAAATGTCGCGTCCGCCGACCATGCGTGCGTCGGTCGGGCGGGGGTCCAGAAGGCCTGCGGATCAGGCCGGATCACCGTCTGGCTGCCAAACCGCTCATGCTTCAGGCCATCGCCGCTATCGAGCAAGGCATAGTCCTGCCAGTCCTCGGCCAGCAGCAGGCGGGTCCGGGTTTCCATCGGTTGATTTCCCATGCCAGGCGCGCTCATGTGAAATCGCCCTGGCGCCAGGCTTCATAAACCATCACCGCCGCCGCCTGGGCCAGGTTCAGACTGTCGGCTCCGCCCCGCATCGGAATGCGAACCAGGTGATCGCATGCCGCTTCAACCGGTTCGGGCAAGCCCGCCTGCTCATTGCCCATCAGGATCACCGAGCGGGTGCGATAGGCGGCAACATCATGGCGAACGGTGCCGTTCATACTGGCCGCCACAATCTCGCAGCCAGTGGTCTCGAACCAATGGCGCGCCGCATCCCAGCCGGCAGCAACCGGCACCACATCAAAGATCGACCCCATGGAGGCGCGGACAGCCTCCACCGAATAGGGGTCGCAACAGGGCCCCACCAGGATCACCCCGTCCATCGCCGCACAATCGGCGGTTCTGAGCAGCGTGCCCAGATTGCCAGGGTCGCGCACTTCATAAAGGGCCAACAACCGCGCCGGCCCCTGCGAGGGCAGGGCATCAAGGCCCGGCGCGCGCTGGTGAAAAGCGCCCAGCACCGCTTGCGGATTATCCTTCCGGGTGATCCGCCCCATCAGATGCTCCGGCGCGGCCAGCACCCGCGCCCCGGCATCGGCGGCATCCTGGGCCAGGGTGCGCACATAGTCTCGTTCCAACGCGCCCGTGCCAACCATCAGCACGCCCAGCCGCCATCCGCGTTCCAATCCCTGGCTCACCAGGCGAACGCCTTCGGCCAGAAACAATCCGGTTTCGCTACGGCCCTTCTTGCGCTCAAGGCTGCGCAACGTCTTTACAACCGGGTTGGAGGCGCTTGAAATCGTGTCAAACAAATCGGGCATGTCCTGGACTGTCGTCTTTCCCTTGCCGGGTCTTCACCTTTGGGGCACACCTGCCCGGCATTTGGCGGCAAATGTGGGGAACCGATGCGCATCTTCGATACGATACTCATCGTGATTGGCCTAGCTGGTCTAGCCGCCTTTGGCTGGTGGGGCCTGCGGGAGATGCCGGCTGCCAGTCGCGCGATCGAAACAGAGCTCCAACTCGCCGCCCAGGACGAGCTCCAACGCGCCGGCCATGAATGGGCCCAGGTCACCATGGACGGCCAGGTCGCCACGATCCGGGGGACCCAACCCAATGCCGAAATGGTCGACGAAGCAGTGCGGACGGCTTCCACGTCCGCCGGCAATGGCGGGCTGATCTATGGCGGGGTCACTCTCGTGAAATCGGTGATCGACGCGCCTGCCGTGGTCTCCCCGTTCACCTGGTCGGCCACCAATAGTGGCGATGGTGCGCTGACCCTTGAAGGTTTTGTTCCCAATGACGGTGTGCGTACCCGATTGCTTGCCAAGGCTGAGTCCGTTGCTGAAGGCACGCCCGTGACCGATGCGCTGGCGCTTGCCACCGGCGTGCCCGGCGAAGGCTGGACGGCAGTGGCCGAACAGGCCGTCGAATTGGTCCTCGCCCTCGATGAAGGCGAGGCGAGCTTGCGCGATACCCGGCTCACCGTCTCCGGCTTCGCCATGGATGCCGCAATCCGCGCCGTGGTTGCCTCGGAAGTCGCCGCCGTCGAGCCGCCCTATAGCGGCGAGGCGGACATTCGCGGGCCCGGCCGATGGTCGGCCCGGCATTTCCGCGATGCCCTGATTTTCTCCGGCGCCGTTGAAAGCGAAGCCGAGCGCGCCGAAATCCTGGAAATTGCCAATGACACATTCGGCGGCACCGTGGTTGATGAAATGACCCTTGGCGAGCCGACCTATCCCGGTTGGATGGACGGTGTGCGTCTTGGATTGCCCCAGTTTGGCCGGTTCTTCGGGGGCGAAATGGCGTTCGACCCCGAAGGCGACGGCTACCGGTTTGAAGGTCAGGCGAGCGGCTCGACGCTGCGCTATCTCAGCGAAGACCTCGCCAGCCTCGTCGGCCCTTACGGACTGACCCAGTCGGCCTCAGCGGTCGATGTGGATGTGGCGGAAGTCGCCGACATCGATTTCACCGCAGACTCGCGCGTGGCCTGCGAAGAGGCCTTTGCCAGCGTCCTCGCCACCAATCGCGTCGTGTTCGAAACCGGATCGGCGGCCATCTCTCGCGAAAGTGGCGAAACGCTCGACAAGATCATGGCCGTCGCCGGCCGGTGCGCGCCGTCCCTGATCTTCGAATTGGGCGGCCACACCGATTCCCAGGGCGCCCGTGTCAGCAATATCCTCCTCAGCCAGGCGCGTGCCCAGGCTGTGGCCAACTATATGGCGGATGCCGGTTTTTCCAGCGACCGCCTGGCGGTTGTCGGCTACGGTCCCGACCAACCGGTCAGTGACAATACAACGCCAGAAGGGCGGGCTGCCAATCGGCGGTTGGAGTTCAAAGTCTTGGAACGGAGCGAGTAATGGTCTGGCTGGCAACGCATATCTGGATGCTCCTGGCGGGAGCCGGTGTGATCGGCTTGCTTCTTGGGCTCGGCATTCGCGGGCTCATGTTGGGCGGCAAGGCCCGCCGAGCGCTGGTCGAACGCGACGTGGCGCTCACCGAGCTTGACCAGGCCCGCGCCGAGATCGAGGCCCTGTATGAATCCCAGCGCCAGGGTCGCGGAACGCCGGCCCCTGATGATGGCCACTTGCGCGAGGAACTCGCTGCCCGCGAAGCCAAGGTCGCCGCCCTCACCGACGAGCTGTTCCAAACCAACAAGGCGCTGGAGACGTTGAAATCCAGCCAGGCCAGCGGAGGTAGCGGGGCCGGCGAAAGTGCCATCGCCGCCACAGCAGGTGCCATCGCGGGCGCCGCTGCTGCCGCTCTTGCCGGCGATGAAACGCCGCCCCCATTGGACGCCGGTATCGATGCCGATGAAGCGAGCCTCGAATGGCGCAACCGCTATCTGGAGTCCCGCGTCCGCCGGCTCGAACAGGACCTCTCCGACGCCACCCGCGCCTCGGCCGCAGCCGGTACAGAAGCGGTGCCTTTGCCTGCCGAGGCCGCTGACAAGGCCGAAACGGGCGGACCCGACATCGATCCCACAGACGTGGCCAAGCTGCGCTGGCAGAACGATTACCTCCAGACGCGGGTGAAAGTGCTGGAAGAGAAGGTGACGGCCGCCGCAGCCGTGGCGAGCGGTCCGCTGCTTGATACGGCCGAATCTGCGCCGGATCCCGAGCCCCAGCCCGAGGAACCGGCTCCGGCCCGTTCGGAAACCACCGAGGAAGAAGTCGCCCGACTGCGCTGGCGCAACCGCTACCTGGAAGGCCGTCTCGCCTATCTCGAAGAAGGCGCCGAGGGGGCCACCAGCGCTGAGACATCCGGCGCGGCGACCCTCGCCGCGGGCGCCCTTGCAGCCGGCGCCGCTGCGTCAGCCAGCGGACGCGACGCCGAGCCGGAACCGGAAACCGATACGGTTGAAGCCGAAATCGTCGAGCCCGAACCGGCTGAACCGGAGGCCACTGCCGGACCGGACACAGCGGTAGAGCCCGAGGCCGCCCCGGAACCAGAGCCTGAGCCTGAACCTGAACTTGCCTCAGAACCTGAGCCAGAGCCGGAACCCGAGACCGAACTCGCCGCCGAACCGGAGCTGGCCCCAGAGCCAGAACCCGCCCCAGAGCAAGAGCCGGTCGAGGCTGAACCGGCGGACGCCGACACCGCCGCTGAAGCCGAGCCTGACGACCCATCCGCCGATCCGTCAGAGGACACTTCCGAAGCCGAAGCCGAGCCGACCGCAGAGTCGGTAGCCGAAGCGGAGCCAGAGCCCGTAACCGAACCCGACCCAGAG
>JBCCBN010000198.1:0-4815 GCA_039034035.1 Pseudomonadota bacterium
AGCCGCCATCAGGGGTCACGAAAAGCATCAGCATATCGGTGTCACTGTTGCGGCGCCTGCTGATTGACCCGCCGGCAAAGATGCCGCCGCGATCATCGACCTTGAAGTCTTCAATCCGCATATTCCGGTCGTGCGCGCGGAGCCGGGTCCAGCGCGGCTGGCCGTCAGCATCGAAGCTGGCCATCCAGAGCCGGCTTTCGCCCAATCGAACGGCGGGTTCGGCGATCACGTGAAGTTCGCCTGTGTCGCTTCGGCCGACGATCTTGCTGCCCGTGGCATTGATATCCGGCAGGTCGCGAGCCCAGATGAATTGTCCAAGCGGGTCCAGCTTGAACACTTGCGCGCTGCTGCCGCCGATCAGGACCGATACGCCGTCTGCATCCACATAGATGTCAGACAGCCCGGCGTCGTATCCTGTCTGAACAGTCTGGCGCCAGATCTCCCGACCACGACGGTCCAGACGAACCAATTCCGCACCGGGTGTTCCATCGGGAGCTTCGACTGATGCAGCGAATACGCCGCCTCCGATGGAGTCTGCGGTGAGGCCAAGGCTGCGGGTGCCACCAATCGGCACCAGTACGTCCTGGCGCCAAACCACCCGACCGTCGCCATCAAGGCGCATCACGCGCATCTCGCCTTCTTCAAACGCCTCCGATAACAACACCATCGCTGCGCCATCGGGAGACGGTGCCACGATGACTCGTGCGGACTGGTTCGATACTGTGAACCGGCGCTCCCAGAGGAAGCGGCCATCAGCGCCGACCTTGGTGACTTTGATCGCGCCTTCTTGCCAGGACGTGACGAACGCATCCCCGTCCGCTCCAAGTTCGATATCCGAGACGGTCGCGTCTTCCATGCCAGAGAGCGTGGTTTCGGAAATCACCGCCCCGCCCGCATCGGTCCGGACGAGCCGGGCTTGGGAGCCGTCATCGGGATTGAGTCCTACGCTAAGGCCCGCAAAGGCGACCTCGTCTCCCGGCAGCAGGGCGACCGAAACGATCTTTTCGTAGTCTCGTTCACCGAGGACTTCCGACCATGGGCCAGCTTGCTTGGGCGGTAGTTCTGTTTCGAGCGTTTCGTCGACGCCAGCGAGCATCGTTTTCTGGTGGGTTCGCTCCGACACCATCGTTGCCAATTGCGTCGCACCATATCCCGCACCAACAACGGACAGGACGGCGACCGCCTTGCCGGCCGAGCTTCCGCGCACCGCACGGATCGTCACAATCAAGAGCCGTTTCAGCATGAACCCTGCCCACTCACTGTGCCAGTCGCGTATCAGGCTTCCGGCCTATCGGAGAATGCGGGGCCTAATTAAGGCGGCCCCACCCACTCCTTTATTCATTATCTATGCCGCATTGACGCCTGGCGATCAATTCTAGGCTGCCGCAGGCGGAGGTGATTCGCTCGAAGTGATGCATCTTTGCACGATGGCTATCAGTTGCTTGACTTGCCCTACGTCAGGCCCGCGACATACGACCTGCATAACCAATCCAAGCTCACGGAGGATCCCCCGATGCCCGACGCATATATCATAGACGCCTGCCGAACGCCTCGCGGAATTGGCAAGGTTGGGAAGGGCGCTTTGGCAGACTGCCATCCGCAGCACCTCGGGTCGACCGTTCTCAAAGCGCTTGCCGAGCGCAACGCCCTCAACACAGCCGACGTCGATGACATCATCTGGGGCACATCATCGCAACGCGGCAAGCAAGGCGGAGACCTGGGACGCATGGCGGCCCTGGACGCGGGTTACAGCATCAAAGCGTCCGGTGTGACGCTCGACCGGTTTTGCGGATCGGGCATCACCAGCGTCAACCTCGCCGCCGCGCAGGTGATGTCCGGAATGGAGGACCTCGTCATCGCGGGCGGCACCGAAATGATGTCTTACACGGCTTCCACTGCCGATCCCACGAAACCGCCGATGATGGACAATGGCAATCTACGCCTACGTGCCAGCCATCCGCAGTCTCACCAAGGGGTATGTGGAGACGCTATTGCATCCATGGAAGGAATTTCGCGGCAGGCGACCGAGGACCTCGCGCTCGAGAGCCAGAAGCGCGCCGCCCGGGCGATCGAGGAGGGGCGCTTCGACGGCTCGCTGATCCCGGTCTACAAGGATGACGGGACGCTGGCGCTGGACAAGGAAGAGTTCCCCCGCCCGCAAACAACGCTGGAAGGGCTAGGCAGTTTGAAGCCGGCGTTTGGCATGCTGGCCGATGTTCCGCTGGACGAGAATGGCACAACCTATCGCGGCTTGATCAACTCGAAGTATCCAGACCTCACGATTGAGCACATTCACCATGCAGGGAACTCATCCGGGGTCGTGGATGGCGCAGGTGCGGTTCTGCTTGCGTCGCCGGACTATGCCGAAAAGAACGGATTGAAGCCCCGCGCACGCATCATCGCCACCGCGAATGTGGGCGACTGTCCGACATTGATGTTGAATGCACCCGTCCCGGCGGCGAAGAAGGTGTTGGAGAAAGCCGGTCTTCAAAAGGACGATATCGATGTCTGGGAGATCAACGAGGCCTTTGCCGTAGTGGCAGAGAAGTTCATTCGCGATCTCGACCTTCCGCGCGAAAAGGTGAACGTCAACGGCGGCGCCATGGCGCTCGGGCATCCAATCGGCGCCACGGGTTCGATCCTCATTGGAACGGTGCTGGACGAGCTGGAGCGGTCGGGCGGGAAGTATGGCCTGGTGACCATGTGTGCGGCGGGCGGTATGGCACCGGCCATCATCATTGAGCGGATGGACGCTTGAACTCAGCGGGTCAACGGCGCGGTGGGCTCACCTTGACTGCTTGGCGTGGACCAGGCGTTCATGGTTCCCATCGCCGCCTCGGATCGGACTGTCGGTCCAGCCAAGCACCGGCCAGCCCGCTCCGGCGAGCCATTGGGCAAAGCGCGATTCAGCGGCGCGCGTGGCTGCCGCGTTCCTGACCAGACCGCCCCGCCCGATATTGGCGCGGCCGACCTGGAACTGTGGCTTGAACAGGACGAGCAAGTCCGCAGCGGGCGATGCGAGGCTGAGAGGCGTGGCGAGCGCTTTCTCAAGACCGACGAAACTGAGATCACCAACAATAAGGGAAGGCGGTGCTGGCAAGTCACCGGGCGTGAGCGACCGCGCATCGCGCTGTTGGAGATTGTTGACCCGGCCATCAGTCGCCAGCCGGGCATGGAGTTGACCAGTACCTACGTCGACCGCAGTGACGTGGATGGCGCCCCGCTGCAAGAGCACGTCGGTAAAGCCGCCGGTGGACGCACCTAGGTCGAGACACACCTTCCCGGCGGCGGAGACGCCGAAAGACTCCAGACCATGCGCGAGTTTCATCCCGCCTCGAGACACGTATGGATGAGCAGCATTGGCTTCGATTACGCTCCCCGCCGGGATCTTCTGCGACGCGCGAGTGACTACCACTCCGTCGGCTGACACCCGCCCCGTGCTGATGGCGGCCTGAGCAGCGGAGCGGCTCTCAAAGAAGCCGGCTTCGACCAGGAATACATCTGCGCGCAATTGGCGGAGCTCCGACGAATTGTTTCGTGCGTTGGTCATGAGCAGCGTGCCTTTTCGCCTGAGCGGCGTATACATCAAAGCGACAGTCGACTGGAGACCGAACCATGATCCGAGCGCTTATATTTGCCGCGTTACTTGCCGTCCCGGCCTGTGCACAACTCGCAGAGCCGCCGCCCGTGCATGCGCACGGTCAAGCTGAAGGCACCACTCACGCTGGTGAGATTGATATCCTAGGGATGGATGGTGAGACGGTTGGCAGTGCGACCCTCCTGCAAGGACCGCATGGGTTATTGGGCCGAATCGAAATCGGCGCTGGCGGTCTGACCCCGGGTTGGCACGGCGTGCATTTCCACGCCGTTGGAGACTGTTCAGATACCGGTGTCTTCAAGCTTTCTGGCGGGCATGTAGGTATGATCGAGGGCGGTCATGGCCTTATGAACCCGAAAGGGCCAGAAGCGGGCGACCTGCCGAACATTTATGCCTACGCTGATGGCAGCGCGGGAATGGAAGTGTTCACGTCACTCATCAGCCTCGACGAACTATTGGAAGGTGATGGATCGGCTCTGGTGATTCATGAGGCCGAAGACGATCATTTGAGCCAGCCGATTGGCGGGGCCGGCGCCCGCGTAGCTTGCGGGGTTGTCGCTGTGGTGGGCTGAGCGTCCGACGATAGTCGCGGACGGGTTAATTGGCATGAAACTCCGAGCAGGCCATCGCGTTCGTGGCTCGGGCAGCCTATGGAAGGGATCGAAAGCCGGGTTGGAACACGGTAGAGGACAGGTCCTATGGGTCGATTGATCGCCATTTCAAACCGCACAGCCGCCGATCCCACCGCGCGAGCTGGCGGATTGGCCGTTGCCGTGTGGGAGTCGCTAAAGGAGAGCGGCGGCACCTGGGTCGGCTGGAGCGGCGAACTGGTCGAGGAAACGCCGCGCGGCGTGAATGTGTTTCGCGATGACGGCGTAGAGTTCGTTCTCACGGACCTGACCCATGACGAACATCAAGGGTATTATCTCGATTATGCCAACAATGTGCTGTGGCTACTGAGAATCGTTTCTTCACCCCGAGGGCAGTACGTGCACCTCACAGATCGCTTTGCGCCTGACCTACAAATACCAATACGTCGTCCAACCCCACATGTTATCACTGCGTCCTCGATCATCGAGATTCTGCGGGATGTTTTTTTGAAAACCACAAGCAACAATACCCCAAGGAGCATCTGGAGAGGAATACGGCGTTCGTGTCGAGTAGGCTCCCTGAAGTGAGGGTTCAGTGGCACAAAGGTCGAAGTGAGGCCAAACGTG
>JBCCBN010000199.1:0-4726 GCA_039034035.1 Pseudomonadota bacterium
CATGGAGGTGCGCAAGCAGCCGCTGAGCTTCGCCGCTGACGCCGCGCGCGGTGAGCTGGCGATAGAGCTTGATGTCATTGGTCGCGCCGATGACCATGACTTCGACGCCCTCGTCGCAGTGCTCGGCCAACCGATCGATCTGCTCGATCATTTCCGGCGCGCTGATGCCCGATTCCACGATCAGCAGGTTCGGCGACTGATTTGCGGAGAGATATTCGATCGCTGCCGGCAGGCCACCGTCATGCACGTCCAGGGTCGCCCGGCCCATGCGGCGATCCCGCGACACGGTTTCCAGCATCTCCTGGGTGGAGGGCTTTTCGATGAAGGCCATGATCGAGATGGCCGGGATCGGGCGCATGCCCTGGGTCGGGTCATTGATCTCGAAGGCGCTGTCGTCAAACACCACGTCCTTCATGACGGGGTTGAGATCAACTTCGACATCGGGAGCCAGGTCGGACGCAAGATCGGGCGCAAGATCCGGGGTGTGATCGGGCACGCTTTCGGGTTCCCGGTCACCGGTCATGTCATTGGCGAGATTGTCCCCGGTCGCGACAGCCCCGTCGCTTTCGAAGATTTCATCCTCGTCCAAAGCGAGCTCCAGATCCGGATCATCATCGAAATCGAAATCGAGATCGTCCTCGTATACTGCACTTTCGTTCGACATAGCTTGCGTTCCCGTTTCGATGCCCTAGCCGCCAACACCGGAGACGGTGACTTCTTCATTGCCGGTCGAGGCTGCGGTATCCTCGCCCTGGCGATAGGCTTCCATGATGATCGACAGGCGACCATTGTCGCGGCGATCAAGCGGTCGCTGGCCGAGCAGGTCAGCCGGATCGGCAATCATCTGGGCGATGTTGAATTTCACGGTACAGCCGAAATTCTGGAGCTCATTGTTCGAGGTCATGTCGGCCAGGTCATAGGCCGCCAGCGACCGGCATTCCGGCGCGACGGCATTGTAGACATCGAATGCCAGGATCAGCGGCGCATTGGTGCCTTGGGCATCATAGGCCGAGCCATCAATCGCTTCCCAGGCGATGCCGCGGGTCCAGGCAATCTCGCGCGCTTCCTTGACCGCTTCGACAGCCAGGGTCGGCGTCGCAGAATTTTCCGGCAGCACCATGCGCAGATCACCAAAGCCCCGGTCGCGATAGGCGTTCACGAAGGCTTCGATGCGTTGGCGATCAGCGATGCGCAGGGTCGGGTATTCGGAGTTGAGGTCGATCTCGAGCACTTCGGTCGCCGGTTCCACCCCGATAGGATGCCGGTCGAGCGGTGTCCCTTCGAGCGCAATATTGCTCGGCACGTTGGCGTTCGTGCCGCTTTCGCAGGCCACGACCAGCAACACGCTGGCGAGGCTGGCGGTAAAGAGAAGGTTTCGCTTGGCCATCTTGCGCTGCCCCTATTCCTCAATGAAGCCCACGGGGCCCTGGTAATCGTCGCTCTCGATTGGCTCGCCATCGGTGCCATACATCCGGTTCAGCTTGCCGAAGAAGATCGTCCGCACATCGCTGGCATAGGAGAAGCCATCCGCCGGTGTTTTCAGCTTTTCCTTCGTGGTCGGATCGACCAGGTATGGCGTGATGATCACGACCAGTTCGGTTTCAGCGTTCTGGAACTCCCGCGAGGCAAATAGTTGCCCCAGCACGGGGATCTTCTTGAGGCCGGGAATGTTTTCCATGTCCTGGCGCGAGCGGGTCTGGATCAGGCCAGCCAGCATCATCGACTGGCCAGACGGCAGCTCCACGGTGGATTGCACGCGGCGGACGGTCAGGCCGGGCACGCCGTTGACCGAGCCTTCATTGGTCAGCTCGGACACCTCGGTTGATACCTTGAGCGAGATGCGATTTTCAGACAGTACGATCGGGGTAAAGCCGAGGCCCACGCCGAACTGCTTGAAGGTCACGCCGAGCTGGCCGTCATCGGCGGGTGTCGGGACCGGGAATTCACCGCCAGCGAGGAAGTTCGCCGTCTCACCGGACACGGCCGTGATGTTCGGCTCGGCCAGGGTCCGCGCGATGCCGATCCGTTCGAGCGCATTCACGCCGAGCCCGATCTGGGCCTGGCGCTCATCGCCGACGAAATTGTTGTAGGTCAGATCGCCCAGCAGGCCGTTTTCCTTGGCCACACTGGAACCAAACCCGACATTGGCCTGGTTGCTGAACGGTAGTCCGGGCGCGAATGTGGTCGTTCCGGAATTGGTCAGCGCACCGGTAAGAGGGTCGGTGGTGAACAATTGCTGCTCGGTCAGGTTCGCAAGGTCGCCGAAGCCGATATCGACCGATGGCTCCAGCCCAAGACGCTTGAGATAGCTGCGCTGCATCTCGACCACGCGCACTTCCAGCAGAACCTGGTCCTTTGCGGCAATGTCGATCATGCTGACAATCGGTGCCTGCTCACCGGCATAGAGCTTGACCAGGTCGCGGACCTGTTCGGCCTGGGCGGCAGATTCCGTGTAGCCGGTCAGAACGACATTCCCGTTCACACCCTCGGCAGCGACTCGCGCATTGGGCACGTGCCGCTCGATCAGGGCGTTGAGGGCCGAAAAGTCGGACTCGACCGTGATTTCCAGATTCAGGAGAGGCTCGCCCGCCTCATCATAAATGAAGGCGTTCGTTGTACCGGTCGCCACGCCGCGAAAGATGATGCGCTGGCGGGTCTGGACCACCGCATCGGCGATCTCGGCATTCGTGATCACCACATCCGCCGCTGGGCGTTCCAGCTCGATCACGGTGGACTTGTCGAGGCCGATCAGAATCGTCTCGGAAAAATTGGTCTCGCCCGGTTCGGTGATGGTGACACCGGATGGGATCAGTTTATCGGCGGTCGCGGCCGAAGGCGTCAGCGCCCAGGCGAGGGCGATCAGACCCGTGCGAACCAGATGTGAGGTCGCCATGCCTCAGCCCTCCCCAATCAATTCGACCGAAGGCGCGCCGTTCCGGTATACGGTGACCCCTTCATCTTCGCCGGCCCCAAGCGTTCCGCCCTCGTCGTAGGGCGTGAAATCCAGCAGGAAATCGGTGCGGCCCCAGGCGGCATCGCCGCTGTCCAGGGCATCCTGAAGCGAGCGCAGCGCCATCGAGACTTCACCGATCCGGTCCGCCATCACCAGGAGGCGCCCCATTTCAGGCTCGACCTCGACGGTCGCGGTTGAGCCGATGGCGTACTGGCCGCTCTCATCGCTTCGGAACTGCTGGTCGATGGCGAGAATGCGGACATTTTCCATGATCGTCGTCGTGTTGGGTCGGGACTCGGTGCCGCCGCTCACCGGTTCGATCATGTCCACATCATAGGTGACCATGATGTCGACCCGATCGCCGGGCAGGATGAACCCGCCCGAGGCCTTGTCCGTTGAAATCTCGACCGACACCGCCCGCAGTCCGGGCGTCAGCAGGGCCGCCATGTAACCGGTCTCACCCTTGCGGACGATCTTGTGGGCCAGCACCGGCTCCTGTTCGACCATTGCGGTGCGCACAACGCTGCCGGCAAGGTCCTCAATCGCGGTGGGAGAGATGTCCTGGGTGAAGTAGTTCGGGTTCAGCGTTGTGTCAGGCCACTCTTTCCATTCGAAATCGTCCGGGCCAAGCAGCTCACCGACCTTCACGTCATGGAGCATCACCAGGACCGGGGTCTGCGGCGTCTCGATGATCTCGGTGACAGTGGCCGGCGCCGTCGGTGCGGTCGGCCGGGTCACCGTCGGCGCCGCTGTCATGCTCCGTACGACAACTGCGGCCGCTATGGCAGACACGGCTGCGACCAACAGGATAATCAAACGCATCGGAGACATAACAGAACCTCATTCGCTGGCGGGAATTTCACGCGAACCAGCAGCTTTCCCGTAACATTCACCCGCGCCGCCTAAAGCATCGTTAATGGAGGGCCGAAACGACGGTCAGAAAATCTGCGAATACCGGGGACGCAGGCATTGCCATGAACGTACCGGCCGCAATAGCGACACCATAAGGCGCGCCGGCACCGGGTTTCAGGCTTTCCGCGAAGAAGCGGGGATGGCGCTCGGCCGGCAAGGCGCGCCGGGCCACGATCAGGATGAGGGCCAGGACGCCGCCAGAAACAACCATCCAGGTAGCAAACGGTAATACCCCAGCCGGACCGATCCAAAGCAAAACCGCCGGGACCATCTTGGCATCGCCGCCGCCCCACACGCCCAGCATGAACAGTACGAACGATATCGCAAGGGCGGCCAGCGCAACGGTCACATGCCATACGGTCGCCTCGAAACCGGGCCCTGCAATGAACAGCGCCGCCAGACCAAGAACGACCAGCGACAGGTTCAGCCAGTTGGGGATGGTCAGGGTCGCGATGTCATTTAGTGCGGCGTAGAGGCAAAGGCTCAATGCCAGGCAAGTGAGAAGGATCAGCATTCGGAAAGCCCCGCTAAATCAGCCCAGTAAATCTGTCAGTTGGAGAGACCACAAAACGCTGAACGAATACTTTCGCCAGGAGCGCGTAGCCTGGAGCGGACCCCTGTGACACGTGCTGGACGAGGGCGGTGCGCGCGGACGGACGGGGACGTGGGCGCGGTGGGGCAGGAAAGACAAGCGCCCCAAAACGCAAGAAGCCGCCGGATGAACCGGCGGCTTCCCTGAAAGGGCCTGAGCCCAAACAGTGCTAACGCTAGATTAGACCAGCTGGTCGGAAACAGCGTTGAAGGTGTCGGAGGTGTTGCCGCCGAGGGTCGTCACAGCCGAGATGATCGCAACAGCGATCA
>JBCCBN010000200.1:0-4691 GCA_039034035.1 Pseudomonadota bacterium
AGGCAGCTCGACCTCAATTGCTTCAGCAATGCTCATCTTTGTCTCCCGTGTCGTAATCAGCCCATGGTGACAAATGTACGGTGCGGCGCGTTTTCAGCATCGCGCAGCAAACCGTGAATGGGTATGAGGCCTATGCCCGGCGGATCGGTACGAAGTATCGCAACCGGCCTTGCTTGCTGGAAGACGTGCTCGATGGCCTGTTCCAGATTGCCGGCGCCGACGGGGTCGTGACCCAGGAAGAGATGGAGTACCTGCGCACGGTGTCGGACGCCTTTGGCTTCACAGAGGCGACGTTCCGGCGGATCCGGGCGAGCCATCTCGGTCCCGAGCGGGATGATCCCTACCACATTCTCGGCGTTGACCATGATGCGCCGTTCAATGCCATCCGCGTGGCGTACCGTCAGTTGATGGCGGATAATCACCCTGACCGTATTGTCGCGCGGGGCGCATCGCGGGAATTCGGGGCCGAAGTCCATGACAAGGCCGCGGCCATCACGTCGGCTTTTGCACAGATCAAGGCAGAACGTGGCCTTGTGGGTGCAAATTGAGGGTATTTGCAACCATGAACGGATCGGCAATTGACGCCGCGGCCAGCGATACCCATCATCAAGTGCAGGATGGGGACACGGGAGAATTCCATGACGGCACATGATACGCCTCGACAGGGCCTCTTTCCGGCCGGTTTTGCGGCCGCGGCCGGCGACGGCTTCCGCAAGGCTGGCGAATGGGTTCGCCGGTTGCTGATCGCCATGGCTGTGATCCTTGCTGCCGGTATCCTCGCTGTCGTGACCGCGATGTTCGGCCTCGTTCTGGCGGCGATCGCGATCCTGATGCGGTTCGCCGGCCGGGGTGTCGATTTCGATGTTCGCGGTCGTAACCGGCCATCGGAGACCCTGACGCTGGAGGCCCGGCGCACCCCGCGGGGCTGGACGGTCGAGTAGGTGTTCGGGCCCGGGGACCGGGCCTCGGCAATCCCTGACATTCACACAGTACCATGACTGGAAGCGCCCGGGGATAAACGCTTCGGGGCTATAAGTTTGTGACGGTCAGGTTTTCTGGATCGGCAAGCTTGGGTCAGGTTCGGTTGTTGTGAGCCCCGTTATCGAGGTCGTGTCGCGCCTGGCCGTTTGGTGCTTGCGGCAAACTCACGAGACGCGCTGCGGTTGGCGCGGCGGTTTCGAGAGCCTGTCAGTCCCGTTTGAGGTTCGGCGTTGCGACGCCGGAGACGGCTCGGCGGCGGACCAGGTCGCGCTGGAAGCGGTAGAGTTCGGCGGGGCGGCCGCCGGTTGACGGCTCCATCTCGCCGGTGCCTTCGACCAGTTCGGTCTTTTCCAGGGCGCGGCGGAAATTCTGTTTGTGCAGCCGGAGCCCGAGGATCGATTCCACGGTCTGCTGGAGCGCGGACAGGGTGAACCGGGCCGGCATGAGTTCGAACACGATGGGGCGGTATTTCACCTTGCCCCGCAGCCGGGACATGGCGGTGGCGAGAATCCGGCGATGGTCAGACGCCATTTCCTCGCCGAGTCCCGAATGCTCGGGTTGGTCGCGGCCATCCCTTGCCGCTTCAGCCACAAGGCCGGCTTCATAGAGCAGTTCGTAGCGTTCCAGGACGCGTTCCTCGACCCATGCCTGGCCTTCTAGGCCGAAGGCGAGGCGGGCCCGGTCGAGCCTGGCGGCATTGCCCTTGGCCCAGGTGTTGAGACCCGGCTCGATCTGTTCGGCGATCAGGCCGGGAGGACCGTCGCGGTGATCTTCCCAGGGGAAGAAGCGATACCAACCCAGCCAGCGAGCATCGAAACTCGTGTCGAGTTCGGCCTTTTCGGGCGTGAGTCCGAGATATCCGATGGAGATGATCCGGGCATCGAATGGGGTGTCGGCCAGGGTCGCGTCCGGGGTTTCGCGGCCGCGGTCGCCGAAGGTGTAGAGCTGTTCGACATAGCCCAGTTCGAAGCCGGTCTGTTCGCGAACCCATTCGCGCAGCCCCCGGTCGAGGGTTCGGTGTCCAACCGGATCGAAAGGGCCGAAAGGCAAGGCGGGCAAGTCGCCGTCGCGCCGGGTGGCGAGCACCGATGGCCGGCTTCCGTCGGCGGCGACGATCACCGCGGAGAGACCGATATAGAGCGGGGCCTCAGTCATCGCTCAGCGGACCTTGTCGAGTTCGGCGAGCAGGGTTTCGAACCGGGCGATGAAATCGCTCTGTGCGTCGTTCGGACTCTGCGGCGCCAGGGTGAGGGTGACGCCGTCCGGCGGGCGGCCGAAAAATCCATCAGCTTCGGTGGGGGCGAAGCCGGCGAGCTGGGTGGCCTCGAACCAGGCGCAGATCAGGTCGGCCTTCTTGATCAGCTTCTTGAGGGCGGGCGGGGTTTGCGCTGACAGGCCGAAGCGGAGGTGGATCGCCCGTTCCAGCCGGGCTTCGACCGATTTGTAGCCTGGACCCATCACCGTCTTGAACGGGGAGATCATGTCGCCCACCACATATTCCGGCGCGTCATGGAGCAGTGCCATCAGGCGCATGGCCGGGGTGACGGCTGGTTTCAGCTCACCGACCAGGCCTTCGACGATGACCGAATGCTGGGCGACGGAAAAGGCGTAGGGCCCGGTGGTCTGGCCGTTCCAGCGGGCGACCCGTGCGAGACCGTGGGCGATGTCCTCGATTTCCACGTCCATGGGCGAGGGGTCCATGAGGTCGAGCCGGCGGCCCGACAACATACGCTGCCAGACGCGGGGTTCGGCTTTTCCGCTGGCGGTGCGGCGGGTCGGGGAGGAGCGGGCCATGGCGATGATCTAGAACCTCTGCCGGCTCGAGGGAAGCGGTTGGGCTGCTGGCCGGGCCCCGGATCGGGGCGCTGGCCGGGTGAAAGTGAATGGCGGGCCCCGGATGCTTTAACCCTTCCGCGGGTAGGGGGCGGTAATTGGAGAGGTCCGGTTAACTCCCAGCCGGCACATTGGTCTCAACAAAAAGCCGGGGCGAATGTGATGATGGAAACGCTGATGAACTGGGCCGCAGAGCCGGCCACCCAATGGTGGACGCTGGCGATTGTGGCCTTGGCGCTGACGACCGAAGCGATCCGGACGAGCCGGGAAGCGCTGTGGGGCGACTTCTTCGATGAGGATATTGAAGAAGATTATTAGAAGACTGTTCAGAGACGAGTGCTGAGGCCGCCCTGTCCAGGACAGGGCGGTTTTTGGTGAAGGTGCGTGTTTTGACAAAGGTGCTCGCCGCTATTCGCGGGGCAGGCCCCGCGGCAGCTGCGCCTTCGCGATGCTCGTGGGGGTGCCCCGCGAGACAGCGTGCCTGTTGCGCGCCTCCACAAGCAAAGCGCAGGCGCAGCCGCCTCGGGCTTTAGCTCGAGAACAGCGGCGAGCACCCTTACCAGAAAAGCACCCGAGCCCCTTCACCGAGATGCCCTCCGCGTTGCGGCGCGCCCTTTCCTTGCGCCTGCGGCGTTTGAGGAGGTGGGCCAGGCGGCGGATGGTTGGGTCGGGGTTTTCAATGGTGGTGACGAGCCGGGCGTAGCGGTGGATCTCGCCTGTGAGCGGCATGAAGCGGGTGCCGCAATGATCGTCCAGGCGGGGCCGGTAGGGCCGGGGCCCGGAGGGGCGGCGGTGGGCCGATGTGCCGGTTTCGAGGCGGAAGAGCTGGCGGGTGGCGCGGCGGCGCGCGGGCCGCTGGCGTTTGGGTACGGCGCGAGGATTGGGGCCATGCGAGGCAGGCGGTGCGTCGGGCATCTGGGCGAGCAGCGCCTCGGCCGGCGCGAGCAGCAATTGGCGGAGCTGGCGCTCAGCGGCCTGGAGGTCGCCACGCACCTGGCGCCAGGTGGGCACCAGCGCTTGGCCGCCTTGGGGACCGCCCAGCCGCATGAATCCGGCCAGCCCGTTCACCAGGGCGAACAGTTTTTCCCACAGGGGCGCGGCGGCTGGATTGTCGGACGGGTGAAAAGGAACCATGGCGCGAGCCTAACATGGCCGGGAGGGGGCGCGGATGGAAACCGGCGTGCAAATCGGTGATTTCGCTACGATTGGCGCCGAACGATGAGGCGCGGCGGGGCGTCTGGCCGGGGCGGCGCGGGAGAGGCCATGCGCATTCGAGGCTTGCTTTTGGGGGAGAAGGGCTCCAGATGAAGCCTTCGAATTTTGCCGGACGATCAAGGCTGTCGACTGACAGGGTCCAACCTGCCACGCACTCAGAGACCTCCCACACAAAACTCGAACTTCCGCAGGCCGGCATATTGCAGGCCCGCACATTATACAGGAGTGCTCCATGACCAGTGGCACTGTGAAATTCTACAACGACCAAAAAGGCTTCGGCTTTATCGCTCCCGATGATGGCGGCAAGGACGTGTTCGTCCACGCCACCGCGCTAGAGCGGGCCGGCCTGCGGGCGCTGTCTGACGGTCAGAAGGTGTCCTTCACGACCGCCATCGATCAGCGCAGCGGCAAGACCGCCGTGGACACGATCACGGCTGAATAGTCTTTCGGGACTGTTGACTTGAAGAAGGCCGCCTCCCGCGTGGGGGCGGTCTTTTTTGTAAAGAAGGTTTCAGCGGCTGGCGAGGATCAGGGCGAGGATGCCGGCTGAGACGAGGAGGACGCTGGTGATTTCCCGGGTGGTGACGCGTTCCTTGAAGAATAGGATTGATGCGCCCAGCTTGAACAGGACTTCGATCTGCCCGAGGGCGCGGACATAGGCG
>JBCCBN010000201.1:0-4677 GCA_039034035.1 Pseudomonadota bacterium
CGCGATCAGCGCACCGGCCCGCTGGCGGAACAGCAGGATGGCGAGCGCGAACACTGGCCAGAAGAAGGGCCAGACCTAGTCCTTGTGCTTGTCGAAAATCGGGTCGGTGAACATGGCACCGGGGAGTATGCGCTGGGGCGAAGTCGGTCGGATAAGTTTTGGGGGAGTGAGCGGCGGGGGTTTGGGGCTGGGGTTCGGCGCCCTGCTCTTTGCCGGCGGTTTGTGTTGCGGTTGTGGGTGAGGGGCCCTGCGGTCTAGCCGCAGGGCGGCGCTGGGGGTGGGGGTGTTTTGTTGGGGCCAGCGCCGGTGGGCGGTCGCCCTTTGGGGGTGCGCGGCGCTGGGGTGGTTGGCGGGCCTTGCTCTTTGGGGGTGCGTTGCGCGGGCTGAGGTGCTGGGGTGAGGGGGCGTGGGATAGGTTGGTTTTTGCTCACGACATTGTTGGGTTGAACCGGCGGTGGAACTGCATTGCGGGGCAGTGGCATCACTTTATAAGCGCGCCGGAGTCGTCTATGTAGGCGGTCATGGCCGTTGAGGGCCTCTCCGAACCGGCTTTTCCAGGAGTTTTCATGCGCAAATCCCTTTTCCTCGCTGCCAGTGCGCTGGCGCTGTTCCTGCCGGCTTGTAGCGACGGGGTCGCCAATGCCGAGCCCCAGGACCGGGCCGAGATCGAATCCATTGTGCGCGAGTACATCCTCGAGAACCCGGAAATCATCGAAGAGGCGCTGATCAAGCTGAGCGAGCGTCAGCAGGCTGAAGAGGCGGCAGCCCAGGTGGCGGCGATCTCGGAGAACCAGTCGGCCCTGTTCGACAATGAGAAGGATTATTCGATCGGCCCGGATGATGCGCCGGTGACCGTTGTCGAGTTCTTCGACTATCGTTGCGGGTTCTGCAAACGGTCGCTGGACTATGTGGCGGCGCTGCCGGAGGTGCACGACAACCAGGTGCGCGTGGTGTTCAAGGAGCTGCCGATCTTGTCGCCCCAGAGCCGGGTGGCGGCGCTGGCGGCGCTGGCGGCGGGGCGTCAGGGCAAGTATTTCGAGATGCATGCGGCGCTGATGGAGTCCACGTCCCAGTATAGCGACAGCGACATTGATGCGATTGCGGAACAGGTCGGCGTGGATGTGGCGAAGATGCGGGCGGACATGAAGTCTACCGATGTGCAGCAGGAGCTGGCCGCATCCCAGACGCTGGCGAACCAGTTGGGCGTGACCGCGACGCCGACCTTCATCATTGGCGATGACGTGGTGCCCGGGGCCAACACGCCGCAGATCACGGCGCTGATCCGGGACGCCCTGGCCGAGGGGTAAGGCGGCGAGGTCAGATGAGACCAGCGAGCGGGGAGCTGGGGTCTGCGTAGCGTTTCTTGGACATGCGGCCGGCGAGGTAGGCAGCGCGGCCGGCCATGACGGCGTGTTTCATGGCGCGGGCCATGCCGATGGGGTCGCGGGCTTCGGCGATGGCGGTGTTCATCAGGACGCCGTCGCAGCCGAGTTCCATGGCGACCGCAGCGTCCGATGCGGTGCCGACGCCCGCATCGACAATCACGGGGACGCGGGCCTGCTCGATGATCAGGCGGATGTTGAGCGGGTTCTGGATGCCCAGGCCCGAGCCAATGAGGCTGCCCAGGGGCATGATGGCGCAGCAGCCGGCCTCTTCGAGCTTGCGGGCATAGACCGGGTCGTCCGAGCAATAGACCATGACCTGAAAGCCATCGGCGATGAGGGCCTTTGCTGCGCTGAGGGTTTCTTCCATGTCGGGATAGAGGGTCTTCTGGTCGGCGAGGACTTCGAGTTTGACGAGGTCCCAGCCGCCCGCTTCCCGGGCGAGGCGGAGGGTGCGCACGGCATCGTCGGCGGTAAAGCAGCCGGCGGTGTTGGGCAGGTAGGTGTAGGTGTCGGGGGAGACATGGTCCTGGAGGCGGTCTTCGTCGGGGTTGGAGAGGTTGACCCGGCGCAGGGCGACGGTGACCATCTCGGCGCCGGCGGCCTGGGCGGCTTCGGCGTTCTGGGCGTAGGAGGCGTATTTGCCGGTGCCGATGATGAGGCGCGATGAGAAGGCGCGCCCGGCGATGGTGAGGGTGTCGGCTGTGTCAGTCATGGGATGTGTGGTAGACAAGAAACATGGACGACGCCAACCCCCATCCGCGCATCTCTGCTGACCCGAAGATCATGGTCGACAAGCCGTGCATTCGCGGGACGCGGATCCCGGTTTACGTCATTCTTGAATACATGCCGGATGGGGCCTCTTTCCGCCACCTGCAGGACGCGTTCCCGGCGATTTGTGATGATGATATCCGCGCCGCGATAGAGTATGCGGCCGATGCAGTGCGGATGCCTCCGGTGGCTGCTGAGTAGGCATGTTGCTCTTGGCCGATCAGTGCTTGTTCGCGGCCCTGCCCGGGCGGGGTGGGGGTTAGCCGCCGCCGACGAATTGGACGATTTCGAGGGTGTCGCCGTGTTCGAGGACGGTGTCGCCGTGGCGGGATTTGGGGACGATGGCGCGGTTGCGCTCGATGGCGATGCCGCGGGGATCGTCTGAGAGGTCTGCAACGAGGGCGGCGAGCGTGGTGCCTGGTTTGACGGTTCGGTCCTCGCCATTGAGGCTGATCGTGATCATTGGCAGGTCTCCCAATTGCAAGACGGGCCATGGCAGAGGCTTGCCAGCGCCGGAGTTCCGGCTCAAGACACAGCGCCATGACCCAGCCTATTTATGTGCTCAACGGGCCGAACCTCAACCTTCTCGGTGAGCGCGAGCCTGAAATCTATGGTCACGAGACCCTTGCTGACATCGAGGCGCGGCTTGCCGAGGCCGCGCGTCCGCCGGGGATCGTGCTGCGCCAGACCAATCATGAGGGCGAACTGGTTGACTGGCTGCAAGAGGCGCGGACTTCAGCCGATGGTGCGATCCTGAACGCCGGCGCGTATACGCACACCTCGATTGCGCTGCTCGATGCATTGAAAGGGTTTCCCATTCCGGTGATTGAGGTGCATATCTCCAACCCGGCTGCCCGGGAGGGGTTTCGCCATACCAATTACGTGTCGCCGGCGGCAGCGGGCACGATTTGCGGGCTTGGGACGTTGGGCTACGACCTGGCGCTGACGGCGTGCTACGCGCTGATCGACAAAGGACATTCGTGATGGCAGCGAACAGCAAGACGAAACTGGATACGGCGCTGGTCCGGGAACTGGCAAGCATTCTCCAGGAAGCCGATCTGGGCGAACTGGAAGTTGAGCATGAAGGCACCCGGGTCCGCGTGACCAAGAGCGCGCCGGTAACGGTTGCCGCCGCCGTGCCTCAAATGCCGGCGGCGCCCCCACCAGCGGCAGCCGCGCCGGCACCAGCGGTTTCAGCGCCGGGGGAAGCGTTACCCGCGCCGCTTGATGATTTGAGCGATGCGGTCACCTCGCCCATGGTCGGCACCGCCTATCTTTCGGCGGAACCCGGCGCGGACCTGTTCGTAAAGGTGGGTGACAAGGTCGAGAAGGGCCAGACGCTGCTGCTGGTCGAAGCGATGAAGACCTTCAACGCCGTGGAGGCGCCCCATGCCGGGACCGTGCGGCAGGTCCTGGTGACCGACGCCCAGCCCGTTGAGTATGGCGAGCCCCTGATGGTCATCAACTGAACCGGCCCGAACCCATGAGCGACACGATCAAGAAAGTCCTGATTGCGAACCGAGGTGAGATCGCCCTGCGCGTCCACCGGGCGTGCAAGGAAATGGGCCTGATGACGGTGGCGGTGCATTCCGAGGCCGACCGCGACGCGATGGCGGTGCGCCTGGCCGATGAGAGCGTGTGCATCGGACCGGCGCCGTCGAACCTGTCTTATCTCAAGAAGTCGCGGATCCTGGCAGCGGCCGAGATCACCGGCGCCGATGCGATCCATCCCGGTTACGGCTTTCTGTCGGAGAACGCCCAGTTTGCGGAAATGGTCGAGGCGCACGGCTTGAAGTTCATTGGCCCGACTGCGGACCATATCCGCGTGATGGGCGATAAGATCACCGCCAAGCAGACGATGATCGATGCCGGGGTGCCTGTGGTGCCGGGGTCGGATGGTGCGGTGGAGACCGTAAGCGCGGCGAAGAAGGCAGCCCGGAAGATCGGGTTCCCGGTGCTGGTGAAGGCCTCATCGGGCGGCGGTGGCCGGGGCATGAAGATCGCTCGCACGGAAAAGGACCTGGAGACCGCGTTCCGTACTGCGCGGACCGAAGCCAAGTCGGCGTTCGGGGACGATGCGGTGTATCTGGAGAAATTCCTGGAGGGCCCACGGCACATCGAGATTCAGGTGATTGCCGATACCCATGGCAATGTCTGCCATTTGTGGGAGCGGGATTGTTCAATCCAGCGGCGCAACCAGAAAGTCTTCGAGGAGGCCCCCTCCCCCGCGCTGAACCAGGCCCAGCGCGAGGATATTGGCGCGATTGTGGTGCGGGCCATCAAGAAACTGGGTTATCGCGGCGCCGGCACGATCGAGTTCCTGTACGAAGATGGGCATTTCTACTTCATCGAGATGAACACACGGATCCAGGTGGAGCACCCGGTGACCGAGATGATCACCGGCAGCAAGATCTACGGATTAGGTGTACCAGATTATTGTAGATAGGCCAATAGCGATAACGAACTTGTGCCACCAGCCACTTCACCCCAGGAGTAGCCGTTGTAGCCTACCTTCCACTCATTC
>JBCCBN010000202.1:0-4614 GCA_039034035.1 Pseudomonadota bacterium
GCCTAAAATCGCCCCAACTAAGACACTCACTAAATCTGCTTTGGTGTCCGCTATCGGCGATATCACGTCATGCTGTAACAGATGAAGAACGGCAGGCGCAGATGGCTCCTGCCGTTCGAAGGTAGCTACAGATCAATGCCCGATGAGATTTCCAGAGCGTCATCAACATCAACGCCGAGATATCGGACCGTGCTTTCGAGCTTGGTGTGGCCGAGCAGGAGTTGCACAGCTCTGAGGTTTCCGGTCTTGCGATAGATGACCGCCGCCTTAGTGCGTCTCAGCGAATGCGTTCCGTAGGTTGCCGGGTTCAGACCGATCGACGCCACCCAGTCTTGAACGATCCTGGCATACTGCCGAGTCGACAGATGCGACGAACCCCGCAGCCGGCTTCTGAACAGGTAGTCTTCAGAGCGAGGCAGGTCTCGTTCGAGGAGCGCGCCAACAGACCGGCGGGTGTTTTCGGTGATCTCGAAGTGAACCGGGCGACCGGTTTTCTTCTGGATAACCGCACCGCGCGATCTGACCTCGCCGCCTGCGGCGACATCGCCAACCTTCAGCCTGACGAGGTCGCAGCCCCTTAGCTTGCTGTCGATGGCCAGGTTGAACAGAGCGAGATTGCGAATGTCGCCGTCAAGCTCGAGCCTCGTGCGGATCGACCAGACTTCCTTCATCTTCAAAGCCGGCTTCTGACCAGTTAGCTTGCCGGCGGTGATGTGCGCTCGCTTTGCTGACAGGTGAGTTTCGCTGGGCGAAATGAGGTCTTCAGACATGTTGTGTCTCCTTTCAAAGCCGCCGCAGGAGCGCGGCCGGCATTCGGGAGCCATGCAATCAACTGTGAAATCTCGACGATCCAGGCTTTGTCAGCATAGAACAACGCGATGGCGAAGGGCGTTTTCACTCACCGGCCGAACTCGGTCTATGCCGACTTTCCAGAGGCGCAGTACCAGTTTCCGAAGCGGTATCTGAACCGCGCGCGAGCCTTCGAGGGCGATTGGATTGTCTACTACGAACCGCGCCGGGGCGGCGGGCGGCTGGGCTACAACGCTATCGCAAGGGTGCAGGAGATCATTCCCGATCCTTCCGCAGACGGCATGTTACTGGCCATCATCGAAGCGGGGTCGTTCCTGCCGCTGGAAGCCTTCGTGCCGTTCCAGGCCCGGCATGGTTTTGTCGAGAGCGATCTCGGCAAAGCGGATGGCTCGCTCAACAGCGGTCTCATGCAATGGGCGGTACGCCCCATCTCAGACCTTGATTTCTATCGCATCCTTGCGCGGGGCTTTCCGGAGGAGGCTGGAATGCTCCCGCGATCCGGCGCGCCGGGTCCTGCCGTCATCCCGCCGCCCGGCGTGCGCGAAGACGCCGAGCCCTTCGTGTTCGACGGCCCGCGAGAGCGGGTCGAGCAGGTCGTCACGCGGGCGGTGCGCGACCGGGCGTTTCGGCAGCATGTCCTCTCCGCCTATGACAGCCGATGCGCGCTGACCGGCTTCAAGTTCATCAATGGCGGCGGGCGCGCCGAAGTCGAGGCGGCCCATATTCAACCCGTGGAGCGCGATGGGCCGGATACGGTGCGCAACGGGCTCGCACTTTCCGGAACAGTCCACTGGATGTTCGATCGCGGGCTGATCGGCCTGTCGGACACTCACGACATCCTCGTCTCGCGCCATGTGAACAATCCAGACGAGGTCTGGCGGCTCGTGAACGCCGACAAGCGGGCAAGGCTTCCATCGGCGCCGCATCTTGCGCCGCATCCGCGATACCTGAGCTGGCATCGCGAGCACTGCTTCAAGCAGTAGGCAAGCATCCATGCGTTCCCCGCGTCGGTCTGGGACGGCAGGCGCGTGTGCCAGGGCGCCGTCGGCGCGCAAGGGCGGCGGGGTGGTCAGGCCGTTCGTATTTCCTGTGCGCCCTACCTTTGCCCGTGCCCGCCGCCTCATCGCGCCCTGCCAGCCGCTTGCCTGCCGCCCCATCCCGACTGTCGGGAAAAGTGCTGCCGGGGCGGGAACGGAGCTGCCATGACCACGACCCCGCCAACAGGGGCACCCCTTGCCCCGCCCACCGCAAATACGCGTCCGCGAATCTATGTCGCCTGTCTCGCCGCCTATAATGCAGGCCGCCTGCATGGGCGCTGGATTGAGGCGACGACGCCTGACGAGATCCGCGCCGACGTGCGCGCCTTGCTGGCCGACAGCCCTGAGCCCATGGCGGACGAATGGGGCATTCACGACTATGAGGGGTTCGAAGGCGCGGGCCTGTCCGAATGGGCGAGTTTCGAGACGGTATGCGAGCTTGCCGATTTCATTGAAGAACATGGCCGCCTTGGCGCGAAACTCTACCGCCATTTCGGCGACGACCTCGAACAGGCGCGCGCCGCCCTCGAGGACCATGCAGGCGAATACTGCTCCCTTTCCGATTTCGCCGAGGAGATCATCCGCGAGACCGGAACCGAAATCCCGGACGCACTCCAATACTATATCGACTGGCAGGCGCTTGGCCGCGACATGGAGCTGAACGGCGAGGTGTTCGCCATCTCGGAAGGCTTTGATACGGTTCACGTGTTCTGGAACCGGTGAGCCTAAGGCCATGAGCGGCAGGCTCGCCTGGTCGGCCTGTCGCTTCTGACCGCGTCTGCGCGTCCCGTCTTTGGCCTTCTACCTGGCAGGCCCATCCCGCCCCTGAAACCGGCCGCCTTGCGACCGGTGCTCCACATGCGTTGCGCCCCAGCGGGTTCAGGAGCGGGCTTGGCCAGCCCTTCGGTTCGGCGTCGACGGGGCGCGCTGAAGCGCTCCGGATCGGCGCAGACAACGCAAACGAACTGGAGATACACCATGGCCAATGCACTCGGATATGTCAGCGAAACCGAAACCGGCTTCGAAGGCACCCTTGCAATGATGAACCTGGCAGCGCCCATCCGCATCGAGCAGAATGCGGACAAGTCATCAGACGCACAGCCCGACTATCGCATCTTCGCCGGAGACATCCTCACCGAAATCGGCGGCGGGTGGATCATGACCGCGAAAACCTCGGGCAAAGACTATGTTTCCCTGACCCTCGCCGATCCGCAGATCGGCCCGCGCAAGGTCTATGCGAACCTCGCGCCGGTGAAGGGCAAGAAGGGCCGATACGTTCTGCTCTGGAATCCCAAGGACTGAGCCAATGCGTGGCCGCCCCGCAACACGCTGTGGGGCGGCCAATCGCTTTTCAATCGTTTGGTATCCCTACTTGCGGGCCGGCTTGGGCTGGGGGTCTGCGCGGCCTTCAAGCAGAGCCAAGATGTGCTCAACCTGCCTATCGCGGGGGGCAGCCTGAATGGCCCTATTAGGCGCGTCCCACTTCTTGGCCAATCGCTTCAGATCGGCTTTTGGTGCCCATCTTGTCACTCTGACCGTGATGTCCGCGCGCTCTTCTGGTGAGCGCTCTCTGGCGGCTTTGAGCGTGAGACGCGGGTCGACCGGAACATAAGGCTTCCGTTCGCCCATCATAAGTGATGTCAGGTTACGACCCAGGTCGGTCTGTGTCTCGCCATCTTCAATCTTTCGTTTCGGCTCCCAGGCTCTCGAAACCGCTTTCAATTCGGCAAAGGTGAACGATACGTCGAGGCGTCCCGACAGTGTTCCGCGCACCTGCGCAGGCAGGGCGCGCACATTATCCAGAGGCGCCGCCTTCAAGAGTGAGAGCAGGAGCTTATTCGTCTGTTTTACAAGCCGGTTTCCTTCAGCCGCAGAGATGTTCGCAGCTGGCTCAACGGCCAGCAAGAGTTCGAAATGATCTTTCATACCCCGAGTTCCTCTTTTACAGCCTTGGCTGCGGCCTTGATTTCTTTGACCGCTTTCCCGCCCCACAAACTCTGAAGAGACAGGTTGATGCGGTCAATTTCCAGTCGGTCCTGAAATTGCTTGCTTTGACTGAGAGTGACGAAATCTCTCGAACCGCCGCCCGGCGTGGGCAGCAGGCCGCCGCTTTTCTGGATTTCATCGACAAACTTGTCGGCCAGCCTGCTCGACTGTTTGCGACTGACGACAAACCGCACTTTCACCAAGGGCGCGACCCTTTTCAGATACGTTTCGAGCAGCTCTTTTCCCCAAACCGCCATGCGCTCTGGCGTAATCGGGCAAAGAACCAGGTCGGAAACCTTCGCCGAAGCCTCAGAAGCCAGGGACTGACCGGGCGGGCAATCGACGATGATGTAGTCATAGCGATCTGCAAGGAGCTTCAGGAGTGCAGCGATGCGATTCTGAAGCGCGTCTGCGCATCCCGACCGTATCTGTTCAATTTCGTAGTCCCAATAATCGTCGGAGTTGGCGACAAGAGCCAGGTCAACTTCCGAGCGGTCCTTGATGATATGCAGCATCCTTTGAACGGTCTCGTCAGATGCAGTGGCAACGCCGCCTTCGGCTGCCTTCAGAAACCCGGTAAGAGTTTTCCCGTCGTCGATGGCCTTCTCGAAACGGCCATCCTGGTTGAGCAAGAAGCGGGTCGCGCTGGCCTGAGGGTCCAGGTCAACGACAATCGTTTTGCTCGAATACTCTGAGACGAAAGCCTCTGCGAGACCGACCGACAGCGTTGTCTTGCCAACTCCGCCCTTCCGGTTCACCACGCTGATGATCTTACCCACGC
>JBCCBN010000203.1:0-4575 GCA_039034035.1 Pseudomonadota bacterium
CGAATTCGCTGAAGGCGCTGATCGACTGGCGGATTATCCAGAAAGAGCCGATCCCCGGTGACCGGCGGGACCATTTCGTCGCCGTGACCGATGTGTGGACCATGGCGATGCGGATCGCGGCCGTGCGGAAAGCGCGTGAGATCGATCCGGCGCTGGAGACGCTGGACCTGTGTATGGAGGAGGCGGCCGGCGACCCGCGCGTCTCCAAGGAACAGCGCGCGCGGATCGAGGCGATGCTGGAATTCACGAGCACGATGGACAAGTTTTACGCCCAGATGCTGAAGCTGCCGACCCAGACCCTGTGGCGCCTGGTGCGGATGGGCGACGCGATCGTCGCGATGATGGGCCTGGGCAAGAAGCGGAAAGAGTCGCCGTCTGAACCGGGCCAGCCGTCCGAAATCCTCGCACTTGAAGACAAGACACCCTGATCTCGGAATTTTTCGCTAGTAATTTCTGTAGTGACAGAAATAATGAAAGGATAAGAAAGTGCACCCGCGTATCGCGAAGCCGGCCCGAATACCGGTTCCAAGCCTTGCCCCGGCGCCTCCGATGGGCCGCGAACCAAGGCCGCTCCATGATCTCCGCTTCCGGCGGCTGCTCGGTGAGCGGGCCTGGGCGAAGCTGCCCGCCGCGGTCCGGGTGCGGTTTTCGACCCGGCTCGCCGCTGGTGACAGCAAGGTCTACCGAGGCCGGCTGGTCGAGACCCGGCTGTCGCCGCTGGGGTGGGGTCTCGCCCACCTGCTCCGGATCATCGGCGCGCCCCTTCCGCTGGACACTGACACAAGCGGCGCAGCGGCGGTGGTGACGGTGACGGAAGATGAGGGCGGCGCGGGCCAGTTCTGGACCCGACAGTACAATCGCCGCCGCAGCTTCCCGCAGGTGATCCATAGCCGGAAGACCTTCGCCGGCCCGACGGGTCTGATGGAGGAGGTGGGCGGCGGGGTTCTGATGCTGGTCGACCTGGCGGTTCGGCAGAACCGTCTGTGCTTTATCAGCACGGGTTACAGGCTGCGTCTGCTCGGTGCCGAGATACCGCTGCCTGCGTTCCTCACCCCAGGCCAGATGCGGATCGAGCACGAGGATCTCGGCCATGGCCGGTTCGCGTTCGACCTCACCGTGACCCATCCGGTTTTCGGAGAGCTGTGCCACCAGCGCGCTGAATTTCGCGACACCCCTACCCATTAGCCCCCGAATACAGCGGCGCACTTCGCCGAGGAGACTGCCATGATCACTCTGCCCCTCTGGATCCTTATCGGCCTGCAAATGGCGATGGGAGCCTTCGATATCCTTTTCCATCACGAGCTGACCGAGCGGCTGGCCTGGCGGAAATCTCAGCGCCATGAGCTGCAATTGCACGGCGTGCGGAACCTGTTCTATGCGGTGATCTTTGCCGGGCTGGGCTTTGTGCAGGTGTATGGCGTATTGGCGCTGGCGGTGATCGCGGTCCTGGTCGCGGAAGTGGGGATAACGCTGAAGGATTTCGTGGAAGAGGACCGCTCGCGGAAGCTGCCGGCCAGCGAACGGGTGACCCATACGCTGCTGGCGCTGAATTACGGCGCGATCCTCGCCCTCTTGTTGCCGGTTCTGGTCGGTTGGGTCGGCCAACCGGTTGGGATCGCGACGGTCAATCATGGCTGGTGGAGCGTTTTGTGCGCGGTTGGCGGTGCCGGATGCCTGCTGTTTGGGGTGCGGGACCTGGCGGCGGCGGCGCGGCTGGGCCGTATGGGCGAGCGGGCTGCTGCGGGGCTCATCGATCCTGCAGCTGGGCCGCGGACCGTGCTGGTCACGGGCGGCACCGGGTTTATCGGTGGTCGCCTCGTCGCTGCGTTGGTTGGGGCGGGGGACCGGGTGATTGTTCTGACCCGGGATGCAAAAGGGGCGATGGAGACGCTGCCGGCCCCGGTTCGGCTGGTCACCGGCCTCGACCAGATCGGCAATGACGAACGGATCCACGCGATCGTCAATCTGGCGGGCCAGCCAGTGGCGGGCTTTCTCTGGACCGCCCAGTATCGCCGCAAAGTGTACCGCTCGCGCATTCGCCTGACCCGGCAGGTGATCGGCCTGATCGAGCGGCTGGAGACCAAGCCGGACGTGCTGGTCAGCGGGTCGGCCATTGGCGTCTATGGCGTCTCGCCCACCGGTGCGCAGCGCGAAAACAGTGCGATTGTGGAGGATGGCAGCTTCGCCCAGCGCCTGTGCCTGGCCTGGGAGCGAGAAGCGAGACGGGCGGAAGGGCTGGCGCGGGTGCGGACCGTGAAGCTCCGGATCGGGCTGGTGCTCGGCACAGATGGTGGGCCGTTGAGCCAGATGCTCGTGCCGTTTGAGTTCGGTCTCGGTGGCCAGTTCGGAAATGGAACTCACACCATGAGCTGGATCAGCCGGGACGATCTGGTACGTTTGATCGGGTTTGCCATGGCCAATGATCGCGTGCGCGGGCCGCTGAATGGGACTGCACCTTTCCCGACCGATAATCGGAGCTTCACGCAGGCCCTGGGGAACGCCCTGGGGCGTCCGGCGGTATTGCCGGCGCCGCGATGGGCGCTTGAGGCGCTGGGCGGGGATCTGGCGCGGGAGATCCTGTTAGCAGATCAGGAAGTGCTGCCGCGGGCTGCCATCGCGGCGGGCTTTGTGTTCATCGACCCCGAGCTTCAGCCGGCGCTTGACCGGCTGGTGGGCCGGCCCGGCGGGCGGCAGCGGCCGTTGCTGCCTCACCGGGTGCCGCCAAAGACCGTGTAGAGCCCCCGCGCCCTGCCAGTTTGCCGCCCTGCAAAACGTGCAATCGCCCCCTATGTCTCCTCATGTGGAGGTGCGCAGCATGGCAACCGACGATCCCCATGATCCCGAACGTAACCGGCTTAGCGGGCGGCTGGCCCGGTCGGCCCGTGTTGGCGCCAATCTGTCGGGGGCAGGGCTGACCTTCGCGACCAGCTCGCTCCTGGGCGGGGACAAGTCCGATGAGCGGATTGCCCGGGCGCTGGCCAGCGCGCTTGGCCGGTCGAAGGGGCCGCTGATGAAGGTCGCGCAGATGGTGTCGACCATTCCGGACTTTCTGCCCGCAGAATATGCCGAGGAATTGTCCCAGCTCCAGGCCCAGGCGCCGGCTATGGGCTGGCCGTTCGTGAAGCGGCGGATGCGGGCCGAGCTTGGGCCGGACTGGCAGTCGCACTTTGCTGAGTTCGGCAAGGAGGCCGCCCATGCCGCGTCGCTGGGACAGGTGCACCGCGCGACCTTGCCCGATGGCCGGACCGTTGCCTGCAAGCTGCAATATCCCGAAATGGCGAGCGCGGTGGAAAGCGATGTGGGCCAGCTGAAGACGATCATGGGCCTGTTCAAACGGCTCGATGGATCGATCAATCCGAGCGAAATACTCGCCGAAATCTCCGACCGTTTACGCGAAGAGCTGGATTATGAGCGGGAGGCCAAGCATATGCGCCTGTATGGGGTGATGCATGCCGACAGCGATTTCAACACCATGCCCGAGCCGGTGGATGAGTTGTGCACCGCCCGGCTTTTGACAATGACCTGGTTGAGCGGCGACCGGCTCACTGATTACGAGGCCGCGCCGCAGGAGGTGCGCAACACGATTGCGTCGAACCTGTTCTGGACCTGGTGGATGCCGTTCAACAGCTATGCCGTGATCCATGGCGATCCGCATCTCGGCAATTACCAGGTCACCGATGGTGGGCAGCGGCTGAACTTGCTTGATTTCGGCTGTGTCCGGATCTTTCCGCCGACCTTTGTGGCTGGGGTTGTCGATCTTTACCGGGCGATCCGGGACGATGATTTTGATGGCACGGTAGCGGCCTATGAGGCGTGGGGGTTTGAGGGGCTGAGCCGCGAGCTGGTCGAGGTGCTGAACATCTGGGCGCGGTTCATCTATGGGCCGCTGCTCGATGACCGCGTGCGCACGGTGGCGGATGGCATCCGGCCGGGCGAGTATGGCCGCAAGGAAGCCTTCGCGGTGCGCCAGCAATTGAAGGAGAAGGGGCCGGTGACGATCCCGCGCGAATTCGTCTTCATGGACCGGGCGGCCATTGGCCTGGGCGCGGCCTATCTCCGCCTCGGCGCGGAGTTGAACTATCACCAAATGTTCGAGCAAAGCCTGGAAGGGTTTGCTGTGGACGCGGTGTCAAAACGCCAGGCGGAGGCCCTCACTGCCGCGGGATTGGGTGACTAGAGCGTTTTCACCTTTGGTGGAAGCGCTCCAGCGGGCACAGCCCGCCGGGCGGTTAGCCCGCACCCGCGTAGGCATTTGGCGAAGCCAAATTGCCGTGAGCGACGTCAAACGACGACTGATTCCGCTGAAGGCGAAATCAGTCTAGCGAGACCGTGGTTTACGGGGCGAAGGGCGCGGGCTGGCCTGCGCCGGGCTTGAGGCGTTCGGCGATGGCTGGCGGTAGCAAGGCCCAGAGGCGGCCTGGTGCGTTCATGGTGCCGGCTCTCTGGCCCGCGTCGGAGCCCGTGCCGAAATAGAGATCGCCGCGGACCGGGCCCTTGATCGCGCCGCCGGTGTCCTGGGCCACGAGCACGCCGCGCCAGGTTCCGCCGAGGCCGGGCGCATCCGTTTCCACCACG
>JBCCBN010000204.1:0-4565 GCA_039034035.1 Pseudomonadota bacterium
CTGCCGAAAACGCTGGATCGATCCGATGCCGAGGCCTGCCTCAACCTGCTGTCAGGTCGCGCCCACAGGGTCTTCACCGGAGTTGCGCTCATCGCGCCCGACGCGGCGCTGACCTCCCGCGTCGTCGACACCCGTGTCCACATGAAGCGACTCAGCGATCGCGAAATCTCCGACTACCTCGATAGCGAGGAATGGCACGGCAAGGCTGGCGGTTACGGAATACAGGGACAAGCGGGCGCCTTCGTCCGGGCCCTGTCGGGAAGCTATACTGGCGTGGTTGGCTTGCCGCTGTTCGAAACCTGGCAATTGCTTGCGGGTGCTGGGTACATGTCCGCGTAACCAGAATCTTCTCGCGCCTCGATCAAGCGGTTCGCTCAGCGGTCGCGACTAGCGTCAATCGATGGTTCGGATTTCGTCGCTGCTACGATCCACCGCCTGGCGGTACATGGTTTCTGTCCAACTCGTTGCACCGACCGGGACGCCCCCACCCAATGGCTGCGCGCATTCATCGATCCGATAACTCTCCACGGCGAAGGGTTTATCCCCGTCACGGCTGTGCCGATAGGCGACTTGAACCGTGTACACGAATTGAGCGCCGCTATTTGCATGGCTCATGCGAACCGAACGGTCCTCTTGCCAGCGCAGCCAATGCCACTCGGAATTGAACCGGATGTGCGGTTCGGAAGCTTTCAACGCTGCGACCGATGGGTATACAATCCCAGCATCGCGCGTGTTGGACATCACGCTTTCCAGCGCTGCGGCGATGATGTCAGCATCACTTGCAACAGCTTGGGTCAACGGGCAGATCCGTGGGTCAGGTCCATTTATGGGATCGTCACCGACCACGCCCATCACATAAACAAACGCCGCGCAGAGAAATATCATGCATAGAGTCAGGATGGCGCGCGTCGGGCCCATGTAAGTCTGGTCTCCGGTTGTCCGATCGGTACCAACCGTCGGAGGAACAGCCGGATCAGATCGTGTCTTCCCAACTCCGGCTCAGGCGGTTGGCGGCATTTATAATGCCTACCATTGAATAGGTTTGCGGATAGTTTCCCCAAAGCTCGCCTGTTTCGGTGTCGATATCCTCCGATAACAGCCCGAGCTTGGTTCGGTGCGCCAGCACATCCTCGAACATTGCCCGCGCCTCATCCGTTCGGCCGATCCGGGCGAGAGCGTCGATATGCCAAAACGTACAAGCCGTGAAAGCCGTCTTTGGCTTGCCGAAATCATCAGCGGTTCGGTAGCGGTAGACATGATAGCCCTCCCGCAATTCCTCATCGACGCGCTCAACGGTTGCGATATAGCGAGGGTCCGCCGCATCGATGAAGCCGATTTCGGCCATCAGCAGAACAGAGGCATCAAGCGCCTCGCCGCCGAAGGCTCCTGTGAATGCGCGCCGGCTCGGATTCCAGGCTTGCTCGATGATCACCGACTGGATTTCGTCGGCCCTGCTGCGCCAGATACTTCCGCGATCGTCCCGGCCAAGCTCCACCGCGATCTTTGAAAGCCGGTCACAAGCTGCCCAGCACATGATGGCCGACGATGTATGCACGTCCGCTCGCCCGCGATACTCCCATATTCCAGCATCTGGAGTGTTGTAGACGGCATAGGCCCTCTCACCCACCTGCTCGAAGTGTTCGAATTCCAGCAGGCCAGCGGTTGCGAACAATCGATCGTCGAAGAATGCCTGTGCGGCCCCGAGGATGACGTGGCCATAGACATCATGCTGAACATGCTCTGCGGCCTGGTTTCCGAACCGCACAGGCCCATGCCCCCGATATCCCGGCAGGTCAGGTGCGATTTCCTCGGTCAGGTCGTTTTCGAGCGCGACGCCAAATACTGGCTGGATATGGCCGCCCTTGGTGTGGGCAACCGTGTTGCGAAGATAGCCGAGATACCGCTCCAGCGTTCCGACTGCCGATAGCCGGTTCAGCGCCGTCACCGTGAAATACGCGTCGCGCAGCCAGCAGAACCGATAGTCCCAGTTTCGTTCCGAACCGTCATGCTCGGGAATGGAGGTCGTCAGCGCGGCAACGATGCCGCCGGTTTCCTCGTAGACGCAGAGTTTCAGCGTGATCGCTGCACGCACCACTGCCGCCTGGTACTCTGGCGGAGTTGCGAGGCGGCGGGACCAGTCCTTCCAGTGCGCCTCGGTTCGCCGCAGCCATTCATGGGCGATCTCGTCAACGCTATCGGAAAGGGACTCATCGGGCCCCAACACGAAGCACACCGGACCATCCAGCACGAACTCCCTGCCATCCATCACGTATGAGACCGGCGCATCGGTAGTAACGCGGAAACCCGCCTGCTCGTCCTGGAAACGGACGTGGGATACGCCTCGAATGGCGGGGATCGCGTCGGCACCCCGGTTTGTTTCGGGTGTGAGGTGCACTGTAATCCGGGGCATGCCGCAGAGCGGCTCGATGATGCGGACCACCGATGCCGGCCGGAACAGCCGGCCCCGCTGGGTAAACCGAGGCGCGAAATCGGTGATCTTGATGACCGAACCGTCTGCGGCTTCTAGCGTGGTTTCGATAATGGCGGTATTGCGCGCATAGCGCTGTTCCACCTTGGTCCGATCAGCCAGGTCGATGCCAAACCGCCCGCCGCCGCCGACAAGCGCGTTGAAGACGGGCTCACCATCGAGCCTAGGCAAGCACAACCAACACAGGCTGCCCTGTCTATCGATCAGGCCGGCAACGGTGCCATTGCCAACAATCCCGAGTTCCAAGTCAGGCTGAAGATCTTGATTGCTCACGGCATATGTCCCGAATAAGCGCCGCTTGGCGCGTTACAAACTGGAAGCGCCGAGCCACGCCCAAACGGCGTCGGGATCGGCCAGGCGATACGGCGCCACGGTTTCGCCAGCACCGACTTTGATCGCCAAGCCTCCGGCTCGCAAGGCCGATGCCATGGCGTCCTCGTCGGTCGTATCGTCGCCGATCATTACCGGAACGCGCGATAAGAACGGGTCGAGCGTCATTATGTGTTCCAAGGCTCGGCCCTTGTGGGCGCGTGCGGGTTTGGCTTCCAGCACCATCTTGCCCTGCTGGATTGCATAGCCTTCGAGGTTTTCCACCAGTTCGTTCAGCGCATCGAGCAGGCTACCTTCGCTTTCGGGTGCTCCTCGGTAGTGAACGGCGATGACTGGCCCTTTGGATTCAACGCGCGTGCCCGGGAAATCGGCGACAATGTCTTCGATGTCGGCGAGTAGCGTGCCCGGTGCCTGGATGGGCAGGGGAAGTGGCACTTCCCCTGGTGCACAGATTTCCAGCCCGTGGCCGCCCGCGCGCCAGATGTCCACCGGCAACCGGGCGCTGAGATCGCGAATGTCCCGGCCACTCACCGCGACAAGTGCCCCATCTAGCGCCTGAGAGAGTTTCAACAACCGGTCGGCGCCCCCATCGGGCAAACTGACCGTGTCGGGATCGTTCTGGATGGGCGCCAGGGTGCCGTCGAAATCTAGGAATAGGGCGGCGCGTGCGTCCAAAGGCGGGGGCGAGCGTTCTGCTGTCATCGCCGCCCTCTACAGCGACTCGGCGGCGGTGCTGCAAGTGTCGAGAGCCGTTATTCTGCAGTCGCCGCTTCGAGATCGTCCAGAAATTTCTGCCGCCACCACGATATGTCCTGGCCGACAACGACATCTCGAAGAACCTTCCACCGGTCTATTCGCTCTTCCAACGGCATGGTCAGCGCCTGGAATATGGTTTCGGAGAGGCGCCGCGTATCGTAGGGGTTGACTATAAGGGCCGCCTGCATCTGCTCAGCCGCGCCGGCGAACTCTGACAGGATAAGTACGCCCGGGTCGTCTTCGTCCTGTGCCATAACGAATTCCTTGGCGACGAGATTCATGCCGTCACGCAATGGCGTCACGAGGGCGACCTTGGCGATGTTGAACAGGCCGGCCAATTCATCCCGGCCGAACGACCGAGCGAGATAGCGCAATGGGAGCCAGTCCAGGTCGCCATAATCCCCATTGATCCGACCCGATAGTTGGTCGAGTTGTTCCCGCAAGTCCCGGTAAGCGTCCACCTTGCTGCGCGATGGTGGCGCAATCTGCGTTACAGACACCTTGCCGTGGAGTTCGGGATAGGCGTCGAACAACTGGCCGACCGCCGCGAACCGTTCAGGCAGGCCTTTCGAATAATCCATTCGGTCGACACCGATCACCAATTGGCGATCCCCAAGGAACCGGCCAATTGTGTGTGCGGCTTCCTTGGCTTCTTTGGACTCCTTCGCCTCAAGAAAACTGTCTGCATCAATACCGATCGGATAGGTGCCAACCTTCACGCGGGAATTGTACACCTCGACATAGCCATCACCGGCATCAACGCCCTTTGCGTCTTCGATCAGGTAGCGGACGAAATTCAAGCGGTCGCTGTCGGATTGAAAGCCGATCACCGAGTAGCTACACATGGCTCGGGCGATCCACTGGTGCTCGGGCAGCGCGCGGAAGATCTCCGGAGCCGGGAAAGGGATGTGCAGGAAAAAGCCGATCCGGCCATCCCAGCCCTGTCTTCGAAGGCAGTCTGCCAGCAACAGGAAATGATAGTCGTGAACCC
>JBCCBN010000205.1:0-4508 GCA_039034035.1 Pseudomonadota bacterium
AACAAAACATGACTTTGCGGGTTTACCGAATCATGAGTTCCTGCTACGTTCCGACGCCTTGAAGGAACCGCCATGACACCTTTGCTCTACATTGCCGATGTGCCATTTGACCTCGCCCACGTGATCCTGGCGGTGCTGTTTCTCATTTGCGCCGGTATCCTTGGCTGGCTGCGCAATCGAATCCAGACCCAGACCCTGCTCTGGAATGGGGAAAAAGCCAGCCTCGAAGACGGCCTCGACCGGGCGCGTACCGCTCTGGTCGACGCCCAGTCCCGGCTGGAAACCGCCACCCAGCAGGCCGTGGATGCTGAACGGGCGCTCGCCGTCGCTGAGGCGCGTTCGGTTGAAGACCGCCAGCAATTCACGGCGATGGCACAGGATGCAGTGCGGGCCGCCCACCGCAGCTTTACCGACCAGGCCAGCGAGACGTTCCAGCGCCATAACCAGACGGCGGAGACGTCTCTCAAGACGCTGCTGACCCCTATCAATCAGACCTTTGAAGAGTTCCGAAAACGGGTCGAGTCGCTCGAAAAGGTTCGCACCGAAGATAAGACAGCGATCTTTGAGCAAGTCCGCGCGATCAACGACCAACTGGCCGAAAACCGAGCGGTAACAGGGAAGCTTGTGACCGCCCTCTCCGCGCCCCAGGGTGGGGGCCGCTGGGGAGAGGAAAGCCTCCGCAATGTTCTTGAAATGGCGGGTCTGTCAGAGCACTCTGACTTCATCGAACAGGCCCATGGCGACGCCGGTGGCAAGCTGCAACGGCCCGATGTGGTCATTCGCATGCCGGGTGGGCGGGAAGTCGTCATCGACGCCAAGGTCAGCGTTGAAGACTTTCTGCTAGCGGCCGAAACCACCAACACGGCCGAACGCGACGCCCATTTGGCCGGCCACGCTCGGAAGATGCGGGACCACGTCAAACGATTGGCGACCAAGGAGTACTGGAAGAATTTCACCGACCGGGTCGATTTTGTTGCCATGTATGTACCAGGTGAGAATTTCTACGCTGCCGCCCTTCAGTATGATCGGGACTTGTTCGATTTCGCCGCCCGCAACCGGGTCCTTATCGTGACGCCCTCAACGCTCATCGCCCTGGCCAAGGCCGTGTCCTATGGCTGGCGACAGGAAGAGGCGTCAAGCAATGCCCGTGAAGCGGCTCAACTGGGCCAGGACCTCTACGACGCCTTGCGCGCCATGGGCGTGCATCTTGACAAGGTTGGTAAAAATCTCGGCCAGGCGGTTGGCAGTTACAACGCCATGGTTGGCTCGGTTGAGCGAAATGTCCTTCCCAAGGCGCGCCGGTTCGAGGCCTTGCAGATCACCCAGTCGGGCGCCAAATCCCTGGTTGATCCGGCCACTGTGGAAGAGCCCGTCCGGCGGCCAACGCCGAATGGTGAACTGGCTTTGGAACACGATCCCGATCAGGAGGAAGCGGCCTGAGCTTCCAACCGATGGACGAGCCAAATACCTGCCAGCCCATGATTACCTATTCACTATCGCTGGTCCTGGGGCGCCCGGTTGTGTTGAATCCGCCACGATCTGCTCGTTGACCCCACCCTTTGGGATGCATACCTACCCGCCATGGCCGTTCGCGACATTCTCACCGTTCCAGACCCGCGTCTCAAGGAAATCTCAGCGCCCGTCGAAGGGCCGGTGACCGATGAGCACCGCGCCCTGATGGATGACATGCTGGAGACGATGTACGCCGCACCCGGCATCGGACTCGCCGCCATTCAAATCGGCGTTCCACTTCGTATCATCGTGATGGACCTCAGCGAAAACGGCGACGCCCCGAGCTATTTCGTCAACCCTGAAGTGCTTGAAACGGTCTCGGAAACAAAGCCCTACGAAGAAGGCTGCCTTTCAGTTCCGGATGTGTTCGATGAAGTGGACCGCCCCGCGCGCTGTCTCCTCCGCTATCTCAACTACCAGGGCGAAACTATCGAAGAGTGGGCAGAGGACCTCTATGCCGTCTGCGTCCAGCATGAGATCGATCATCTGAATGGCGTGGTCTTCATTGACTATCTCTCCCGCCTGAAGCGCCAGCGAGCCGTCGACAAGGTCAGGAAAATCCAGCGCCAGAAAGCCCACAGCACGGCCTGATCATGCTAGATGGGATCACCGAAAGCCAAGCTGTGGCGGGCCCTGCCACCCTCCCGGCGATGCGGCGCACCGCGATGTGCGCCCGACGGGTCGGCCCATCGGTTGATCCAGGTTTCGGCCAGCAGGGGGACGGTGATACAAGATGACCGAACTGCGCCTTGCATTCATGGGCAGCCCGGACTTTTCCGTACCCACGCTCGATGCGCTGGTCGATGCCGGCCACGAGATCGCGTGCGTCTATTCCCAGCCGCCCCGCCCCGCTGGCCGCGGGAAAACGCTTCGAAAGACGGCCGTCCACAGCCATGCCGAAGCACGGGGCCTCACAGTCCGCACGCCCGCCAGCCTCAAATCCGCCGATGCCCAGGCTGCGTTCGCGGCCCTTGATCTCCATGCCGCCGTGGTCATCGCCTATGGCCTGATCCTGCCGCAACCGATCCTCGATGCGCCGCGACATGGCTGCATTAATTTGCACGCGTCCCGCCTGCCAAGATGGCGCGGCGCTGCTCCGATCCAACGCGCGATCATGGCTGGCGACGAGATGACCGGCGTTGATGCCATGGTCATGGAAGCCGGGCTCGATACCGGACCAATCATCGCCCGTGAGACCGCCCGCATCTTCCCCTTCGATACCGCTGGAGACCTCCATGACCGGCTGGCGACGCTTGCTGCCCAACTCTCGCCCACCGCGCTCCAGGGCTACATTGACGGCTCGCTTCCCCCGATGGCCCAGCCCGAAAACGGCGTGACGTATGCCCATAAGGTCACCGCCGACGACCAACCCATAGACTGGTCCCAGCCCGCCGAAGTCGTCGATGGTCAGATCCGGGGCCTCTCCCCTTTTCCCGGAGCACTTTGCCACTGGCATGGCACTGGCGGCGTTGACCCGATCAAGCTCAAGGCTCTCGGCAGCAGGCTCGCCGAGCCGGATAATGCCCAAATCACCAGCGCTCAACCCGGCACCTGTCTTGACGACGCTCTGCTGGTGGCGTGCGGCACCGGCTCGGTTCGCATTACCCGCCTTCAACGGCCGGGAAAGGCGCCGATGGACGCCACGATGTTCCTCAACGGCACTCCCGTGCCCGCCGGCACCATCCTGACATGACCGAACGCGCGATCCGGCCCGCCACCCCGGCCTACGGACCCTCCATCGCCGCGCTCCACGACGAAGCGTTCGGCGGGCGCGACGAAGCTCGCATCGTCGAACAATTGAGCCGGGATGGCGACCTGCTCCTCTCCTGGGTCCTCGCCGATGATGACTTGATCATCGGCCACATCGCCTTTTTCCGGATCCTCATTGATGGAGCCGATGCCGGTGCCGGCCTTGGCCCGATGGCCGTCGCGCCCGGCCACCAGAAGCGCGGCCATGGCTCGGCGCTCGTTCGGGCCGGCCTTACCGCGCTCACGGCCCAGAACCAATCAATCGTGTTCGTCCTCGGTCACCCCACCTTCTACCGCACATTCGGTTTCGATGCGGCCCGTGCCGAGCCGTTCGAGGCGCCATGGTCAGGCCCAGCTTTCATGGCCAAGGCGCTGCGCGATGATGCCCCTGAATCGGGTGCCCTGACCTATCCTCGCGCCTTCACCGAGCCCTGATCGAAGTGCCCCGCTACCGCCTGCTGGTCGAGTATGACGGCCGCCCCTTCGTCGGTTGGCAACGCCAGGCAGACCAACCCACGGTACAAGGTCATATCGAACAGGCCTGCCAAGCCGTCACCGGAACGGCTGCCACCGTGTTCGGTGCGGGCCGCACAGATGCCGGGGTCCACGCGCTCGGCCAGGTCGCCCACACCGACCTCGAAACCACAATCCCCGCCTGGAAACTGCCAGACGCGCTGAACGCTCATCTGCGCCCCGCACCCGTCGCCATCCTCGCTGCGGAGACCGTGAGCGCCGCTTTCGACGCCCGACGCTCGGCCACTGCTCGGCACTACTGCTACATGATCGTCAATCGGCGCGCGCCACTGACGGTGAAGCGAGGCCTGGCGTGGCGAATCCCGATGCCGCTCGACGCTGGCGCCATGCATGCCGCCGCACAGGCCCTGGTCGGCCAGCATGACTTCACAACCTTCCGCGATAGCGAATGTCAGGCCGCCTCACCGGTGAAGACCCTCTCGTGCATCGATGTTACCCAGTCCGCCGAGAACATTACGGTCACCTGCTCAGCTCGCTCATTTCTCCACCGGCAGGTGCGCTCCATCGTCGGCAGCCTCGTTGATGTCGGCCGCGGCAAAGAACCCGCTGGCTGGGTCGCCGAAATTCTTGCAGCGGCCGACAGAACCCGCTGCGGCCCGGTCGCCCCGCCCGACGGCCTCTACCTCACCGCCGTCGATTATGACTGATCGCGCTCAATCCGCGCCGCGCCACGGCCCAGCGCCAAGGCCTTGATCGCGCCCCGGAACGTGCGA
>JBCCBN010000206.1:0-4500 GCA_039034035.1 Pseudomonadota bacterium
AGCGGGAACAGGTGGATGTCATCGTCCACCAGGTCACAGAACGGGCCGCGCAGGATCTCCGCCAAAGTCAGATCATCGGTCGGCAGCAACGCAAAGCGCATCAGGTTCAGACAATCCTGCACGCCGATATGGTCAGCCAGGATCAGCCGGTCAGCGCCCGCCACAGGCAGGCCCACCCGCTTCAGGGCATCGATGATGGCGTCGAACAAGCCGCCAGTGCGCCCGCGCACGAGGATCATCACATCGCCCGGCGTCGTGGGCCGGCGGGACCAGGCGCCCCCCACCCCCTCGGTCCAGACCGCTTCGCCCCGGTCGATCATCGCGCGGACGCCTTCGGCCAGGGTCCGCGCCAGCGCCGCTTTCGGCGATGAGGCGGCAAGGCTGTCCACCGGTGCATCCCAGGGATCGGCATCTGCCAGATCGACCTTGGGCTGAACGGGCCATAGCTCCACCCGTCCACGCTGGCCGGCCCGGCGCGCGTCATGGCGCATCGCATCGGCTTCGGGCGGCGGGTTCATGGCGAAGGGGTGGCCGTCAAACGCATCGGTCACGAACACTTCATCAACAAAGCCAAGCACGTCCGCTGTCGACCGGAAGGACATCGCCATATCCGGCGTGCGGGTCTCGCCCGGCTTCAGAACGAAGGCCTGACGACCGCGCAGAAAACCGTCCGGGTCGGCACCCTGAAAAGCATAGATCGACTGCTTTTCATCGCCCACCACGAACAGGGTACGCGGGTCCTGGGACCGCTCCACACCATCACCGGCAAAGAACTCCTCGGTCAGCGCATCGACGATTTCCCACTGGCTCGGACTGGTGTCCTGGGCCTCGTCCAGCAGAAGGTGGGTGAGCCCGCCATCGAGCTTGAAGCGCACCCAATCGGCCATCTCCGCCTCGGTGAGCAAGGCACGCACGCGAGCGATGAGATCGTCGAAATCGAGCGCGGCGCGCTGGGTCTTCAGCGCGGCGAACCGGCCCACCGCCACCCGGCCAAGGCGCAGCAAGGCCAGCGTCCGTTCGGCGCAGCGAGCGGCCACCAGCGCGCGCTCCACCGCGAGCATGCGCGCGATCTCGGTGCCTTCGCCCTCCTTGATCTGGAAGGCATCGACCAGGAAAGGCGCAGCCTCGCCGGTTTTCTTGTTGTAGGGATTGGACTTGCGCAACGTCCCCGCCGCGGTCCGCCAGAGCGGGCGATAGGCATCGAACCGGGCCTGGGGCGTTTCAGCGGCGAGCGTTGCGACCAGCGCGTCAGCCGCTGCCACCTCGCTCTTGCCACCCGCTACGGCAAGCGCATCAGCAGCCTCCCGCAGCAAATTGCGCGGCAGCTCCTCCCCCATGGCGTCTTCCAGTATCGATGTGCTCGACCGGTCCGGCGCGCCAACCGCCGCACGGACCCTCGCCGTCACGGCTTCTGCATCTCCGCCCTGCCGGGTCAGAAAATCGGTCACCCTGTCGCCCGCCCGGACCAGCGCCATCAGCGGCGCATCAGCGCCCAGCCCACCAGCTTCCAACGCCACGAGATCGCGGTCGGCCGGATCGGCGGTCAGCACCGCATGGTCCAGCGCGCGCTTGCGCAAGGCGGCTTCCTCGGTCTCCTCGATCTCGGCAAAGCCGGGGGACACGCCGGCTTCGAGCGGGAACCGGCGCAGGATGCGGGCACAGAAGGCGTGGATCGTCTCGATCCGCAGCCCACCCGGCGTCTCCAGCGCCTTGGCAAACAGCGCCCGGGCTCGGCGGAGTTGGTCGCCGGAATAGTCGCTTGCTGTCCGACCCTCAAGCTGAGCCAGTTTTTCCCGCAAACCCGCCTCATCCATCACCGACCAATCGCCGAGCCGGGCGAACAATCGGTCCACCATTTCATTTGCCGCCGCCCGGGTGTAAGTGATGCACAGGATCGAGTCCGGCGGTGCACCACCGAGCAGCAACCGCGCTACCCGGTCGATCAACACCTTGGTCTTGCCCGAGCCCGCATTGGCCGCAACCCAGGCCGAGACGGCTGGATCGGCCGCTTCTGCCTGGGCCGCGCCGGCGGCTCGATAGGCCGGCGTGTCGGGGGGATACACCGCGTCACTCATCACTGGTTTCCGCCATCCATTCGGCCCGCCGGGCCAGCCGGTTGTAGCCGTAATCATACCCCACGAATTGAACGCGCGGCGCCGAAGGGAAGGCCTGGTCAGGGTTTCGATAGGCTGCGATCAGGCGGGTGAGACCGTCTTTGGCGGCCACCACGAGTTCAGCTGGGTCCGCGGAAATCACAGAGACCGACGGCTTGGCCTTGAACGCCACGTAGACCAATTCAGTGACCGGGGCAGACGCCACGCCGGCAAAGCCGCCCGATTGGGCGATCAGCGCCTGCAGCGGCATTTGCTGGGCCAGTCCGGCTTCGATCTGGTCATTGCTGGGCGGGGCGCCTGTCTTGAAGTCAAGGATGGCGAGCCCGTCGCCCAGCCGTTCGATCCGATCAGCGGTGGCAGACAAGGCAAACGATGCGCCAGCAATGGTGAAGTCGAGCTGGCCGCGCACTTCGGCATCCACTGCGCTGACCTGTGGCGCCCGGCCCGCGAGCCAGTCGAGACACCAGGCCGCCGTCTGCCGGGTGACCGCGCCGCTGGCCGCCAGCGCGGCAGGCTCCATGCCGGCGTCGGCCAGCGCCGCTTCTATCGCCACAGACAGGGCCTCGGTTTCAGCCGGGATTTGCCCCTTGCCGACCTTTTCCAGCGCCGCATGGATCGCCGTGCCTCGCTCTGCCGGACCGATGGGTTTGGCCAGCGGATCGAGCGGTGAAAGGCGCAGCACCGATTGGGCGTAGATCGCATAGGGGTCGCGTTGCAGCCAATCGATCCGCGTGACCGATAGCCGGGCCGGTCGCGCTTCCAGCGGCGGTTTCGGGCGCGGCTCGGCAAAGTTGCTGGGCTTCTTCAAGTGTTCAGGCACCGCCCACAGCGCGTCCGCCCAGGGCCTGGGATCGGTGCCAGGCGCGGGGTCCAGCGCGCCATCGGCACCGGCGCCCTTGACCAACGTCTTCAGCCGCCAGATCCATCGCGACCCCACCGCCGGCGCATCCCCGCGCCGTTGGGCATAAAGGCACGTCACCTTCGGCGCACAGGCAAGGCCGGCGAAGTCATGGGCCATCAACCCCATCCGCTCTTCAGGATCCGGCAGGCCGAGCGCCGCCTTGAAGTGGGCCGGCAGGAACGGATCGGCGCCGGGCCGGTGTGGCCACACATCTTCATTGAGGCCCGCGAGCACGAGATGATCGGCGCTTTGCAGACGCGCCTCCAGCGGGCCCCAGATCGACAGGCGCGGATGGCCCGGCGTCGCCGGCGCGACCACCACGCCTGCGGCGCGCACCGCGACCATCTCCGCGAAAACTGCCAGGGTGTGATCAGCGAAGGCATCGAGCAGGCTGGCGGTATCATCGATCAGCTTGGCCGCAGCTTGCCCGGCCTGTCCGCGCCAGAGCGGCTCGGTGAGCCCGAGCGCCTGAACCAGGCCCGCCAAGGCCTCCGCCCAATCCAGCCCGGATCGCTGTGCTGGCCCGCTCGCCGCCTCGGTCGCCGCCGCAAGCGTCTCCACCAATGCGCGCTCGGGACTCCCCGGCTCGCACCGCGCCGCCAATCCGGCGAGCGACGTCCAGCGTTTCGGCCCACGAAGCACGTTCCGCTCCAACCGGTCCGCCCCGTCCAACGGTTCGGCCAGCAAGGGCGACTTCACCAGCGCAGCAACGTGCACCGGATCATCAGGCGCCTGCCACCAGGCCAGCACCTGCGAGAGGGCAAGCCCCTGCCCCGTCCGCATCAGGGGCATCCCGGCCGATGGTTCCACATCCACCGACCAGCGCTGCATCAAGGCGGTGACCCGGCGGGCTAGGTCCATATCGGGTGTGACCAGGGCAATATGGCCATCGCCGGTTTCAAGGCCCGCCCGCAGCAAGAGGGCGGCAAGCTGGGCCTCGTGGGCTTCGTCATCGGCCTCGATCAGCGTGAACCCGCTCAGGGCTTCGGCGACGGCAGCTCCCGGTGCTTGCCCCGCTGCAAGGGACTCTATCCGCTCGCGCCAGTCACCGGTCAGGTCCGCCGGCGCAAGCGCCTCGTGGATCAGGCGATTCCGCGCGGCATCGGCGCCCGCATCGGTGCTGGTTGGCCAGGTCGGTACCGTGCTGGCGGGCGTGCCGAAGGCTTTCAGCGTAGCCGCCAGCGCGGATTGGTGATGGTTGGCGACCCCGGCAATCGCGTCCCAGTCCTGGGGCGAGGCATCGGTATCGAGCCCCGGCAACACCACCCGGCCACGGGGCAACTCCAAAGCTGCCTGCATCAGGGTCAGGCTGGCCGGCGTCGAGCCGGTGGAACCGGCAATGATCAGGGCTCCGCGCGGAGGGTCGGTGCGCCAAGCCAGCTGCTCAAACGCAAACTGGCGGCTACGCCCCGGATGCAGCCCCGCGGCAATCTCTGCTGCCTCGATCAGGAATGTCCCTGACCCGCACATCGGGTCCAACACAGG
>JBCCBN010000207.1:0-4491 GCA_039034035.1 Pseudomonadota bacterium
GTCGATCTCACAGTTTGTTTCCGTCATCCACACCTAGCGCCGACAGAGAGGACTTTCCAGTTCTGCTTGATGATATAATATAACACTTAGCCGAGCGATGGATGCCGGCCACGGAGACGCTGGGGTTCAATGTCTGCCTCGCATGGGGTAATGGCGGCGGGAAGACGGAAGAGACGGATCGATATGATGGGGACTGCTTTTCAGTTTGCCTTGCTGGCGGCCTGCGTTTCGGCGTTGGCGCTGGCCGCAATCGTGCGGTTCGGTTGTGGTGTGCGGCGCATTTCGAAGCCACTGTCGATTGCGGCGGGGGGCATGCTGTTTATGCTTGTTGCGGTGCCCATTGCGCCCGAAGCGCTGGCGGCGAGTGAACGAGCATGGATATTCATGGTCGCGGGCTTTGTACTCGGGCCGACCCTGCAATGGGTATCGCGCAGCCTGGTTCAATGGCAGAAACCACCTTTGGCAACCGAGTTTGGAGGGGCGGCCGGATCCGAGCCAGCGCCCTGGTCGATATCGCCGGGCCTCGTGCTTGCCGCAGCACCTTTGCTAGCCATCGCGATCCACAGCTTTCTGGACGGTATCGTTTACAGTGTAGCGTTTGCGGGCGGGCACGCTTCGGGGGTTTATGCGGCGAGCGCCCTGGTGATCCACGAAGTGCCTGAAGCGTTCGTAGCATTCGCCCTGGCAAGTTCGGCTGGAATGTCCGTACGTGGAGCCGCTTTGGCAGCCTTTGTCGCCGCGGCCGTCACCACGCCGCTCGGAGCGGCGGCTAGCGGCCCGGCCTTGGCAGCCGCTGGCGATAGCGCCATCCCGCTCTTGTTCGCGATGAGCGCCGGGCTCCTGTCCTATGTGGCCCTCGGGCCACTTCTGGCGCCGCTCTATGCGTCGGGTAACCGGCCGACGCTAGGCGGCGTCGCCGCGCTCGGGGCGGGATTGGTGGCGGCGAGCGTGTTGTTGGCCGCGCCGGTGCCCCACGGCGCGATTGACGGCGACACGGGCGCGGTGCATGCGCACGCCCATGAGCATTCGCCAGGCGACGGTCACTATCACCCGAATTTCTCGCCCTTCCGCTAGCGCCGGTTTGACCGGGCCGTGGACGCGGGTTTGGGCTGCGCTGACTGGGTTTTTCGCGCTGATCGCGCTGGCACAGGGGGCTCACGCCCATCCTGAAGACGAGATCTGCGGACCCGATTCAGGCCTGGATCCGGCCCTTTGCGATGCTTTGCGGGCCATCGAGCAGGATGGGCAGGGCCCATACGCGCTGCCAAACGTGTCCGGGCTCGGGGATATGGGGATCGGCGAGGTGTTCTGGGCCTTCGTCATGGAGGGGTGGACTCATGTCCTGCCCGACGGCCTCGATCATTTGCTGTTTGTCGCTGCGCTCTTCATCTCGACCCAGCGGATTGGCCCGTTGCTGGCCCAGGTGAGCGCGTTCACCGTCGCGCATACCGCGGCAGTGGGCATCACGGCAGCTGGCATAATCGCCCCGACCGCGAGCCTGGTGGAACCACTGATCACGGCATCGGTCGCGGTGGTTGCGATCGAATGCATCGTGTTTCGCGAGCCGCCGCGCTGGCGACTGATTGTGGTGTTTCTGTTCGGCCTGATCCACGGCATGGGGTTCGCGCGCGCCTTCTCGCTCAACGGGTCTGGGGACGCGGACGCGTTGGCGGGGAGCGTTTTCTGGCCGGGACTTATCGGCTTTAATGTCGGCGTGGAAGCCGCCCAGATCATGGTGGGGGTCGCGGTATTCGGCGTCGCATGGGCTGTGCGCCGGTTCGTGTTCCAGTCTTCCGATCCGGCGTCTTTCAGGACCTGGTTCGTGATCCCGGTGTCAGCCTTGATTGGTTTGATTGGTGCGATGTGGACGGTATCGACGCTGACCGGAGGTTGAGGCCAGTTCAGACGTTTGGCATCAGGCCCGCGTCATCAATGTTTCCGACAATCCGTTCCAGCGCCTTGCGGAGCTTGCCGAGCGCCTGGTGTTCGATCTGGCGGACCCGCTCCTTCGAAATGCCGAGTTCCTTGCCCAGCGTCTCGAGGGTGACGCTGTCATCGGTCAAGCGGCGCTGGCGAATGATGAGCGTCTCGCGTTCGTTCAGCGCTTCCATGGCGTCGGCGATCCAAGCTTTTCGCCGCTCGGTGTCGCGCGCCTCCATGATCTGAGTTTCGGGGATGGCCGTTTCATCGGCGAGCAGGTCCTGCCATTCGGCATCGCCATCCACGCTGAGCGGCGCATTCAGCGACCTGTCGGAGGCGGACAGGCGCGAGGCCATGGATTCCACATCCCGCTCCGGAACGCCCAGATGCTCGGCGACCCATGCCCGGTTCTTCTGGGTCATGATGCCATCATCGGTGTCGTCGATCTGAGCGCGCAGGCGACGGAGGTTGAAGAAGAGGGACTTCTGGGCGGCGGTGGTACCGGTGCGCACAATCGACCAATTGCGCAGCACGTAATCCTGGATCGAGGAGCGGATCCACCACGAAGCATAGGTCGAAAACCGCACTTCTCGAGAAGGCTCAAACCGCGCAGCCGCCTGCATCAGGCCGACATTCCCCTCCTGCACCAGGTCTGGCATAGGCAGGCCGTAATGGCGGAACTTGGCCGCCATGGCGATCACCAGGCGCATATAGGCTGTGGTGAGTTCATGCAGGGCACGTTCATCGCCTTGTTCGCGCCAGCGCCGGGCCAGGTCCAGCTCATGTTGCTGTTCAAGCAGCGGGGCTTTCATCGCTTTCTTCACAAAGCGGCGATCTGCCGAGCCATTGCCGTATGCGCTGCTTGCCATCATTGCCTCCATCGCCGTTTACCAGGCGTTTATGAAGGTTTACGAGCCGTACACGCGATTGGTTCACCCCGGTTGCACAATCGATACGAAAAAGGGCGCCCATCCCGAAAGACAAGCGCCCTGATGCGTTAGGTTGTCGCCCGGAGCGTCTAAGCGGCGGCTTTCTTCTTCGACAGCGACTCCGCCAGCATATCCATGGCTGCGTCGCGCTCAATGTTCTCGACCGCGGCCAGCTCGCGGGCCATGCGGTCAAGGGCGTTTTCATAGAGCTGACGCTCGGAGTAGGACTGGTCGGGCTGGTCTTCGCCGCGGTGCAGGTCGCGCACGACTTCCGCGATGGAGATCAGGTCGCCGGAATTGATCTTGGCTTCATACTCCTGGGCCCGGCGCGACCACATGGTGCGCTTGATCCGTGCCTTGCCCGTAAGCGTCTTCAGCGCGTCATCGACCAGCTGCGAACCGGCGAGGGCGCGCATACCGGACGCTACCGCACGATTGGTCGGCACGCGCAGGATCATCTTGTCCTGATCAAACCCCACCACGTACACTTCCAGCTCCATACCAGCGACTTTTTGCGTTTCGATTGCAGTGATCCGGCCCACGCCATGGGCAGGGTAAACAATGGTCTGGCCAACTTCGAAAGCGAGTGCCGTTGCTTGTGCCTGTTTTGTCATGGAGCCTACGCCTTTCATATAACGAGCGCCAAATTCTCCCGCCCCGGAACCGACCATGCGTCCAGGCTTCGAATTTGGCGTTGTCGTCTGTTATCGAACAAGAGGATTTGTATAACAGAAACGCAACAGTCTCGCAACTTATCCACATGCATTCGGGAAGCAAATATTGACCGGGGTGGCGCGACCCGTTAACGGCCGGCGCCGCTGTGCGGAGTTGGGGGTCAGGGAGCTAGTCGTCGCCGGTGCCAGGGTTACTGGAGAAATATTTTTCCAGCTTGCCGGTTTCCTGGGCGTACTTTTCCCGGTCTTCCGGCGGGTCCTTCATCCGCGTGATGTTCGGCCACACTTTTGCGAAGTCCGTATTCAGCTTCAGCCACTTCGCGTCCGGGTCATCCTCGGTGTCGGGCTTGATCGCCTCGACCGGGCATTCCGGTTCGCACACGCCGCAATCGATGCACTCATCGGGGTGGATGACGAGCATGTTCTCGCCTTCATAGAAGCAGTCCACCGGACACACTTCCACGCAATCCATGTACTTACATTTGATACAGGCATCGACGACGATGTACGTCATGGTCGCTCCGGTTGGACGAATTCAGACTGTCGGACTTAAAAGGTCACGCGCCGGTGTCAATTGTGCGTAACTGCATCGGTCACAGTTTCAGGGCGGCCGGAATGCCGTGACCCGGCGTTTCGAGCAGCACTGCACAGGCGGATGTGCAGGCTGGAACGGCGATCTCGAGTTTTCCGCCTTCGAATTGCGTCAGCGTGCGCACCTTTGTGACCGGGTGGCGCATGCCGGTGTCATGGGCGTCATCGGCGAGGAACTCCACCAGCACCAGGGAGCCGGCGGCGGCATCACCGCCCTCGACCAACAGGCTGGCATCCATACGAGTGATGGACGCCCCGGGCGCAGAGGCCTCGCGTGCCTTGTCGATTTTGCGGCGGACGGCTCGCGGGCGGTTGCCGGGACACTGGGCGAGGCCATTATAGACGGTCTGCGGTGTGTAGGGTCCGCGCAAGCCGAA
>JBCCBN010000208.1:0-4438 GCA_039034035.1 Pseudomonadota bacterium
CCTACATTGACCGCCATGGCAGGCCACAGGGGCAAGACCTGACCGGTCATGCCTTGGTCGGCAACCCGAACGCGCACAGCGCCGCCCCTTTCGAGGTGTGGCTTGCAAAGCGGGCAGGGCGCTAGAGCCATCGGGCCGGGTATCGCTTCAGGCCGCCCCGACGGCAATCGAAGGGCTCGCCGACGGTTAGAAACCGGGCGCCTGCGGATCGGCCGAGAGGGCCGGGCCCTTGAGCGTGTGGACCTGACCATCCCGTTCAGCCTCAAGCACGAGGGTGAGGTCGCCACGTTCGGTGCCGACCCGCTTGAGCCGGTTGACGGTGCCGCGGCGCACGCGCAATCCGTCCGCATCATCGAGGTGCCAAGCAGCGAGGGCGAAGGTTGGGTCAGCGAAGCGCACGTCAATCGCGGCGGACGTTGGCAGGCCGAGCGGGAGCGGCTCGGCAAGCTCGCCATCGACCTGGCCGAAGAGCTGGACCACGTAGCGCTGGCCATTGGCTTCAGCCATCCCGATACCGCCATGGGTGAAGTCTGCCCGGTCCATGTTCGCGGCGCTGACTGTGTCCGCCAGGAGGTCATTGTAGATGTCGACCGCGTTGACCGATGCGTCCACGACGATGACGTTTGCCCCCATGGCGCCGTAAATGCCCGTGCGGTCGAGGGTGCGCACCCGGTCCTGGTTGGTGCGGCCGGTCTGGTCTGCATGGGCCGCATAGCCCTGGACAGCCAGGTCGAGGGCGTGGGCGCGGGCGGCGTCGTCAAGGCTGACCCGGCGGTCGAGCGCGGTGGCGCCGGATTTCTCGCGGGCCCTGTCGGTGAGGGTGCGAACATCCTGGGCGATGTCTTCAAGGCCGGCATCCATGGGCGCGGCGAGGCAGGCATCGGCTTCCCGGGCGAAGGCGAGCATACCGTCGCCGTAACCGTTTGAGAGATCGCAATGCTGGGTGGGCCCGTCTTGGGTCGTTTCGGCGAGGGCGGGGGATGCGAGCGCCGCGAGGGCAAGCGCTGACACCGCGAGGGCTTTGTCATAAATCTGTAACATAGCTGCCAAGGTCTACTTTTGGGGATTCAAAATCAATCTTGACAGCGACAGTTTTTGTCCGGATGCGGCCTGGTTCAGCATGCGGATTATGCCAACACACGGATATTCCTTGCGATTTTACAGAAAATTTCTTCAGCACAGACACAAAAAAGGCCGCCCAGAGGCGGCCTTTAGTCCGTATATACGGTAGTCAGTATACGGAATTAGTCGTCCTGGTCGTCGTCGGCGATTTCCTTGCCGGTTTCCTGATCGACGACTTTCATGGACAGGCGAACCTTCCCGCGATCGTCAAAGCCCATGAGCTTGACCCAGATCGTGTCGCCCTCGGAGACAAGATCCTTGGGGTGCTTGACCCGCTCATTGGCCATTTGCGAAACGTGGACGAGGCCGTCCTTGGGACCAAAGAAGTTCACAAACGCGCCGAAATCCTTGATCGACACGACCCGGCCTTCATAAATCTCGCCGACTTCGGGCTCAGCCACGATCTCGCGGATCCGCTTACGCGCCGCATCCAGCGAGGATTTCTCCAGCGCCGAGATCTGGATGGTGCCTTCATCGTCGATGTTCACCTTGGCGCCGGTGGTGTCGACGATATCGCGGATCACTTTACCGCCCGACCCGATCACGTCGCGGATCTTGTCGACCGGGATGGTCATCACTTCCATCTGCGGAGCGTGGTCGGAGAGGGCATCGCGCGCGGTATCGAGCGCCTTGCCCATTTCTTCGAGGATGTGGAGCCGGCCACCCTTGGCCTGTTCCAGCGCGGTTTCCATGATCTCCTTGGTGATCCCGGCGATCTTGATGTCCATCTGCAGGGAGGTGACCCCCACTTCGGTGCCGGCGACCTTGAAGTCCATGTCGCCAAGATGGTCTTCATCGCCGAGAATGTCGGAAAGGACCGCGTGCTTGTCGCCTTCCAGGATCAGACCCATTGCGATACCCGACACGGGCCGGGTGATCGGCACGCCGGCATCCATCAATGCGAGAGAGGTGCCGCACACCGTTGCCATGGATGATGAGCCATTGGACTCGGTGATCTCGGAGACGACCCGCAGCGTGTAGGGAAACTCATCGGCGCTGGGCAGGACCGCATGGGTCGCCCGCCAGGCGAGCTTGCCGTGGCCGATTTCCCGCCGGCCAGCCCCGCCAAGACGGCCGGTCTCACCGACCGAATAGGGCGGGAAATTATAGTGCAGCATGAACCGCTCTTTCGAGGTGCCGCCGAGCCCATCGATGAATTGCTCATCATCGGAAGTGCCGAGGGTGGCGACGCAGAGGGCCTGGGTCTCACCGCGGGTGAACAGCGATGAACCATGGGTGCGCGGCAGCACGCCGGCTTCGGCAACGATCTGGCGGACATCGGCGAGGCCACGGCCATCGATACGCTTTCCGGTTTCGAGGATTGACCCGCGAACCACATCGGCTTCGGCCTGCTTGAACGCGGATTTGAACACCATGGGGTCCATCCCATCGGTATTCTCCTCGCTCGCGACCAGCTTCTCGACGGCCTTGGCCCGGGCTTCGCCAACCGCCTCCTGGCGGTCCAGCTTGTCCTTGATGCCGTAGGCTTTCTTCAGGTCCTTGCCGACGGCCTTGGTGATCGCCTTGACCTCTTCGCCAAGGTCCTGGCCGGAATAGTCGAAGGGCTCCTTGGCGGCTTTCTCGGCGAGCTGGATGATCGCGTCGATCACCGGCTGCATGGCGTCATGGCCGGCCACGACGGCGCCCAGCATAACTTCCTCGCTGAGCTCCTTGGCTTGGCTTTCAACCATCATCACGGCGTCTTCGGTGCCGGCCACGATCAGGTCGAGATCGGAATCGGCGAGTTGGTCGATGGTCGGGTTGATGATGTAGTCGCCATCCTTGTAGCCGACCCGGGCGCCGCCGATCGGGCCCATGAAGGGCGCACCCGACAGGACAAGGGCGGCCGACGCGGCGACCATGCCGAGAATGTCGGGATCGTTTTCGAGGTCATAGGAGATGGCGGTGATGATGACCTGGACTTCATGCTTGAAGCCGGAGACGAAGAGCGGGCGGATTGGCCGGTCGATCAGGCGCGAGGTCAGGGTTTCCTTCTCGGTCGGGCGGCCTTCACGCTTGAAGAACCCGCCCGGGATCCGGCCCGACGCGTAGTATTTTTCCTGGTAGTTCACGGTGAGCGGGAAGAAATCCTGTCCCGGCTTTTCCGATTTGGCGAACACGGCGGTGGCCAGCACGGTGGTGTCGCCGTAGGTGGCGAGCACGGCGCCATCGGCCTGGCGGGCCATGCGGCCGGTTTCCAGCGTGAGTGTGCGGCCGGCCCATTCCAGCGACACGGTTTGCTTGTCGAACATGCGTTTGTCTTTCATTCACATACGAAAAACCCGCCGGCCCCCATGGCGCGGCGGGTTGGATTGGGGCGGGCGGTCTACCGCCGGATGCCCAATTCTTCGATCAGGGCCTTGTAGCGGCCCTCATCCTTGCCCTTGACGTAATCAAGGAGCTTTCGCCGGTTGGCGACCATGCCGAGCAGGCCCCTGCGGGAATGCTTGTCCTTCGCATTGGTCTTGAAGTGCTCGGTGAGGTTGTTGATGCGCTCGGTGAGGATGGCGACCTGGACCTCGGGGGATCCGGTATCAGCATCGCCGCGCGCGAATTTCTTGATCAGTTCGGTTTTCTTTTCAGCCGTAATCGACATCGGTCACTTTCCATGGTGGGCCTCCCGGTCGAGAGGCCTTTATTGACGGGAGCGCCGGTACTGGCGCGGGTGTCTGGCAGCGGGCCCAGGCAGCCATTCAGCACAGGCCGGGATGTCGTCCAGCCAGGCTAGAAAGCGCAGAGCCCCTTGCCAAGCGGCGCATATGGCATTTCTGGGCCCGAAAGGGAAGAGCGAAAGCAGGCGGACGTTAGCGAGGCCGCCTGGGGCGGCTCGGTGCAGGAGCCGGGGGGTGGCGCCGTGCCGGAAAACGGCGCGAGGTCGATGCCCCTCGCAGCCTGGATTATGTGCGCGGACGTGCAGCGCCTGGACATTTCGGCGCTGCACCCTTGGGCTGGTGGAGCGGGGTTACCGCAACGCTTCTTCCATCACGTGGAACACGGTGGTGTTGTCCACGATCCGGCCGTCCCAGTCATAGACCTCTCCCCACAGCTCGGCCGCCTTGAGGTCGGTGCGGGTAAACTCGGCAAATTGCGAGGCGCCCGCGCCGAGGGCCCAGAGGGGGACAAGCTCATTGGTGTGGTTGCGGGAGGCGAACTGGTAGCCGGGCATGTTTCCGGCCCCCCGGTCCTGCACGGCGAGGAAGGTGTTGAAGACGTCCTCGGTGGGATTGAACCGTGCGGTTTCGATGGCTTCGGGGGTTCGGTCTGCCGCGACGGGGCCGCCCTGGCTGTTGGTCCAGGTGCCTTCGCCCCAGATGCC
>JBCCBN010000209.1:0-4437 GCA_039034035.1 Pseudomonadota bacterium
CACTGTAAACTTCGCGGGCTTGTAATCCAAAGCGCATCAGGATTACTGGATTCGAATACTATGAAACACTTTTTAATGTCCGTCACACGACAGACTATAAGTGTGTTCACGCGCCTGTTTTTGGGGTCTATTCTTCCGACAACATGTGCGTTTCGGGTTGGGGCCTAGTCGGCATGTTACGCGTTGCTTTCATTACAGCTATTCGGGCCGCCCGCGACCGCTTTCACATTGTTTTGGAGAACGGCGGCCGCAACCGCGCCCCGTCTCACTTTGAATGCTGGGGGAACAGCATCGGTCCAATCCTGCCGCACTGGCGCGGCGGGCAGCGGACCAAAGCCATCGGCCGGCGGAATCACCCCGGCCATCTAGGGGATCATCCATGCGTTTGAACCGATCATTGCTGGGCCTTCTGGGCTCAGCGAGCGCGCTCGCCTTTCCGTACACTGGCGCCGCAAATGCCCAGCAGGGAGAACCCGGCCAACAGCGGCTGGAAACTATCCAGGTGACCGCTCAGAAGCGGGTAGAGACCTTGCAGGAAGTGCCGGTTGCCCTGACCGCTTTCGACGACGGGCTGATCGAAACCCTCGACATTGACGGGGTCGCCGACCTTGCAGCCTACACCCCTAACCTGTTCACATCCGCATCTCCCATCGACCCGTCGGACCTCCGCATCGCCATTCGCGGTATCGGCAATTCCGACCCCCAGATCGGCCTCGACAGCAAGACGGCGATCTACATAGACGGGGTGTATGTCGGCAAGGCGTCCGGCCTCAACTATGACGTGGCAAACCTTGAACGGGTGGAAGTGCTCAAGGGCCCCCAGGGCACGCTCTATGGCCGCAACGCCGTTGCCGGCGCCATCAACCTGATCAGCCGCAAGGCCTCGACGACAGAACCCAAGACCCGGCTGAGCGCGCAGTATGGCGAGTTCAATTTCTACGAAGTGTCCGGCTCGTCTAACCGGCCCCTCAGCGAAGCATGGGCCATCCAGTTCTCAGGCACGTTCAGCGCCCGGGATGGCTGGGTCAAGAACCGCAGGATCGGCGAAGACTTCCACGGCTACGACCGCACGGCCATCGGCGCCGATGTCACCTATGAGCCTACCGACTTCCTTAGCGTCAATTACGCCCTCGACTACGCAGAAGCCAACCAACAACCGCCCCTGTTCGTCCCCATCGGCAGCGCCGCCGATGGCCTCTTCGCCGCAGCCGTCCCGGCCTTCGGAGACACCCGCCGCGAAGAGGCCACCTCCACCGTCGCGATCGAAGAGTCCGCAACCGAAGTCCTGACCAACACGCTGACCGCAGACTGGGTTTACGCGCCCAATCACGAACTCAAACTCATCGGCGCCTACCGAACTGCCGACTCGTCAGCCTTCGTGAGCGCCTACCCGGAACTCGACCTTGGCATCGCCGCAGCGGTTGTGAACACGCCCAGCCCACAACTGGGCGGGCTATCGGCCAATGCCCTCTTCTCCACCGCGCTCGGCCAAGTGGTCGGACTCACCGGCCAGACCCTTAATCCTGACTATCTCGCCCAACTGTCCCAGCCCTTCGTCTCCTTCGGCACATCGATCACCGGCGAGCAGAATAAGACAATCGACGATCATGAGCAGTACAGCTTAGAGGCGATCTTCACCGGCAGCTTCAATGAGCGCTTCGAGTACACAGGCGGGCTCTACTACTTCAACGAAGACACCGGCGCCGACGAGCAGGCGCCCCAAAACGACTATTTCCGCTATGTCACCTTGCTCGGCCTGCTCGCCGCCGATGGCAATCTCGATGGCGCGCCGGACTTTCCCGCAGCGCTAACCCTGCTTGACCAGGCTGCCGGGCTCGGTTGCTTCACCGGAAGCGCCAACCCGGCCTGCGCACAACTCCTGCCCGCGCTCGAAGAGAACGCCATCCTCACCACCCAGCAGGTCGGTGACCTTCGCAACAATGGCGCCCGGACCATCCGCCTGGGCACCGACGCCTACGCGGTCTTCGGCCAGGTCACCTATGAAGCCAGCGACCGCATGCGGGTGACCGCCGGTGCCAGGGTTTCGATCGATGAAAAGGACGGCATCCAGCAAGGCAAGCAGCCATTCGTGGGCGACAATCTCAACCTGCTCGGCCAGCCCATCCCCCAATTGCGCGGAAGCGACACCTTCACCAGTTTCGATCCTGCCCTCGTCCTCGAATACGACCTCACCCCCGCCGCAATGATCTACACGTCCTATAAGGAGGGCTACCGGTCAGGCGGGTTCAACTCCACCGCCCCATCGCTCGAGAGCTTCCGCTTCGATCAGGAAGAGATTTCTGCGGTCGAAGCGGGCCTTCGCAGCCAGACCTTCGATGATCGCCTGCGGGTGAATGTGAATGTCTACCACCATTGGCTCACCGATGAGCAGGTCCTGGTCCAGGCGCCGGGCAACCCCCTCCTCCGGGCGATCTCGAATACGGACTCGCGCTACTATGGCGTAGAAATCGACGGCGCAGCGATCATCGTACCCGGCATCCGGGTCGATTTTTCCTACGCCTACGCCCAGACCGAACAGGATGACGTGTTCAACCCCTTCACCGGCGCCATCGAAGCGCGCGACGAAATTGCCATCCCCGAAAACTCCGCCACCGTCGCCATCAATTACGACCAACCGCTCCAATTCGGCACGCTCGAAAGCCGCCTGGCCTACAGCTACACCCAGGACACGCTCTACCTGCCGAACACACCGGCCGATGAACAGCGCCTGCTCGAAGCGCGGATCGGGCTCACCTTCCAGCGGGGCGAGGCCCAGTCCTACACAGTCGCCTTGTGGGGGCGAAACCTTCTCGACGAGGAATACAACACCGTCTTCGCCGATCTCAACGCCGTCGCCCAGGACATCCAGGCCTTCGGCACGCCGCGCACCTTCGGCATCTCGCTGAGTGCCGAATTCTAGCGCCGGTGTGGCCATGATGCTTGATGTAGAGGGAGCAGACCGTGCAATCGCATAGACACGACGGCGGCGGGCCGCCTATCACGCGCTCTGCGCTGCCAGCCGGCGCGGTCATCGGCCCCTACCGGGTGCTGCGCGCCATCGCGACCGACGAAAACGGTTTTACCTATTTCTGCGAACGGCTGAACGGTGGCGACGGTCCGAAAAAGATCAGCCTGCGCGAATTCCTCCCCGCCCTCTTGGCAGAGCGGCGGGGCAACCGGGTCGTCGCCCGGGAAGATGGTGCCGTCCTGGCCGCCTTCGATGCCGGCAAGGAGGATTTCCGGCTCGCCAGCCACGCAGCCGAGCAGATCATCCGGCGCGGCCTCGTGCCCATACTCGAACGGATCGAGGCGAATGGCACGGTCTACCGCGCCGCTGAAATCGCCATCGGCACAAGCTACCAGGAAGTCGTACAACGCGGCGGCCCGATCAGCCCGGGCGATGTCTCAAACCTCCTGACCATCCTCTTGCCTGCCCTCTTCGCCCTAGAGCGGGCCGAACTGTTCCATGGCGAAATCTCACCGGCGAGCCTGATCTACACCCGGGATGAAAAGCCGGTCCTCTTGCCCTCCACCACGCTCAGGTCCGCCTACCGGTCCGAGCCCGCCTACTTCCAGCCGAGCTTCGAAACCGCCTACATGCCGCCGGAAATCCTCCTCGGTCAAAGCGTGAATTACGGCGTCTCCAGTGAACTCTACAGCGTTGCGGCCACCTGCTTGTTCCTCCTGACCGGGGAAGCCCCCCTGTCGGCACGTGACCGGTTCTCGACCTCGGATGGCGGGCTCGAAATTAACCGGCTGTCAAAGGCCCATCCCGACGCTGCCATGCTGCTGTCGCAACTCGCTCCCGCATTGGAACTCGAGCCCTCGCGCCGCCCGAGCAGCATCCGCGCCCTTGTCGAACGGCTCGTGACCCAGCAGTATTTCCCGCCTCCGACGCCGCCGGCCCCCATCGCACTTTCGGCGCCGACCGCCAGCAACGACCCCGCCCCCAAACTCGCATCAGCCGAGACCGTGAACCGGCGCTCCGCCCCCAAAACAGCACCACCGCTGTCGCCAACTCCACCGCCGCCCCAAACACAGTCTTCAGCACCACCACAGACAGCGGAAGACACCCCGCCGCCGCCACCGTTTCCTGTCCCGACGCCAAAAGTATCGCCCCCTGGCCCGCCACCGGGACGGGCCGAGCCGCCGCTGATCGACGACCTCACACCCGCTCGGATTGGCCCACCTCCACCATCAGTTAGCCTTTCGCCTTCCACATCAGAGCGCACCCCCCTCACCATCCCGCCCCTGTTCCAGGCGGCACTCGACAAGGGCTCCAGCCATGCCCGCCGCGCCATCATGGCTGGCCGCTCGACACGGATTTCCCCCGTCACCGGCGCCGCCGCCGTCTTCGTGGTGATCGCAGCTGGCGTGCTGGTCCAACTCGGACGCAGTAGCGGCGCGACGGATCCTCAAGACGTGCTCATGGCCGGC
>JBCCBN010000210.1:0-4344 GCA_039034035.1 Pseudomonadota bacterium
CAGTCTACAACGATCCCGTGCATCCCAGAAAATACTAAAACCAGTATAACAATGACTCCCAACACTAAAACCAAGACAATTGGGGTTCCCACACTACAACCAAGACACGCAGGTATCACACACTAAACCAAGATACTTGGGGGGCCGAACAGATCGTCAATCACAGCCATCACCCCGTCCGCGGCGTCGATATGACCTTCGGCATCGCTTACGATTCTGACATCGACACCGCCCGCAAGGCCATTGAGGAGGTCTTCGCCGCGCATCCTCACATCCTCAAGGACCCGGCACCGTTCATCGAGATCTCGACCCTCAATGACAGTTCGGTCGACTTCATCACCCGCCCGTTCTGCGAAGGCGCGCACTATTTCGACGTGCTCTATTCGGTGCCCGAGCAAATCAAGAAGGCGTTCGACAAGGTCGGCGTGGAGATCCCCTACCCCCACCAGCGGGTCTTCCTCTCCCATGTGGACACCAAGGCCGACGCCTGATTCCGCGTCAAACGAGCCATTCCTCCCCCGCCAGATGTCACATTTCCGGCGGGGGCATTCCACTGGCGTTCAGATTGCATATGTTAATAAGGCATGAAGAAACGACAGGGTGAGCAAAAATGAAACTGGGCCGTGTTACGCCATTCGTGATGAGTTTGCTGCTACTGGGCGCGTGCGCGACCGCAACGCCCTACCAGCCAGCCGAACAGGGCCAGCGCGGTTTTGCAGACCAGCAGATCGAGAACAATCGCTGGCAGATCAGCTTTTCCGGCAACAGCCTGACCGACCGGCGCACGGTCGAAACCTATCTCCTCTACCGCGCCGCTGAGCTGACCGAACAGTCGGGCTTTAACCATTTCCGCGTGGTCAATCGCGATACCGATGAGACCAGCACGTTCGTGCCGACCAGTATTTCCCGGACGCCCTATTATTCCGGCTTCTACTGCGACTACGCCTTCTACAGTCCCTATGGACGGTTCCGGAACCCGGGCTTCAGCCGGTCCGCCTTCAGCCGCGCCGGGTACGGGCGCAGCAGCTTCTACGACCCGTTCGGCTATGGCTTCGGCGCAGCCGACTATCGCGAGATCGTCCGCTATGAAGCACGGGCCGAGATCATCATGGGTGCTGGCGAGAAACCCGCCGACGACCCGGCCTATTTCGCGGCCAGCGAAGTGTTGACCAATCTGTCGCCCAGCATCGTGCGTCCGGAAACCTGATCGTCGCGAGCGGGCGCCCGCTGACCAGCCCGCAGGTCGCTCCCCGCCATGAACGCCCATGCTGGCCAAGCTGCGCAGCACCGCCTAAACCGCCCCGATGCGACGCCTTCTGATCTGGATCCCCGTCTACGGCCTGGTGGCCATAGTGCTGCCCCGACATCCGGGCTTTGAGCGGCTCGTTGAACCCCTGCTCCGCATCCCACCGCCTACTGTCATGGCGATTGTGGTGCCGTCCCTGATCGCATCGGTGGCCCTGATGTACGCCTTCCGGCGCGAGCCCAATGGCTGGATGTACCGCTATCCAGCCTGGTACATGCCGATCCTGTTTGCCGGATTGATCGGCCTGGCTTTTTCCGCGGCCCTGGACCTCCTCGATTTCGCATCCGGCGGCGCTCCAAACATCATCTACCTGATCCTCATTCCGCTGGCCTTCATGGCCGCCGAAGCCGTCTCGACCGCCATCGAGCGGCGGATCACAGAAGGCCCGATCGGCGCTCAGTCCGACCCCCGCGGATTCGAAACCCACGATCTTGAAGAGGAGCTGACCCGCGCCCGCACCGGCAAGGGCACGAGCTTCATGGGCGAGCGCCGGGCACGCGAATTCCTGCGCTTTGCCCAGGATAAGGGCGTTGTGGTCACCACTCTCGAAGTCTGGCGGGTCGACGGCGACAGCGCCCGCTTGCGGCCCGATCTCAGCATCCGCAAATCGGACGTGAAGACGCTTTCGGCGGACCTGACAAACGAGCTGATCAACGCCCGTCTCGGCAAGGCGCTGTCCGAAACCGAAGAGCATGTCTTCGTCATAGCGGTCTGACCGACACACCCCGTGATGCGCGAATCCAGGGAACCGGACGACCTCTGTTCAGGCGAATCCCGCGACCAAGATTTTTTCTATATGAACCCTGTATATAATTCATTGGATTTATAACCCTCACTCACCCATCTCCTCGTCAGTGCATTAATTCCGACCTCACCCATGGAGACACATATGATGGATGGTTCTGACTTTGGCGGCTGCCCGGTTCTCGGCGCAAAGCAACGCCACACAGCCGCTGGCGCCCTGTCGAACAATGATTGGTGGCCCAACCAGCTCAATCTCAAGATCCTCAGCCAGAACTCCGCGCTCACCGATCCCATGCGCGGCGCCTTCGACTATGCGAAAGCCTTCAACACGCTCGATCTCAATGCCGTGAAGCAGGATCTCCATGCGCTGATGACCGATAGCCAGGATTGGTGGCCCGCCGACTACGGACACTATGGCGGCCTGTTCATCCGCATGGCCTGGCACTCGGCCGGCACGTACCGCATCCAGGATGGCCGCGGCGGCGCCTCGTCCGGCACCCTGCGGTTCGCGCCGCTCAATTCCTGGCCTGACAATGGCAACCTGGACAAGGCTCGCCGCCTACTCTGGCCGATCAAGCAGAAATACGGCAGCAAGATCTCCTGGGCCGATCTCATGGTTCTCACTGGCAACGTCGCCCTGGAATCTATGGGCTTCAAAACCTTCGGCTTTGGCGGCGGCCGCGAAGACGTGTTCGAGCCTGAGGGCGACATCTATTGGGGCCCCGAAACCGAATGGCTCGGCGATGAGCGCTATACCGGCAGCCGCTACCTCGCAAACCCGCTCGGCGCCGTTCAGATGGGCCTGATCTATGTCAATCCCGAGGGCCCGAACGGCAAGCCCGATCCCCTGGCATCGGCCTATGACATCCGCGACACCTTTCAGCGCATGGCCATGAATGACGAGGAAACCGTCGCCTTGGTCGCTGGCGGTCACACCTTCGGCAAGGCCCATGGCGCCGGCGATGCGGACCTGGTCGGCCCCGAGCCGGAAGGGTCCCCCACCGAGCAGCAGGGCCTGGGCTGGAAGAACCGCCACGGCTCCGGCAAGGGCGGCGACACCATCACCTCGGGCATCGAGGGCGCCTGGACCCCCAACCCGACCCAGTGGAACAACGACTATTTCGACGTCCTGCTCGGCTATGAGTGGGAACTCACCAAGTCACCCGCCGGGGCCCAGCAATGGACGCCGAAAGCCGGCCAGGGCGCTCCCGAGGCCCCCGCCGCCCACGATCCGTCCAGCACCGAACCGCTGATGATGACCACCGCCGACATGGCCCTGAAGATGGATCCGGCCTACCGGGAAATCTCGGAACGGTTCCACAAGAACCCCGACCAGTTCGCCGACGCTTTCGCCCGCGCCTGGTACAAGCTGACCCATCGCGACATGGGCCCGGCGAGCCGCTATCTCGGCACCGAAGTGCCCAGCGAGGAACTGATCTGGCAGGATCCGGTCCCCGCGGCATCCGGCGCTCCGCTCAGCGACGCGGACATCTCGACCCTCAAAGCCAAGGTGCTGGAGACCGGTCTGTCGGTCGCCGAACTGGTCCGCGTTGCCTGGGGCTCGGCCGCTACGTATCGCGGGACGGACAAGCGCGGCGGGGCCAATGGCGCCCGTATCCGCCTGGCCCCCCAGAAGGATTGGGACGTCAACACGCCGGATGAACTGACCAAGGTGCTGGCGGCCCTTGAAGGCGTCCAGTCCTCCAGTGGGATCGCCGTTTCCATGGCCGACCTGATCGTCATTGCCGGATCGGCAGCGGTCGAGAAGGCTGCCAAGGATGCTGGTGTCGCCATTGACGTGCCAGTCATGCCGGGCCGGACCGATGCGACCGATGCGATGACCGATGCCGAGAGCTTCGCCGTCCTGGAGCCAAAATCCGATGGCTTCCGGAACTACTTCCGCGATGGCGACGGCTTGCCCCCGGAAGAGCGTCTCGTTGACCGGGCCCATCTGCTGAGCCTGACCGCACCGCAAATGACCGTGCTGGTCGGCGGCCTTCGGACCATCGGTGCCAATGCCGATGGGTCCAGCGTCGGTGTCTTCACTGACAAGCCAGGCACCTTGTCGAATGATTTCTTCGCAAATCTCCTCGACATGGACACCGAGTGGGCGCCGATCTCGGACGATAAGTACATGTTCGAAGGCAGGGACCGGGCCAGTGGGGCCGTAAAGTGGACCGGGACGCGGGTCGATCTGGTCTTCGGCTCCAACAGCCAACTGCGCGCCCTCGCCGAGGTCTATGCCTCCAGCGATTATCGCGAGCAGTTCGTGAAGGACTTCGTGGCCGCCTGGG
>JBCCBN010000211.1:0-4307 GCA_039034035.1 Pseudomonadota bacterium
CTATGCGGCTGGTCTGAGCTGGACCCCGGTTGAGGGCTTCCGCCTCCGTGGTCAGTTCCAGCAAGCTGTCCGGGCGCCGAACATCGGTGAGCTGTTCTCGCCGCAAACGAACGGCTTCCCGAACATTGCCGACCCGTGCTCGGGTGGTCTTGGTGGGTTCGACGAACTGTCCGCTGCAGAGCAGACGGCCGCTCGCGCCAACTGTGAGAACAACGCGTTTGCGGCGGCCAATGTGCCGGCCGGAAGCACGGGGTCCCCGCTTCAGGTCAACGCTCAGATTGAAGGTCTGTTCGGTGGTAACCCGGAACTCAGCCAGGAAACCGCTGAAACCATCACGGTGGGTGCGGTCATTGAGCCCGGCTTCATCGACAATCTCGCCATCACCATCGACTACTTCGATATCCTGATCGAAGACGTCGTGGCTGGTGTGCCGTCTCAGCGGATCTTCGACTTCTGCTACCTCGACGGCCTGCCGGAGTTCTGTGGCGCGATCCGCCGGAACCCCGATGGCACGGTGTTCAACTTCGACAGCTTCTCCCGGAACGCTGCCGAGCTGTCCACCAGCGGTGTCGACTTCTCGATCGACTATTCCTACGACACGGGCGACTACGGTATCTTCGGTATCTACACGCTCGCCACGTACACGGAATCGAACGAGTTCATTCCGCTGCCGGGTGAAGACCCCATCGAAAGCGTTGGCTTCTACGGTGCAACCGTGGGTGAGCCGACCCCTGAGTGGAGCTTCAACACCCGTCTCGACTGGGGCATGGGACCCTACGGTGCCCGCCTGCGTTGGACGCGGATCAGCGAAGTGGAAGACGATCTGTTCGCCAATGGCGGCACGCCTGACCTCTTCGTCGAAGGTGTCGATGCCTATGACCAGTTCGACCTCACGCTCTTCTACGACGTGAACGACAATGTCGGCCTGACCTTCGGGATCGAGAACCTGCTGGACGAAGACTTCGTCCTGATCGGTGACGCATCTGCCGAGCAGTCGAACACCTACCCAGCCACCTACGACACGCTGGGCCGGACGTTCTTCGGCCGGGTCACCGCAACCTTCTAAGGTTCACGGACCCCCAAAACAGAGACAGGCCCTCCACCCGGAGGGCCTGTTTTTTTGTGCGCCAACAAAAACCCGCGCGCACTCCGAACACCGAACGCCACACGCCACCGGCAGCCCCCCAGCCCGCAATCAGCCAGGGCCCGGCACCAGGTCAAACGGCGCTGTGATCCGTTCCCCGCCCTCGGCAATCGGCCGTGTTCCATGCCACATATAGGACGGGAACAGCACCAGGCGCCCAACCCGTGGCGCCACCCATTTCAGCGCCTCCAATGACGGCTCGGTGGGGTAGGGCGGTGCGCCAAACCCGATCCAGCCCGCCTTGTCCTCGGCCCCCTCGATCCCATCGGGCACGGCCACATAATAGGCCGAGCTGATCCATCCTTCGGGATGCACATGCGCCTCATGAAACCCCCCACCAGTCTGGCGTACCGACCACATCCCCTGAAACCGGTACCCGCCGGTGTTCCGCGCCGTAGTCGGATGCCCAGCCCCGGTCCCGATCGCGCTCAGATACTGCCGGATAGGCCCCTCCAGCGCCGCAATATACGCCCGAACCACCGCCTCATCACGGTCGAGCAGGCTGCGTGTGGTCTGCGTCGCCGCCCCTCGCAGCGACTGGTCCAGCGGCCGGCCCGCAAACGTATGCAGCCGCCGCAGCGTCTCCGCCAGCGCCGCATTGAACCCCTCTACCGACCCATATCCCGCCGGCACGCCAAGGTCATACGCCCGCACAAACCGCTCCACATCATTCAGCGCCGGCGCCCCCTCCCCACGCCCCCCCTCCGCCCCAACCAAACGGCAAGCGGTGCTCTCATGGGCGATCCAGTTCTGCGCCAGCGGCTCGCCGGCTTTCAGCTCCGCCAGCCGGTCCAGCGTCTCGGTGCCCGCGCCCATCATCAGCGACGCCACCACCCGCGTATCGCTCGCGCCCGCATGGCCCGGCGCCAGCGCCAGCGCCTGGTCCGCCGCCTCCGCCGCCCCAGCCCCGTCGCCCCCGATCCGCGCGATCTGCGCCGCCAACGTCCAGCCATCGGCATCCGGCGCCCGCCCTGCGAAACACGCCTCCCACGCCGCCTGCGCCCCAGACACATCCCCCGCCTCAAGCAGCAGCTTGATCGCCACCAGCGGCAGCGTCGTCAGCCCCTCGCGAACCAGCGCATCAAACCGCCCCCGCTCCCCTCGCATCCAGTACAGATTGGCCAGCGCCCGCAGCGTGTGGGCCCGCGGCGCCTGCCCATGTGCCTCACGCAACCGCGCCTCCGCCTCATCCTGCCGGTCCAGGTTCAACAGCGCCCGGCCCAGCATGAACGCCACTTCCGGTCCCCCTCGCTCCTGCAACAGCGCCTCGAACACGCCCGCCGCCGCCTCCGCCCGGCCCGTCTCCAACAGCGCCACTCCGCGCCCATAGCGCCCCTCCACGCTCGCCGGCGCAGCCGCCACAATCCGCTCCCACGCCGCCAGCGCCGCTTCCCAATCCTTCCGCGCTGCCGCAACCTTTGCCAGCCCGATCTCCGCCGCCACCATCCCCGGCGCCCCGCGCAGGGCCAGCGCGAACAACTCACCCGCCGCCTCGACGGCCCCCCGTCCCAGCTCGAAATGCCCCCAATTGTTCGCAATCTCTGGATCGGTTGGCGCCAGCGCGCTGGCCCGCCCATACGCCCGCGCCGCATCCTCCACCCGCCCCAGCTTCTGCGCACAGACGGCCGCGATGTTCAGCGCCTTGGCATGGCGCAGCGCCGACAGGATCGCCCACGCCTCCTCCAGCCGCCCCTGCTGGTAAGCCGCCACTCCCGCCCTCAGCGCGGCGTTCGGATCACGGGACGGGGTTCGGGGCATGCTCGGTTTCCGCCACAAGGAGACTGCCCGCACTTGGGCCAACGCAGAAATACTATAAACCCTTGTCGCCATGGGAAAGCAGGACAAAAGCAGGGCCGACTGGTCGAATTACTGGCGCGGCCGGGGCGAGGATGATCCCGGCGAGGTCTTCGCCGGCGTCGGCATCGAGACCAGCGAGGAACTGGCCGCGGTCTGGCGCGGCGTCTTTGCCGGGTTCGGCGGCGGTGTCATTCTGGATCTGGCCTGCGGGGCCGGCTCCGCGCTGAAGCATGCGGACGCCAGTGGTGGCGGCTTGCATATCGGCGCCGACATCTCCGAACACGCCGTCCTGGCGGCCCAGAAAGCGGTTCCCGCCATCGCCGGCCTGGTCGCCAGCGCCGACCGTCTCCCGCTCAGGGACGCCAGCATCGACCAGGTGGTCAGCCAGTTCGGCTTTGAATACGCAAACCGCCCCGCCGCCAGCGCCGAAATCGCCCGCATCCTCAAGCTGGGCGGCCGTTTCACGGCGGTCACCCACATGGCCGGCGGCGCCATCGCGGCAGAATGCGAGGACCATCTCGCCACCCTCGACCAGATCCGCGACAGCGGTTCCATTCCTGCGGCTAAAGCCTTCTTTAGCGCGCTCTACAGGCTCGAAGCCGACCAGAGCCCCGCCAACCAGGCCGCCACCCAGGCCGCCGCCACTGCCTTTCAGGGCGCCCAGTCGGCCATGCTCCCCGCGATCCAGAAGGGCGGGATCGCGGGTCACCTGCAACAAGGTGCCCGCCAGCTCTACGAACGCCGGCGGAGCTATGCCGAAGCCGACATTGCCGGCTGGCTCCATGGCATGGAAGGGGAGATCGCAGCCTATCGCGGCCGGATGACCGGCATGCTCGGCGCCGCCATCAGCGCCAACGAAGCCCGTACACTCATCGACACAATCGACCCCAGCGGAACCGGCACCCTGACCCCCCTTTCCCTGGGCGGCGACACCGCCGCCTACATCCTGTCAGCCACAAAACCCGGCTGAAGCCGCCAACTCCGCCTATTCTGCCTCAGCTGTGAAGAGGCATCGGCGGAACGACTCGGGTGCGGAAACAAACAAACCTATCCCACATCGTCTTACACCTTCCACATCCCCCGCCCGCGCAACGCACCCCCAAAGGGCGCCCCCACCCGCGCCGCCCTGCGGCTAGACCGCAGGGCCCATCACCCGAAGCCGCCACAAAACCGCCGGCAAAGAGCAGCGCCCCAAACCCCCGCCGCTCACTCCCCCAAAACTTATCCGACCGACTTCGCCCCAGCGCATACTCCCCGGTGCCATGTTCACCGACCCGCTGTTCGACAAGCACACGGACTATGTCTGGCCCTTCTTCTGGCCAGTGTTCGCGCTCGCCATCCTGCTGTTCCGCCAGCGGGCCGGTGC
>JBCCBN010000212.1:0-4271 GCA_039034035.1 Pseudomonadota bacterium
CGGCGGCGGTCCTTCTGGTCGCCATCGGCGCCCTTGCGGGTGGGATCTATGACTGGCGGGCCGTGCACATGCAGCGCCAGGCCATGAAGGCCGCCGCGAACTCGGCGGCCCTTGAGGGGGCCCGGGCGCTGAATTATCCGGAGAACAATGCCGAACGCCTCGACTTCGCGGCCAACGCCCATGTCGCCAGCCGCCTGACCGGCGCGGCCTTTGATACCGGCACCGAGATCGACCGGCAGCAGAGCACACTACAGGTTGATATTTCGGCGCCAGCCAGGGTGCGGTTCCCCGGCCCACTCAGCCTGGTATCGACCGTGTCAGTGTCGGCGCGGGCTGAGCTCGTGACCGCCGGACCAGATCTCTGCGCACTGGCCATCTCCGATGAGCGGACCGGCGCGCGCGGCACCGTACGGGTGGGCGCGGGCGCCAAGTTGCTGGCCAAAGGCTGTGCGATCCATTCCGACCGGGCGCGCGCGGATGCAATCCAGTTGGCGAAGACCGCTTCGGTGGTCACCGCCGCCCAATATCGCGCGGCGGGCGACGATCAAAGCAGCGCTGGTACGGGCGCACAGGGCGCGCGCCTTGTGGCAGAGCGGGGCGATCCGCTTCAAGCTCGGCTCCCCGTGCCGGACGCCACGGACGAGTGCGACCATGTGGACCGGGTGGTTACAGGCCATGAGACGCTGTCGGCTGGCGTTTATTGCGGCGGACTGGTGATCGATGGCGGCAGGGCAGAGCTTTATGCCGGCACTTATGTGATCAAGGACGGCCCGTTGAAGGTCGTAGGTGAGGGCCGCCTGAAGGGCGAATTTGTGGGGTTCCAACTGGTCGGGCCCGATGCCGTGCTGGATTTCGATCCCCGCTCGGACGTGCGGCTGAGCGCGCCTCGGACGGGCGAGATGGCCGGACTGTTGGTCCGCGGTGTGCAGCCCACGCCCGGAGAGGACGGAGATCGCACGCCGATGCGGCACCATTTGGTAGCCAGCGAGAATGCGCACCTGCTGACCGGGACGATGTACCTGCCGGGAGACCGGCTTGATTTCGGCGGTGGAGACCGGATCGCAGACCAGTCGGCCTTTACCCTGGTTGTGGCTGGCGAACTCGAAGTACTGGACGGGGCAACCCTCCGGTTGAATAGCGCCTATGATGACAGCGACATCCCGGTTCCGGCGGGTCTGGGCCCGATCAATGAGGTCACCGCGACGCTGGTTTCGACGCCTGCGAGCTAGCGCCCTTTCATCGGAATTTGAGCCACCTGACCACTGGCCTTTTGTGCCAGGGCTGCGTCGTAATCCTCCCAGCATGCTCGCATGCTGGTCCGGTCTACTCCTGTCCCTGACCCAAAACTCCAGCGCTCAGACAAGCCAAATTCCAATGAAAGGGCTCTACGCCCCGAAACGCGAATTGCCCTGAATGTGCCTTGGTTTGACCCAAGCGCGTCCCCATTGCGGTTGGTTAATCACTCTCGTTGAAGAGCTTCCGCAGGCGTCGGGACGCGACTGGCGGAAGGCGGCGCGCAGCTAGAGGACGAGCCCCCCTCTCAGATGCTGCGCGCCGCTCTTTTTCCTTTTCAGGACATGCGTTTTCCCGTCAGCCGCGCCGCGCAGAGGGCATTAGCCCGCGATCATGGTGCCAGCCAAAGGGCTCATCATGAGCAACACGCCGCCCAGCAGGAGCCGGTAGATCACGAAGGGCAGGAAGCTCATCCGCTTGATCACCGCCATCAGGATGAAGATCGAGGCAAACCCGGCCACGAAGGACAGTCCGGCGACGATCAGGCCATCATTCAATGTGGTCGTGCCGGGAAGGTCCGGGTCTGCATCGGCGAGTTGGAGCACAGCATAGAGCCCACCTGCGGCCAGGAGCGGCGCGCCAATCAGCATGGAAAAGCGCGCGGCTTCGGAGCGAGAGTAACCAAGAAAGCGCGCCGCCGTCATGGTGATGCCCGAGCGGCTGGTGCCGGGCACAAGCGCGGCAATGGCCTGGGTCGCGCCGATCAGCACCGCATGGGTGACGGTCATGTCGTCCTCGGTCCGGTCCTGACGGCCGAAACTGTCGGCAACCCACAGCGCGATGCCGAAGATGATGGTGGCCAGCGCGACGGTTTCCATGCTGCGCAATTGGTCCTGCACAGCGGTCGGGAAGAACAGCTCGTGGGCCAGCGCGCCGATGACCCCGATTGGCATCGAAGCCAGAATGAAGATCGCCAGCCAGGCATCCCGGCTGAGACGCACACGCCGGAAAGGCGCATTCAACAGCTCGAACCCGCCAGCAATCGCCCGGCCCACATCACGCCAGAAATAGGCGAGCACGGCGAACAAGGTCCCCAGGTGCGCCATCGCATTGATCATCAACTCATCACGCCCCTCCAGACCGAAATAGTCCGCTGCCAGGAGGACATGACCCGAGGACGAAATCGGCAGCCACTCCGTGATGCCCTGGATCACGGAGATGATGATGAGTTGCATAAGGGACATGGACGCGACGCTCCGGCTTTCTCGCTCGGCAATAGGCGCGCGAGTTTTGGCAAGTTTTCGGCGGCGGGGGAAGTGGAAACACAATTTATCATTTTGATATAGTTTATCGCAGTCTTTGGACGCACTCATGACAAAGCGTCCAACATCGCGCCATATGTGTATCACTATAATATTTATTGGGACGAATTGCCATTGACAGGGTCAAGGTGATCTGCTTTCAGCAGAATTCACCCCGCAGGAGATAGAGATGGCGCAGAAGATGCTGCAATTCACCCGTGTTGAACGGGCGATGCCAGACAAGCGAGATGCGTCTACGCGCGCGGGAGACTTTGGCGAGATCTATGAGGATTACAGCGCATCGGCCGCGCAATCTCAGGCCGGGCGGTGTTCCCAGTGCGGGGTCCCGTTCTGCCAGCAGGGTTGCCCCTTGCAGAACAACATTCCCGACTGGCTGATGCTGGCGGCTGAAGATCGGATGGAAGAAGCCTATCGTGTCTCATCGGCCACCAACAACATGCCAGAGATCTGTGGCCGGATCTGCCCCCAGGACCGGCTCTGCGAAGGCATCTGCACGATCGAGCAATCGGGGCACGGCACGGTGACCATCGGCGCCATCGAACGCCACATCACCGACACGGCCTGGGACGCGGGATGGATCACGCCGATCAAACCCGCCCGGGAACGTCCGCAATCGGCGGCGATCATCGGGGCCGGTCCGGGTGGGCTGGCGGCGGCAGAACAGCTCCGCCGAAAGGGCTATCAGGTTACCGTCTATGACCGCTATGACCGGGGCGGCGGCCTGCTGGTTTACGGCATTCCCGGCTTCAAACTGGAGAAGCACCTGGTCGAGCGACGGATCAAGCGACTGGAAGAGAGCGGCATCGGTTTCGCGTTCAACACCGATGTCGGCACCGATATCAGCTTGCAGGATTTGCGCGCCAAGCATGACAGCGTGCTGATCGCCACAGGCGTCTACAAGGCGCGTGACATCAAGGTTCCCGGCATTGCCGCCCAAGGCGTCTATCCCGCACTCGACTATCTCACAGCGTCGAACAAGGCAGGATTTGGCGAGGTCGTCGATGATTTCGCCTCGGGCGAGCTCGATGCGGCCAACAAGCGTGTGGTGGTGATTGGCGGTGGCGATACGGCCATGGACTGCGTGCGGACGGCTGTGCGCCAGGGGGCCAAATCTGTCACCTGCCTCTATCGCCGCGACAGGGCAAACATGCCCGGGTCCCAACGGGAAGTGGCCAATGCCGAGGAAGAAGGCGTGGTGTTCGAGTGGCTCGCCGCGCCCGAAGCGGTGCTGCATACCAAAGCGAATGCGGTGAAGGGCGTCCGGGCCGGCAAGATGAGCCTTGGCGCGAAGGACGCGTCCGGGCGCCAGGCCCCGGTGAAAACCGGCGAGAGTTTCGACGTGAAGGCTGACATGGTGATCAAGGCGCTGGGCTTTGACCCCGAAGACCTGCCGACCCTGTTCGGCGAACGGGCCCTGACCGTGAACCGCTGGGGCGCGGTCCGCATCGATTTCGCGACCATGGAGACTAGCCTGCGCGGCGTATTCGCGGCCGGCGATATCGTGCGGGGCGCTTCGCTGGTGGTCTGGGCAATCAAGGATGGGCGGGACGCTGCCGACGCCATGCACCGGCACATGCAGGCCGACGCAAACGCGCAGAAAATTGCTGCGGAGTGAAACCATGACCGAGATCCATAAAGGCCATTGCCTGTGCGGCGCGGTCCAGCTTGAGGGACGGGGCAAGCCGACCATCGAGGTCTGCCATTGCGACATGTGCC
>JBCCBN010000213.1:0-4257 GCA_039034035.1 Pseudomonadota bacterium
AATCTGGAACAGCAACACCACAAAATCTCCAAAATGGAGAGTTGTACGCAATTGCAACCTCCAATTTAGAAGGTCGGTGGGGAAATCGGAGGCATCTGTGGAAATTCTTGGTACGGGCGGTGGACCGATGAGGCGAAATTCACATAAGCCGGCCACCAGAAGTCAGAGACAGGTCTGCGAGCCCTCGACCCGTTCCTCGCCGACGCTGTTTCGCATGAATGACGATTTGGGTTGGGGCACTCAATGTACATCCACCAGAGTACTGTCGATTTCGGGGCACCGTCAAAAACAGACGATGCTCGCAATGCTGCGGCAAAGGTCCTCTCGCGGATCCGGACACAGCTCGCGGGCGGCATTATCATGGCCATCGTCCTGCCCGGCCTCGCCGTTTCCCAAATGAAACTGCTGCCTATCGGTCCGGCCTTCTTCGACAATTCCTTCATCGGCGCCTTCTGCGCCCTGCTCATCGGCTTCATGATGTACCGCAAGGTCACCGCGCTGCCCGGTGCGAATGCGATCCTGAGCGTCGTGCCAGCATTCGTCATGTCCTATGGGCTTGTCATCGTTCTGTTTTTCATGCTCCGCCTCGAATATAGCCGGCCCCTCTTCGTCCTCAGCTTCGGCTTTGTCACCACCTGGTTCATGCTGGTACTCGTGGCGATTTCACGGCTTCAGCGGCCGGTGATGAGCTATGTGCCCGAGGGCATGGCGCGCGATCTCTGCCGGATCAAATCGGTGCGCTGGATCGAAGTGGCCAAACCGGACAAGATTGTCCGCGGGCACCCAATGCCGCTTGTGGTCGACCTCAATGCTGCGGGGCTGAGCGAGCAATGGGAGCGCGCCATCGCCGAGGAAGCGGTCGCCGGCCGCCCGATCTTCAACGCCAAGCAGCTCAACGAGTCCCTGTCAGGCCGCGTCCAGATCGAGCACCTCTCCGAGAACACGTTCGGCCACCTGTCGGTGGACACGATCTACGCCCCCGCAAAGCGTTACATCGATGTAATGTTTGCCGCGATCGCGCTGGTCTTCTTCGCCCCGCTCATGCTGCTGCTGGCCGCCATCATTCGCATCGACAGCCGCGGGCCGGCCGTGTTCCGGCAGACCCGGATGGGTTATCGGGGCCAGACCTTCACGGTCTACAAGTTTCGCTCCATGCGCGAACGCTCGCCCAATGCCGACCGGGCCGCCGACATGACCCAGTCCGACGATGACCGGATCACCCGTGTCGGCCGGTTCATCCGTAAGACCCGCCTCGACGAGTTGCCCCAGGTGCTCAACATCCTGAAAGGCGAAATGAGCTGGATCGGCCCCCGCCCCGAAGCGCTCCGCCTGTCGGAATGGTATGAGAACGAGATCGCCTTCTATCGCTACCGCCACATCGTCCGTCCCGGCATCACCGGCTGGGCCCAGGTCAAACAGGGCCATGTGGTCGATGTGGATGACGTGAAAGAAAAGCTCGAATACGATCTCTATTACATCAAGCACTTCTCTGTCTGGATGGACTTCATGATCGCCCTGAAAACCGTCCAGGTCATCCTCACAGGCCACGGCGCCAAATAGGCGCCCCAGCTCGCCCGCTCAGACGGACACGCCACCCTTCTCTGCATCCGCCAGGAATGCGGCCAGCCCCTTGTCTGTCAGCGGATGGGCCGCCAACCCCTTCAGCACCGATGGCGGCACCGTCGCCACGTCCGCCCCGGCCATCGCCGACAGTTTCACATGGTTCGCCGTTCGGATGGACGCCGCGAGGATCTCGGTCTCGAACAGGTAATTGTCATAAATCGTGCGGATCTCCTCGATCAGCGCCATGCCATCGACATTGATATCATCCAGCCGCCCGATAAATGGCGAGATGAACGCCGCCCCGGCCTTCGCCGCCAACAGGGCCTGGTTCGCCGAAAAGCACAGCGTCACATTCACACCGATATCCTCGTCGGCCAGCACCCGGCACGCCCTGAGCCCATCCCAGGTCAGCGGCAGTTTCACCGCCACATTGCCCGCCAGCGCGGCCAGCGTCCGCCCCTCGGCCACCATCTCATCAAAGCCGGTCGCCACAACTTCCGCGCTCACCGGCCCGGGGCAGATGTCGCAAATCTCGACGATCACATCCTTGAAATCCCGCCCAGACTTGGCCACCAGCGAGGGATTGGTTGTCACCCCGTCAATCAGTCCGGTCTCCTGCAGGGCTGCGATCTCGGCAGTGTCGGCGGTATCGACGAAGAATTTCATGGCGCGGCGTTCCCTTCAAACCGGACTGGCAAGCGTGTTCGAAACCGCCTACCGGCTCCCGCCCGCCCGGTAAAGCCTAGCCAAAACCGCCAGCCAAGCCAGCCAGCCACAACAGCCCGCCAGGGCACCCAGCTCCAGCCGCCAGCGCTAGCCCGCTTCTGCCACCCGCTCGGCCTCGCGAATGTCCCCGCGCAGCACCAACAGGTCGATCGCCTCGGGCACCACCTCCCGCGCCGCCTCCACATCCGCCAATGCCTCGCCATAGCGCGCCTCGGCCAGATAAGCCCGCGCCCGCAGCGTCAGCGCATCGGCATCGCCCGGCCGGCCCGCCAGCACCGCATCGAGATCCGCAATCGCCGCCAGCCAGTTCTCCGCCAACACATGCGCGCTCCCCCGGTCCAGCAGCAGGCCCAGCTCCCCCGGCTTCAGCTTCAGCGCATTGTCAAACGCCACGATCGCCGGCTCGGCAAACCCGCCCAACAGCCACGCGCTCCCCGCCTGGGCATGGTACAGCGCCCGCTGGTCCAGCCCGCCCGCATCCGGCGCGCCCGCCAGATCCTCCAGCCGCGCCGCCGCTTCGGCAAAATACTCAAGCTCCAACAGCGCCAGCGCCACACAATGGCGCGCCTTCGGCCGATTTCCATTGCCCAGCCAGGCCAACCCGTCCTCATAAGCCGCCTCGGGGTCGGTCTCCAGCGTCGCCAGGCACGCCTCAAGCCGCGCCGTCTCATCAGCCACAATCGCTTTGCCCGCATCGGTCATCGGTGCGCCTTGCAGCAACACCGCTCCGACCAGTATGCCCATCCAGGAAATCATCAGAACCGCCACTCTTCCACTGAAGCGGTGTTAGCGTTGCCAGATCGAGGCGCCAAATGACAGATGTGCAACGCACCCTTTACGGCTTTGGGCTGGGTTACGCCGCCACCCGGCTCGCCCGCCACCTCTGCCCGCGCGGCTGGAAAACTCGCGGTACGGTCCGCGAAGAGGCCAAGGCGACCGCCCTCGTAAGCCAGTCCATCAAAGCCGTTCTCTGGAGCGGTGCGCCCGGCGAACCCCTCCCCACCCCGCCACACGGCGCCCATTGGCTCATCTCCATCCCGCCCGACGAATGGGGCTGCCCCGCCTTCCGCGCCTTCGCCCCCAGCGCTGCGACCGCCAGCACCATCACCTACCTTTCCACCAGCGGGGTTTATGGCGACCTCGATGGCGGCTGGGCGTTCGAAACCGCGCCCGTCAATCCCGGGTCGGCGCGGGCCCACGCACGGGTGCTCGCCGAAGACCAGTGGCGCTCGGTCCGTGCCGATGCCTGCATTGTCCGCCTGCCCGGCATATATGGGCCCGGCCGCTCGGCCTTCGACCGGCTCCGCAAGGGCACCGCCCGGCGCATCATCAAGCCCGGCCAGGTCTTTTCCCGCGTCCATGTGGACGACATCGCCAGCGGCCTGATGGCCATCCTCGCCCATCCCCGCCCGCGCGGCATCTACCATTTGTGCGACGATGAACCCGCCCCACCCCAGGATGTTATCGCCCACGCCGCCACCCTGCTGGGCCACCCCACGCCCCCCGACCTCCCCATCGACCAGGCCGACCTCTCCCCCATGGCCCGCAGCTTCTACAGCGAGTGCAAACGCCTCTCCAACGCCCGAACCAAAGCCGCCCTCCACTGGACCCCCACCTACCCCACCTACCGCGAGGGCCTCGCCGCTATCCTCACCGAAGAACGCGACGATCCCCCAGAGTAACGCGACCCGGCTTTATGAATGGCGTTCTTGGTGAAGGTGCTGGTTTATTGGTGAAAGTGCTCGGGCGCTGTTCCGGGTTCGCGCCCGGGCACCCTGCGACTGCGCGTTGCTTGTGGGCGCGCGCTATAAGCTCGCGGTCTCGCGGGGCACCCACACGAGCAACGCGAAGGCGCAGCCACGGCGCTCCACTGGTGCTTGCCTTGTCCCGCTGGTTACTTCTGCACGTTGGAGGGCACGGCCTTTTTTCATCAGTACCCATGCAGCGAAGGCCACTACTGCCTTCGAA
>JBCCBN010000214.1:0-4241 GCA_039034035.1 Pseudomonadota bacterium
CAGTCCGGACAGGCCAAACCGGCATTCATGACGCGGGTGGCACTGCCAATTGCCATCAGTATTAGCGTAGCAACGACGGTGGAGGGGACGGTGTGGGCGTGGGAGTTGGTGTGGCCGCCGAAGTCGGTGGCGCCGATACAACGGGGCCGTTGGCGGAGCCGCCACCACCGCCGCCGCCGCCGCACCCGGTGAGTGCGAGGATCGCTGCGGAGGCGACCGCTGTCATCCGAAAGGAAAGTGCCATCACTTGCGTCCCTGTTTTTTTGGCCTGTTCCCTTGGCCTGCTCTCTGGGGAGGCGAAGAGCCTAGCCTCGCGCCCCAAGCTGTAAACACCACAACGGGTTTTGTGACCCAATCTCAACCAAATCTTCATCAATTCCGGGCGCGCAACGCAGCCAGGCCAGATTGTGCGGGTGTGATTGAGCAGCCCCAAAGCCTCCAAAGTCCCTGTTGTGCTGACGGTTGGTGGCTGAAACGGAGGGTCTCCGCTGTCTGCCGCCTCGTGCAGCGATCTGGCTGCGACAGAGGCAAGACATATACCAATTGGAAACCGTGGCGGGCCGCGAAGATTAACGGCTCGATCCCGCCAGGCACCACGGGTAGGGTTCGGCCGCTCTCGCGGGGCGCACAAAACCGTGACGGGGCCTCACGCGGGGTTGGTTGGCGTGTGAACGGGGAAGCAGGCATCTGGAGGGCAAGCCAGACCCCGCGCTCTAGGGCGCACTCAATTGCTCAAAGGGAGCCCACCATGCTGAACCGTATCAAACCTTTCGCCCCGCACGTGCTTGCCGGCCTCGCATCTGTCGTTTTTCTGGACAGTTTGCGCTTCAAGTTCACCAACGCGCCGGAAACGCAGGTGATCTTCGGGACGCTGAATGACTGGGCTGCGAGCCTTGGGGCCGACGGCCTGTTCGCGCAGACGGGGCTGTTTAGCCAGTACACGATCGGCACGGCGGAGGGCCTTGCGGCGCTCTTGCTGCTCGCGGGGATCCACCCTGCGCTGCGCACCTTGCAGGGCGTGGGCGCGATGATTGCGCTGGCGGTGATGACCGGAGCGATCAGCTTTCACCTCTTCACACCGCTTGGCATCGACCCGAACAATGATGGCGGCGGCCTGTTCGTGATCGCCATGCTGGTCTGGGCGGCGGCGGTATCTCTTGTGGCGATCCGCCGGCGGGAGATCGGTGCGCTGCTGACGGGCATTCGCTCGGCGCTGATGCCGCAGGGCCTGCCGACTGTTGCGGCTGGCCGGGGCGCCCGTGTCGCTACCGCTTCGTGATTGCCTCGACGTCCATCGTAACCTCGCTCAAACCTAATCCAAGGACCAACACCATGATCAAGCACTTGATGATCGCTACAGTTCTCGCTTCGGCATCGATCGCCGCAACCGCACCCGCCGCCCATGCTGACAAGGACCCCGTCTATACTGGCCGGTTCAGCAATGTCGCCGTGGAGGGCCATGATGCGGTGGCTTACTTCAACGAAGGCGAGCCGGTGAAGGGTAGCAAGGCGTTCACGACCGAGTATGAAGGCGCCGAATTCCGGTTTGCCAGCCAGGACAATCTGGACACGTTCCTCGCCGACCCCGCTGCTTACGCGCCACAATATGGCGGATACTGCGCCTGGGCGGTGAGCCAAGGCTACACCGCCAAGGGTGATGCCGATCACTGGAAGATCGTCGATGGGAAGCTGTACCTGAATTACAACAGGAAGGTGCAGGAGACGTGGGAAGGCGACATTCCCGGTTTCATCCAGTCGGCCGATACGAACTGGCCGACTGTGCTTGAATAGCGCCTTTCGCTGCGGTCAGCCCGCGGCGAGGTGTTTTTCCATGGCATAGTTGTGGATGGCGACGCCATGGATTTCGAAGTCGCGCCGGTGGAGGGTGGTGAAGCCCTGTTTCTCGAAGAAGAAACGAGCCGTTTCGCTGGCCTCCACAAATAGGCGGTCTATGCCGCGCGCCCGGGCGGCTTCCTCCAGTTCGGCATAAAGGGCGGTGGTCACGCCGCTGCGCGCGATTTCGGGCCGGGCGTAGAGCAGGTCTATGTGGCCATCATCCTCGAGATCGACAAACGCCACGACACGGCCCGCTTCGGTTTGGGCCACGAGGGTAAGGCGGCCATCTGCGCACCGCGCCCGGGTCTCCTCCACATCTGGCGTGTTGGCGAGCCAGGCCTCGACTTGCGCATCGGAATAGACTGCCCGGGTCAGGGTCGTGACCGCTTCGCTGAAGACTTCCACAAGGTCTTCAGCCTGTTGGGGCCGGAACGTGCTGATCTGGATCATCGCGAAGCTCTGTTGTGCCAGGCGGCGGCAAGCTGGTCCGAGGGGCGGACCCGATCAATTCCGGCTCAATTCCGGCGCGGCGGTACGGGCGGCTCGTTGCGGCAGGGCTGAAGGCCCGGCCCACCAGCGACCGCATCATCGCTCGGGTCGCAAGGCTCGCCGCTTCGTGTGCGGAATTCGGTCTGCGCCGCGGTGGCCCGGTCATCGCCGTCAAAGACCGCCTGCTCTACCGTCGCAGCCCCATTGGACACGGCACGGCCAGCAGCCTGGAGGTCTTCGCCCATACCGTCGACCGTATTACAGGATGCGAGCCACGCGGTGGCCAATAGAAGCGCCAGTGAACGGACCATGTTCATCTCCTTGAGCAATCCAGCCCTGGTGGCGCAGTATAAGGGATACTGGCGAGAATTCCCAAGTCTGCGACTCGCTGCTAAACGATAGCCATGAAATCTGCGGTGCTTGTCTTCCCCGGTTCCAATTGCGATCGCGATGCGGCGGTGGCGCTGGAGGCGGTGTCGGGGGAGAGGCCGACGCGGGTCTGGCACAAGGAAACGGGCCTTCCTGACGGGACGGACCTGGTGGTGGTGCCGGGCGGGTTTTCCTATGGCGATTATCTCCGCTGTGGGGCGATGGCGGCCAATTCACCGATTGTCCCAGCGCTGAAGGCCCATGCCGCGCGAGGCGGCTATGTTGTGGGCATCTGCAACGGCTTTCAGATCCTCTGCGAGACAGGGCTGTTGCCCGGCGCGCTGGTCCGGAACGCGTCGCTGAATTTTGTATGCCGACCCGAGCCGCTTGCGATCGAGACCACGAACACCGCCTTCACTAGCGGCTATGGGGACGCGGGCGAAATCTCGCTGCCGGTGGCCCATCAAGACGGGAACTATGTGGCCGACAAGGAGACGCTGGACCGGCTGGAGGGCGATGGCCGGGTGGTGTTCCGGTATCTCGACAATCCGAACGGATCGGCGCGCGACATTGCGGGCATCTGTTCAGAAAGCGGGCGGACGCTGGGCCTGATGCCCCATCCTGAGCGCGCGATTGGCGGGCATGAAGGGGGCGGTGACGGCCGCGCCCTGCTGGAAAGCGTGCTGGGGGCCGCCTAGTGGCGCGCTGGTGCCCACCTTTCCCCTGCGCCAGCATCGCGACATTGGCCATGCTGGCCGTTTGGGGCTTCGTGCCAACCAGGTTTGCGGCGGCCCAGCTGAAGATCGAGGATCCCAGCGCCACGGCGACGGACGTGCCCGAGCAGACCGGCTGTTTCGAGCTGTTTGTATCGCCGCGGCAGACCCGCGAGACCTATCTGCTGAATGCCTGCACGGGCGATAGCTGGGAGCGGGTGGGCATGGCGGACAGGAGCGGGTGGCGGCGGCTCCGGCGCGAAGCGAATGCGCAGGACGGTGAAACCCTGTCGCTGGTCAAGCAATACCAGATCGTTTCGTCGGGGCTGACCGCGCAGGACACGTTCCTGCTGAACCGGCTGAACGGGGCAAGCTGGCAATTGTTCGAAGGGGCCGATGGTGGCCTGTTCTGGGGCACGATGGTTCGCGAGACGACCGAACCTGACGCGGGAAACTAGCGCCGGATGGCGGGGCGCGTTAAAGGCGGCGAATGACCGACACGACTGCGATTCTTTCCACTCTTCGCGCCGAACAAAACGCCGTCGCTGGCGCCGAGCACGGCATCAACGCCGAGGAATGGGACCGGCTGGTGACGCGCCTGGGCCGGGCGCCAAACCTGGTGGAACTGGGCATCTACTCGGTGATGTGGAGCGAGCATTGTTCTTACAAATCCTCGCGGCGGCACCTGTCGAAACTGCCGACCACGGGCGCGCGGGTGATCCAGGGACCCGGCGAGAATGCGGGCGTGATCGACATTGGCGAGGGGCCGAACGGGCCAATGGCCGCGATCTTCAAGATGGAGAGCCACAACCACCCCTCCTATATCGAGCCCTA
>JBCCBN010000215.1:0-4113 GCA_039034035.1 Pseudomonadota bacterium
CGAATTTCGATTTTCGATTGCGGCACGTTAATATACTAAAAGCAGGCTACGCTCTGGAGGGGTTAGATGGAATAATTTCGGCGTATATGGCATTAGAGCGAGGGGGAATTTCCCCGGGCGATATGCCCGATGCCGAGGCTACTCGGAAAAAAATCGAATCGTTCTTGAAGGAAGCGTACAGCAAGCTTGGAACTATAAAGGGTATAGTGGAAACGACTGATTGGGTTGTTCGGATGTATGGTGCAACTGCTCTTGTCGCCAGCGCGCACGCCGGCAGACTAGTGGGCTTTCAGTCGAGCGAATAGTAGAGTGTTAGCGAGCTTGGGATGAATAGAGCGAAGCGAAATCCATCATCCGTGCTCTCCGCAAACTCCCCGGTGGATTTCGGGCTTTGCCCTCTATCCACCCTACAGCTCCCGCTCTTCCAACCCATGCCAAACGCGCACAATCACCACCTGTGCTCCTAGCACCCGATACCGCACCACATACCCACGCGCCCCAAATGGCACGACCAACTCGCGGTAATCCATGTCCGGCTCCCACGGCCGGCCGCTGTCGAGAAAGTCCCTGAGCCCATCGACCCCATCCACGATGGCCTGCACGGCTCGCGCCGCCGCCTCCGGGCTGTGCTGTGCGATGAAATCGTAAAGCCGCTGGAGGTCGCGCCGGGCCTCCGGCAGCCAGTCGATCTGTGTCACGCCCCGTCCCGGCGCCCCAGACCCGCCGCCCAGGCCTTCATTTCATCCTGCGAGACCGTCTCCCCGGTCAGCTCAAACCGTTCCCAGCGTTCCCGAAGCAGTGCCTTCTCCGCCTCCACCGCCTCCTCCCGCGCCAGAAACGCGGCAATCGCTTCCTTCATAAGATAGTGCGGCGAGCGATCCCGCGTCTCGCCCAACGCCTTCAACCGCGCCTGCGTTTCCGCATCCAGCCGTAAACCGATCGTACCCTGAGCCATGGTCTCACCTGCGAGCTGTTCTGTTGCACAAAGTGCAACACCGTAGGGCGGGATGCAATCCCGCCGCCACCCCCTCCGCATTCACCCACCGCCAAAACCGCCACCGCCCGCGGCCTCCAACCCACCTCCCCAATGATCCTATCCATCCCCAACACTCCACAAACTCGAAACAAAAACAACGCACCCCACAAAAATCCGCCCCTCCAATCCCCACCCCGAAAACCCATGTTAGTCTCTTTCCCATGGATCATTTCATTCTTCCCCTTCTCATCCTCATCGCCGGCCTGGCCGCCCTTCTGGGCGACCGGATGGTGGTGTTTGTGGAGGCGGACGATCGCTACGGTGCGGGCGGTGCCAAGCGCGAGATCAGGGGCGAGGGGGCTGGCGAGGCGGCGCCGGCACACCTGACGCCCATCCCTCAAACGCCAGCGGCCCCCCATCAGCGGGCCACCGGCAAACCGGTCAACGCCTCGGGCGCCTATGCCGGATCAGCGGTCACAGCGCTGGCGGAGACCGGACTTTCGGCGCGGGGGCGCATGGGGAGGGGCCACGGGGAGAGCGGGCATGCGGCCGGGAATCGGGCGACCAGCAGCATGTCCCTCTCCCCTCACGCTCTGCCGGCCTCCATTCTCGGGCGAAGGCCGGAACCCCACGCGCATCAATGGCCGAGTGGCATCCGCTCTCGACCGGGCGCGTGTGCTGGGGCTGATGACCATGCCCCAGGGTCCGAGCTTCCAGCGGCCACACGCCTGAGGCCCGCCGCTGGGCCAGGCTCTAGCCGGGCCAATCCATCTCCCCCTGCCGGACGCGCCAAGGCGCGGCCCGGGCAACGGCGCTGGCGCCAGCACCCCCTAATCCCAAACCGCTACAAGCGCTCCTCACCCCCCAAGGGCGACCGCCCGCCGGCCGGCCAGGCCGCCCCCGCCGAGGCGCCACGCGCCGCTAGCGAGATCATGCCCCGCGGAGGCTTCGTAGACGGTCGCGCAGCGATTATTTGATCCGCTGGATCAAATAAAGGCGAAGAAGGCCACGGCAGTGGCAGGCGAAGCCAATCTGCCGTGAGCGCAATCCCATGAGCGCCCAAGCGCGAACAAAGGGCAAGGCCCGCCGGGCGGCCAGGCCGCCCCCGCGGAGGCGCCGCGCGCCGTGAGCGCTAAATCAGAGAAACTCCCCCAGACACCGCGCCATTTCATCAGGCGGGGTCGTGCTCGGGAAAAACGTCTTCTGCTCCCAATTCCCATCCATGAAATAGACGAGGTCGGTATGGCTCATCGTATACTCGCCTAGGCTCTCGGGCTGGTCGATGCGGGAATAGTCGGCGATGAACGCATCGGCCGCCGCACGCACCTGTTCAGGCGTCCCGGTCAGGCCGGTGATCTTGTCCGGAAACGCATCGGTCGACAGATACGTCGCCAGCGCTTCGGGCGTGTCCCGTTCGGGGTCGATCGACACCAGGATGGTCCGCGGCGGTTCGGTCCCCTCCGGCAGGGCCTTCAGAGCCTGGTCGATGGTCACCAGCGTCATCGGGCACACGTCCGGGCAATAGGTAAACCCGAAGAACACGAGACTCGGCTCGCCCTTGAACGCGGCCTCGGTCACCGCATTGCCCTCATGATCGACCAGTGAAATCGGCCCGCCGATCTGTTCATAGGCCCGGGTCAGGCACCCCGCTTCGGCTCCGCCGGCGGTCGGCTGGGGCCCGCCATCGCTACAGCCGGAAAGGGCCATCATGGCGAGAGCGGCAATGGCGGCGGGCGGGGCACGGCGGACGGAATAGAGCATTACTCAGAAATGCCCCTGCCGAGAGGCTTTGCAAAGGGCGGCGGCTTGCCACAGATAAGCGCCATGGAAGATCTCGCCGACCATCAACGCCTCGACGTCAATGAAGCGCTCTTCACCCTGGCGCCGGAAGGGCTCGGCAGTGCAGGCTCCGCGCTTGGCCGCACGCGCTTGCGCACCTTCATCGCCCTGCGCTGGATGGCCGTGGTCGGCCAGTCGGCGGCTGTGCTCATCGTCTATTTCGGCCTCGGGTTCGAAGTGCCCCTTGGCTTGTGCCTGTCGGCCATCGCTGCCTCGGCCTGGCTGAATGTCTTCCTGTCCCTCGCTCTGCCGTCCAACCGGCTGGCCCAACCCTGGGAAGCCATGGCCCAGCTCGCCTTCGACCTGGTCCAGCTATCGTCCATCATCGCGTTTACGGGCGGGCTCTCCAATCCGTTCCTGCTCTTCCTGATCGCCCCGGTCATGGTCGGCGCGCTGATCCTGAAACCGTTCCAGGCCGCCAGTCTCGCCGCGCTCGGCTTCGCCCTCGGTTCGGGCATGGCATTCTGGTCCCTGCCATTGCCATGGTATGGCGACGCAGTGCCGGTGATCCCCGATCTCTTCCGCCTCGGTCACCTCACCGCCCTGGCCCTCGGCCTCGCCTTCCTCGCCATCACGGCCATGCGGGTCAGTCAGGATGAGGCCCGGCTGGTCCGGGCGCTGGATGCCGCCTCAGTGGTGATGGCCCGGGAGCAAAGACTATCGGCCATCGGCGCCATGGCCGCGATGACCGCCCATGAGCTGGGCACCCCGCTGGCAACGATCCACCTGGTGGCGCGGGAGATGGCTGGCACCATCGACAAGGATGATCCCAGCTACGAAGACGCCCGCCTCATCGCCGAACAGGCCGAACGCTGCCGTACCATTCTCCGCCAGCTCGGCGAACGGCGCGAAGCCGAAGATATCGTCCATGCCCGCATGCCGCTGGGCGCCGTGCTGGAAGAAGCCGCCGCCCCCCATCGCGGCCTCGGCATCGCCGTCAGGATCGAGACCCAGAACGCAGACGGCACCGATGAAAAGCCGCCAACCCTGTTCCGCAGCCCCGAAGTGCTCCACGCCCTTGGTGCCATCATCGAGAACGCCGTCAGCTTCGCCGACACAGAAGTCCGCGCCACGGCCAATTGGAACAGCGACCAGATCGCCGTCACGATCTCTGATGACGGGCCGGGCTTTGCCGCCGAAGTGCTGCAGAAACTCGGCGAGCCCTATGTCAGCCAGCGCGACGAGGCCCGTCTCGGCGGCGGCGACATGGGGCTGGGATTCTTCATCGCCAAGACCCTGATCGAGCGTACCGGCGGGGGGGGGGGGGGGGGCGCCCCCCCCCCCCCCCCCCCCCCCCC
>JBCCBN010000216.1:0-4042 GCA_039034035.1 Pseudomonadota bacterium
CCGACACGCTGAAATTCCTGCCCGGGCAGAGCGTGGTGGGAAATGCTGGTCCGTTCGATTTTGCCAAGGGTGCAGACCTCTCGGCCAGCCGGCTGGTGCGCGGCCTGTTTGACCTGGGCGATGTGGAGCGCGTGTTCCTGGGGGCGGACTTCATCTCGGTATCCAAGGCGCCCGATGCGGAGTGGAAGCATCTGCGGCCGCTGATCCTGGCCTCTGTGATGGACCATTTCGTGGCCGGATTGCCGGTGCTGGAGGCCGCTCCGGCGGCACCGGATGCGGGCAATGACGCGGCCAAGGCAGCCTATGAGGGCGAGGCCGCTGAGATTGTTGCGGAAATCTGCGAGTTGATCGATACGCGCGTGCGGCCAGCCGTCGCCCAGGATGGGGGCGATATCGTTTTCGACCGGTTCGAGGAAGACACCGGCATCGTCCACCTGCACATGCGCGGGGCCTGTGCGGGGTGTCCGTCCTCGACCTTCACCCTGAAGCAGGGCATCGAGAACATGCTGAAAGCGTACGTACCGGAGGTGACCGCCGTCGAAGCGGTGCTCTGATTTCGCTGGCGGCAGGTTGGCTGCGCCAAATGCCTCGGCAGGCGTGATCTAAACGCTTGCCAAGGGGCTGGCAGGGTGTACCTCCACGCTGGACTTGGCAGGAAGGAACCCGCGCGATGAGCCACCCCGTAAACGACCATGCGCTCGACGCGATTTTCCGGAAAGCGCGCAGCTTTAATGCGTGGAAGGAGAAGGATGTTCCCGAGACGCTGGTCCGGGCCGTGTACGAGCTTCAGAAATGGGGGCCGACGAGCGCCAATTGCAGCCCGGCCCGGTTCCTATTCATCCGCACCGAGGCGGCGAAGGCGCGGCTGTTGCCGCATCTGATCGGGCCGAACAAGGAAAAGAGCCAGACCGCCCCCTGGGTCGTGATCATTGCCCATGACATGGAGTTCCATGAGCGCATACCGGAACTCTTTCCGCACAATCCCGGCGCCAAGGACTGGTTCGAGGCGCCCCAGGCACGCCAGGACACAGCGTTCCGGAACGGCACCTTACAGAGCGCATATTTCCTGGTGGCGGCGCGGGCACTGGGGCTGGATACGGGTCCTATGTCCGGGTTCGACAATGCTGGCGTGGACCGGGAGTTCTTCGAGAGCCAGGATGGCGAGATGAAGCATTGGAAGTCCAACTGGATCTGTAATCTCGGTTATGGCTCGACCGAGGGTCTGTTCGAACGCTCCCCGCGCATGACCTTCGACGAGGCCTGCAAGATCCTGTAAGCGGGGCCGATGCCCGCCACCCTCGCCTTTCAGACAGCGTTTGGTCCTGCCGAGATTGCCCTGCTTGTGGGCGATGGCGACGCTGCGCGCAGTGTGCGCGCGGTGGACCAGGCGGCGGGGCCGGGCCAGGACGGGCGACTGCCGAGCCTGTTGGAGGGGGTGCTGGCCGAAGGCGGCGCAGCGCTGGGCGATGTGGAACGGATTGGCGTGGTGACCGGGCCCGGAAGCTTTACCGGATTGCGAATGGGTTTGGCGTTCGCGCGCGGATTGGGGCTGGTGCTGGGGTGTCCGGTGTTTGGTGTGTCGCTGCTGGCGGCCTGTGTTCCGGTGAGCGAGGTGCGGGGCGTGCGGGTGGCGCTGCAGGCGCAGAAGCGGCCACCGGATGTTACCTTTTGGAGCCAGGCGTTTGACGACGGCGTGGCAGACGGGCCGCCGGAGGAGCTGGGCGTTGACGCCGTGGCCGGCGATGGGCGTGTGATCCTGACCGACCGGGTGGACTTGTTTGAGGGGAGTGAAACCGTGGAAGCGGCGCGGCCGCTGGCCGAGCAGGTGGCCCGGCGCGTGCTGGACTTGCAGTCGGGAGAGGCGCCGCCGGACCCGATCTATGTGCGGGCGCCGGATGCAGCGCTGCCGGGGAGCAAGCGGTGAGCGGCGTGCGGGCCCTGGCCGTGAGCGATGCGGGCGCGTGTGCGGCGCTGCATGTGGCAGGGTTTGGCGAGGATAGCTGGCCGGAGGCGGAGATGGCGCGCCTTGTGGGCGAGGAGACGGTGCTGGGGTTGGGCGTGGACGCAGCGGCGGGCGGCGGGTTGTCAGGATTTGTGCTGTTGCGCGTGGTCGCCGGCGAGGCGGATGTGTTGACCTTGGCGGTGGCGCCCGAAGACCGGCGGAAGGGCGTGGCGCGGGCCCTGTTGGTGGCGGCGGGGCGCGCGGTAACGGTGGCGGACGCGGGGCGGATGACGCTGGACGTGGCGGCGGACAATGGCGCGGCACTGTCGCTCTATGCGGGGCTGGGCTTTTGCGAGGATGGCCGCCGCCGGGGCTATTACAGGCGGGCGGGCCGGGACCGCGTGGATGCATTGCTGCTATCGGTTTCCGTGGCGCGAATCACTGGACATTCGACCAGCGGCATATCATCTTGCGGTCATGACGCGAATTGAGGTCCTTTGTAACGAGAAAGGGCTCCGGATGACGGAGCCGCGCCGCGTGATTGCGCGGGTGCTGTCCGCATCCGAGGACCATCCCGATGCCGAGGAGTTGCACCGGCGGGCCAATAGCGAAGATGCGTCCATATCGCTGGCGACCGTGTACCGGACGGTGAAACTGTTCGAGGATTACGGGATCATCGAGCGGCATGATTTCCGCGATGGCCGGTCGCGCTATGAAGAGCTGCCCGATGAGCATCATGACCATCTGATCGATGTGAAGTCGGGCGACGTGATCGAGTTCCACAATGAGGAAATCGAACGGCTGCAGGAAGAGATCGCCCGCAAGCATGGCTACAAGCTGGTGGACCACCGGCTGGAACTCTATGGCGTGCCTCTGGGGGATGGCGGGGAGTAGGCTCTGCCGGCTCCGGTGTCAGGCCGCGCGCCAGGTGGTGGCTTTGGTTAGGAAGGCGAGGCGTTGGTCCTGCTTTTCGAAGCCGGCGGCGGTGACCGCAACGTCTAAATCCCAGTCGAGATAGCCTTTGTAATAGGGCTCGTGGAAGCCTTCGGGGAAGTATTCGAGCATGCCGTCGAGGCCGGGATTGTCGCCGTGCTGGAGGCTGTCGGCGAGGATGAGGAGACCGCCGGGCTTCAGGACGCGGCGGATCTCAGCCAGGATCAGGGGGCGGATCTTTGGCGGGAGTTCGTGGAACAGATAGATGTTGGTGACGGCATCGAAGCTGGCGTCGGCCAGGGGCATGGCTTCGCCGGCGCCTTCGACCAGATCGACGTGGGGCCAGGGCGTGAGCGTGCGGGCAGCATGGGCGAGATAGTTCGGTGAGAGGTCGAGGCCGGTTGAGCGGAGCTTTGGGAAAACGCCAAAGACTTCAGCGAGGAAGCCGCCCGTCCCACAGGCGAGATCGAGGTGGCGATAGGTGCGCTGGTCGCGGCCCTTGAGGTCGCGGGCGAGCGGGGCAAGAGCTGCGCGGCGCATGGCAGCGGCGGCGCCAGTGAACAGGACTTCAACCTGGTGGTCGTAGATCTCGGCGCTTTCATCGCTGAGCCAGCCGCCGGTCTGGTAATGGAAATTCTGCCGGTAGTAGACGGGGTATTTTTCGAGGGCGTCCTTGAGGTCGCGGCGGATTTCGGTGCCGTCACGGTTGAGGCGCCGCGCATCGACGGCGGCCACATCGCGCAGGAAAGCGCGGGCGCGGCTCAGTCCTTTCGGCAGGTCTGTGAGTTTTGGCGGCGGGGGGAGCGGGTAGAGCCCGTCTTCAACATGGGCGAGATCGTCGCGGAAGAGATCGAAGAACGCCTTGCGGATGGCGGCGGCCTCTGGCGCGCCGCTGGTGGGGCGAAAGGGCGGCTCGCCGGGCCGGTTGAAGCCGGCGCTTTGGCGTCGGGCGGCGGCGTATTGGGCGCCATACCAAGCGGTGCGGGTGCCCTGGCGCAGCGTGTAGCGCCGGCCGCGTCGCCGTGGCACTGGTCTCGTCCTTTTGTTTGACGGTGCTGGGCTTCGTGATTGTGTATCCCGGGCTCGACCTGCCGTGGAAGCGGACTTTGATTCCCCTGGAATGGATCGCCATCGTGTACGTCCATGCGGTTGTGTCGACGCTCTTCG
>JBCCBN010000217.1:0-3949 GCA_039034035.1 Pseudomonadota bacterium
CCGCGACGCGATCGGGCGCGATTGGCAATGCGGGACCCTGCAAGTCGACTTCAATCTGCCAGACCGGTTTGACGCGACCTATGTCGGCGTAGACGGCGACCGACACCGCCCCGTCATGCTACACCGTGCGCTGTTCGGCTCCCTGGAGCGGTTCACCGGCATCCTCATCGAACACCATGCCGGCGCCTTCCCCATGTGGCTCGCGCCCGAACAGGTCGTGGTCGCCACAATCACCGATGCGGCCGCCGACTACGCTGCTGAAGTTGTCGACACGCTGACACGGGCCGGCCTGCGCGTCAGTCTTGATGGGCGCAACGAGACGATCAACTACAAGGTCCGCGAGCATTCCCACCAGAAAGTGCCCGTCATCGCCGTGGTTGGTGAACGCGAGGCCGCCGAGCGAACCCTGGCGCTCCGGCGGTTCGGCTCCAAAGGCCAGCAAATGGTCGGGCTCGATGAGGGCACCGCCATGCTTGCGGGAGACGCCACCCCGCCAGACCTCAATCGAGCCGGTCAGGCCGCTTGAGGTCCAGCTTCAATGCGGTTTCGCCGACGGCAGCACCCGTCTGCCCAGAGCGCTCTATAGCCGCCGCTTGATCGCATCGGCCATGATCGGGCCCAGCTTCGGCCCCTGCAAAGGGTAGAGGAAGGGCTCGATGAGCTCGAGCTCCATCAGCAACAGCCCTCCATCCTTGTCCCGCACCATGTCGACCCGGGCGTAGAGCGGCGCCTCATCGAGCAGGGCGAGCACCGATGCCGCAGCGGCCAGGTCCGCTTCGCTCGGCACCACCGCCGTCTCGACCCCGCCATAGGCCGACTGGATCCGGTAATCGCCGGCCACCGCCTTCTTGATCAGCGCATGGCAGAACGCTCCGCCGACAAAGATGAAACTCAACTCCCCTTCGGTCTGGATCGCCGGCAGGAAAGGCTGGGCCATCATCGCATGGGGCATGTCGGGCACACGATCGCCGGGGCTGAGCCGGTACTGTCCCGCCGCGCCGGCCCCGACCTGGCGTTTCCATACAACGTCTTGGCTGCCCAGCGCCTCAAACCCTGCCGCAACCGCCTCCGGCGTTGCCTTATCCACCCACAGTGTCGGGATCGTCCGGGACCCCTTGTCGGCCAGCTCGCGCAGATAGCCCTTGTGACTGTTCCACCGCACCAGTGCCGCGGGATTGAACAGCCGGGTCTGGCGCTCGATCCGTTCCAGCGTGGCGAGGAACAGCGCCTGCCTGTCCCAATAGTCCCAGGTCGTGCCGATGATCACCGCGCCATAGCGCGACCAGTCCGCGCGCTCATCATCCCAGCTCACCGCGTCCAGCCCATAGCCTATCGCATCCAGAGGGCCTGCCAGCGCCTCGATCATCTGGTCATGCTCATATGCATCGGGCCTGCGCGTCGGCGATCCGGGGAGCGTGACTTGCGAGGCCAGGTAGGCGATTTGCATGGCAAGGTCCTTCCATGAACGTTGCCCGCCTGTTGCCTCGGCGGCGCGGCTCTGGCAACCCGCCCTGACGAGATAGAAAAGGCTCCCCCATGTCAGATGCGCCCCTTGATGTTGTCGGTCTCGGCAATGCGATTGTCGATGTCATTGCCGCGGTCGATGACGCCTTCCTCGACCAATGGGACATTCGCAAGAATGGCATGACGCTGATCGAGGAAGACCGCGCCCAGGCGCTCACCGATGCGGGCACTGACGCGCTGGAAACCTCCGGCGGGTCCGGCGCCAACACCATTGCCGGCGTCGCCAGCCTTGGCGGACAGGCGGGCTATATCGGCAAGGTTGCCGACGACCGGCTGGGCTCGGTGTTCCGCCGCCAGATGGATGAAGCCGGCGTCCCTTTCCCTACCCCACCTCTGCAGGACGGCCCAGCCACAGCCCGGTCGATCATCTTCGTAACCGGTGATGGCGCCCGCAGCATGAACACCTACCTTGGCGCATCGGTCCTGTTCTCCCCCTCCGATGTGGATGAGGACATGGTCCGCGCAGGCAAGATCCTCTATCTGGAGGGCTATCTGTTCGACCGGGAAGATGCCAAGGCGGCCTTTGTCCACGCCTCGGAAATTGCCACCGCAGCGGGCCGGAAAGTGGCGCTCACCCTGTCCGACAATTTCTGCGTAGACCGGCACCGCGACAGCTTCCGCCACCTCATCCGGGGCCATGTGGACATCCTCTTCGCCAATGAAGAGGAACTCTTGTCGCTCTACGAAACAACCGATTTCGACGCAGCCCTTGCGGCGCTTTCAGAAGATACAAGTATCGCGGCAGTCACCCGTGGCGAGAACGGCTCTGTGGTCATCGCGCCCGGCCAGCAACTGGCCCTGAAAGCCGATCCGGTGGACGCGGTTATTGATACCACGGGTGCCGGAGACCAGTATACGGCCGGTTTCCTGTTTGGCATGGCACGCGGCGCGGATCTGGAAACCTGCGGAAAGCTCGGCCATCCGGCTGCCGCCGAAGTGATCCAGCACTACGGTCCGCGCCCCGAAACACCGCTCGCAGACCTTGCGGCCAAGGCCGGCCTTCGAGTCTAGCGCGCTTGGCGCAATCAGCTTTCGGGCGGCCGGGTCGGCGGCGCCGGCGCCGGCTGGGGTGCAGGTTCCGGAGCAGTCGCTGGCACCGGGGCGGCGGGCACAGCGGGGGGCGGGGCCGGGGCAGCTTGTGATGCCGGAGCCTGGGGCGCTGGCGGCTGGGGCGCTGGGGGTTGAGGAACATCCGGCATCGGCGTTTGCACTGGCGCCGGCTGACCCGCCTGCCGTTGTTTCTGCTGGCGATAGAGATGGACGAAATCCACCGGGTCGATCAGCAGCGGCGGAAAGCCGCCCTCCCGGGTCACGTCCGCCACCAATCGGCGCGCGAACGGGAACAGCATGCGGGGGCATTCGATCAGCAGCGCGGCCTCGGTTTCCTGCTCACCCAGACCGACCACCTGGAACAGGCCGCAATAGTCCAGCTCAAGCAGGAACAGCGTCGCGTCCGCGATGTGCGCTCGCGCCGTCATCTTCAGGCTCACTTCGACCACGCCGGGACCATCATCGCGCGGATTGGCGGAGACATCGATCCCGATATCGATATTCGGCTGGCCCTCCGGCAGGGCCGTTGCCGGATTCTCGAACGACAGATCCTTGACGAATTGAGAGAGCGCGCGCAGCGATGGAGGTGCCGGCTCGCCAGGCGTAGGTCCGCCAGCCGGGTTCGGAATCGGTGGCGCGCCCTGGTCCGTCATCATGCTACTCCTTACCAAATCGTCATCGGGCGCTAACATGTCGGCCCACAGCGACGCAACGACCGACTGGCATCAGGGTCGCATTGGGCCTATGTGTGTGCATGAATGGCGTGAAAGCAGAACCCTGAATGGTTGAAGTCCTTATCCTTGCGGCGATAGCCCTGTTTGTCCTGTCGCGGCTGTACGTGGCCCTGGGCCGTGATGATGGCCCACCCGACGGTCGTGGACGCGGCGCCGGCGCGCCCCTGGCGACCGAACCCGCCGCCCGCACAGATGACGCCGCCGCGCAGACCGAACGACCGATCTTCTCCAGCGGTGGCATCCCAGGACTGGAAGAGATCCATGCCGCTGACCCTGACTTCGACCCCCGCGGTTTCCTGCAGGGCGCCCGGTCGGCCTACGAGATGATCGTCGAAGCGTTTGCCGAAGGCGACCGCAAGACGCTCAAGCCCCTGCTCGATGATGATGTCTACGCCGCCTGGAACCAGGCCATCACCGACCGCGAAGAGAACGGCGAGGAGCCCATGCGCTTGCTGCGCCTGAAGAAAGCCGAGATCGAAAGCGGCGATCTGACCGGCCGCACCGCGCGGGTTTCGGTCCGTTATGAGTCAGATCTCGGCGATGGCGAACGCACCCGCACCGCCAAGGAGATCTGGATTTTCATGCGTAATGTGGACAATCCGGACCCGAACTGGCTGCTCGACGATGTCGAGCCGGCAACC
>JBCCBN010000218.1:0-3870 GCA_039034035.1 Pseudomonadota bacterium
CGGGCACAAGTGCGTTTTGGCTGACAGCCGACCGATCCTGGGGCCGGTTCACGAAGTTCTCTTTGCGTGTCTGGCGATTGGGAACTGACACCGCATTTGGAGTGTCGATGAGGGGTTGTTCATCAAGGATCGGCGCTGCGCCAAATCCGCTCGCTCTTTCCGCGCTCGCCAACTGCATCATCACGCCTGATTCACGCGCTGCAAGCGTTTCTGCGGCAATTCGCTGGCGTTCGGCTTCGGCTTCCTGCGCAGCGCGAACCGCTGCCTGCTCAGCATCTTCTGGAGCCAGGCCAAGTTCGCGCTGCCGGTCGAGAATAGGCTTACCGAGATCGCCCGGTAGCGGTGGACCCAATTGCGGGACATCGCCATAGTTCGCCGGGACATCGGCGAGCGCATCTGGTGCTGTGGATTGCAGCTGCGGTTCATTCTCGCCCGATGCGAGCATTTCAAATGTCGCCGGTGTGAGTGCCATCCAGGCCAGTCCGGCTATCGCTATCGATCCGAGTGCGGCGATCCCAATGATAGCGCCGCGCCGGAACCGGACAATCCGGTTCGGACTTCCTCGCAGTACAAGCGTGTCGGGATCGGCCTTCGGCTGTTCGCGAGGATCGATGCGGTCAGTCGACATTTTATCAGAGATCGTCTTGGCGGGATCGGTCATGGCCGCCCCCGGGAACCGTGCTTGACGATGCGAACCACCTGCTGCTCGCGCTCGCCCAGACGCAGTTCCGCAGCCTCGAACAATCGGTCAACGATGTAAAAACGCCCGCGCACGCGGTAGTTGACGAGCTGGGCATCGCCTTTGTCGCCGAGCACAAAGAGCGGCGGCGCTTCACCCGATCCGAGCCCTTCGGCAAACTCGATAAAGACTTGCCGACCATCGTCGAACACGCGCAGCGGGCGCCAGGACGGTGTGTCGCCCTCGATACCGTAGGCAAAGCTCAAGTCGTCGATTTCAATGCCGGTTGAGACGGGTGCGGTGCGCGCGGCCTCAGCCGATGCGCGCTGCAGGGCGATCAGCTCGTCTTGCGGATAGGTCCAGCGGATCGCGGTCATCGCGCTCGACGCGGTGCTTTCCATCGCCAGATGATAGGCGCGTCGGTCAGTGGTGATGACGAGATTGGTCGAAAGGCCGGGCGCAAACGGTTTGACGAGTATATGCGTGCGACGCTCACCGCCCGACCCGCTTGTCGTATCGCCCACGGTCCAGCGCACTGTATCGCCGGCCGCCACCGATGTGACCTGTTCACCGGGTTGAAGCATGATATCCGTCACGCGTTCGGGCGCTGCATAAAGCCGGTACAACGCACCTTCGGCATACGGATAGATCTGAACTGCACGGCGATAACCATCACTCGACGGTTCACGCAGCGCCGTCCTGTTCGCGGTGTCGACCCGTACAGTCGGGGGCTTCTTGTCAGCAGGCTTCGGTTTGGAGGGTGGGATTTCCAGCATCGCAATCGGCATAGGTTCTGGAAGTGCCACAGTCGGAAGCGGATTGGGTGGTTCGGCGATGAGCGTGGCGGGCGCAAAGCTGGGCGCGGCAGCGAGCGTCGATAGGGGCGTTTCGGTCTTCCCGGCACAGGCGCCAAGCAGCGCGATAAGGGACATCAGGATGTAGCGCTTCATGGCTGGGTCTCCTCGGGACGAGTTGGTTCGGGAAGTTCGGGATCGAGCGATGAATCGCTCTGGATATTGACAGGCGGCGCAACATCGAGCGCGGATGCTTGGCCAGACTCTGCCGTCTGCGACGCCGGAGTTACCGGCGCCGCAGTCTCAAGCTCTTGGCTCCAGTCGATCGCATCGACATAGAGGCCGAGAGGATTCTTTCGGAGAGTCTCCGCATCTCTGGGCGGACGAACGGTCACGGTGAGGATCGCCGTCCACTGTGAGGTGTCGACAAGGCTTCCGCGCGCATAGAGGTTTTCAGTCCATTTTACCTGAAAGCTGGTTTCCGAGGCCCGCACTACGCTGGTCACCTGCACCGAGAGGCTCTTGTCGCCCACCTGACCGAAGGGATCGGTGCGGCGGGCATACTCATTCAGGAATGTCGACGCGCGCTGCGTGGTAAAATCATAGGCTTCGAGCCAAGCCTCACGCATCAGCACCGGATCGAGCGTGATCGAACGCACATTCTTGACGAACTCCGCCAAATGCCAGGCTATCTGGGGATCGGTCGGTTCGTAGTCGGTTTCGGCAGGTATGACCGCGCGCGCCGCGCCCAAGCGGTCAACCTCGACCACATAGGGTGTGACTCGGCTTTGCAGCGATTGCCAGACCAACGCTGAAGACAAACCAACTGTGAGAAGCAGTCCGCCAAACGCCATCAACCGCCAATTGCGGGCCTGGACGCGGGCCGATCCGATGCGTTCATCCCAGAGCTGCCCGGCGCGCTGAAAGGGTGTCTCGGGTTCGGGGGTCTTGCCGTAGCGCTGGAGCGCGCGTTTCCATTTCATCGCATCAATCCTTTTCGCTGATATCGGGGGAAGCCGAGGCACCGCCGCGGTCGCCATCGCGCATGCTCTGCACAGCAAGCTGGCGGCGATGGCGCGAGGTCTGTTCCGAACGCAGCTGGCGTGCCCAGGCCGGGGCGGTTTGGCCGGACGCGCTTCCACCCGTCGCCGATGGGCTTGCACTTGCCCCGGACGTTACTGCGGCCCATGCGGCGTGCCGTCCGCGTGATGCTGCGGCTTTGAGGCCAAGCTTGCTTTCGATGCCCTGCGAAGCCATGCCTTTGGCTGCTGTTGCTATGCCGCCCATACTGGAGCCGCCTGTTTCACGGCCGACCTTGGCCGCAGTCGAGGCGGCCGATCCCATCGCGGTTCCGGCGCGCACGGCACCGATCCCAGCGCCTGCTATCGCGCGCGCGCCAGCGATGGCGGCCCCGCCGCCGACGGCCAAGGCGGCACCCGCACCAACGGCGGTTCCGATGGCCGCACCTGCACCCAATTGCGGCGCGCCCGCGACAAGGCCCGACGCGATGCCGGGGCCGAAGATGCCGAGCCCGAACAGCGAAAGCGCGGCCAGAACCAGCGACATGGCCTGGCCGATATCGGGTTCCTGACCTTGAAGGGCGGATACGAACTCGGCGAAGAAATTGGCACCAATCCCAACGATGATCGCGAGCACCATAACCTTGATGCCGGAGGAAACGACATTGCCGAGCACGCGCTCGGCGAGAAAACTGGTGCGGTTCCACAGCGCGAACGGCACCAGCACAAAGCCGGCGAGCGTCGTGAGCTTGAACTCGATGATGGTGATGAAGAGCTGGATCGCGAGGACGAAGAAGGCGAGGATCACGATCAGCCAGGCGACGAGCAACACCATGATGGTGAGGAAATTGTCGAAGAAGGTGGTGAAACCGAGCATCTCGCTTGCCTGATCGAGGAGCGGCCAGGCCGCCTCGAATCCGATCCCGGCAAGCCGTCCGGGGCGCAGGAGATCGTCAGCCGTCAGCGTGCCGCCCCCTGCGGTGAGACCCAAACCGGCGAAGGAGCGAAAGATGATGTCGGCGAGCGTCGAGAAACTGTTCAGGATCAGCGCGAAGGCGCCGACATAGAGGATCTTCTTCAAGAACTTGCCGAGCACATCGTTCTCGCCACCCATTGCCCAGAACAGGCCAGCAAGAGTGATATCGATGCCGATCAGTATGGTGGTGAGGAACGCGACATCACCGCCCAACAGTCCAAACCCGCTATCGATGTAGAGGATAAAGGCTTCCATGAAGCGGTCGATCACATTGAGGTCGTTCACGGACTGGTCCTTGTCGAATGAGAGATGAGGGATGCCGCGGGGTCCGGCCCGTTGGGGGCGAACGGTGGGGACAGCCGAACCCCGCAGCGAGGCGGCGCGTTTCTTTTTGAGGGGGGA
>JBCCBN010000219.1:0-3844 GCA_039034035.1 Pseudomonadota bacterium
GTGTGGATGATGTGATCAACGTCTCCGGTCACCGCATGGGAACGGCAGAAGTGGAAAGCGCGCTGGTCGCCCATGACGCGGTCGCCGAAGCCGCTGTGGTCGGCTACCCCCACGATATCAAGGGCCAGGGGATCTATGCCTATGTCACCCCGGTTGCTGGCGTTGACGGCGATGATGATCTCAAGGCCGCGCTGGTGAAACATGTGCGCACGGAGATTGGCCCGATTGCGAGCCCGGATCTCATCCAGTTTGCTCCGGGCCTGCCAAAGACCCGCTCGGGCAAGATCATGCGCCGGATCCTCCGCAAGATCGCCGAGGATAGCTTCGACAATCTCGGCGACACCTCAACCCTCGCCGAACCCGAAGTCGTCGACGACCTCATAGAAAACCGGCAGAACAGAGGCGCGTGAGCGGGCGTGCGGCGAACGCCGACCATGGGATCAAAAAGGGCGCTCGGTTCTCTGCGCGCGAATAGATCGCATGATCCAAGCTTGGTCGCAGATCGCGCGGCGTGAACGCCTTCAACACCCGCCTCTCGATAATTGCTGCGATTACTTGACAGACGCAAACACCGGAATTGATGCCCCGAATTGACCTAGCCCCCCTGATTTGCAGCCACGTTTTGGTATTAGAGACAGGCTGCATATGAGCTGGTCCCAGAAAACTGGACAGTGAGCTAAGGTGTATCCCGACAGGCGAAGGGATATCGAGCATGGGCCGCAAGCGGCGGAAGTTCACCGACAATTTCAAGGCACAGGTGGCGCTGGAAGCGTTGCGTGGTGATCGTACAATTCAGGAAATTGCGGCTAAGCATAATCTGCTGCCGACACAGGTCAGTACTTGGAAGAAACAGGCCGTCGAGGGCATGGCTGACGTCTTTGCCAAGGGCGGGGGTGCTGATGATCGCGAGGCTGAAGTGAAGGAACTGCACGCCAAGATCGGGAGGCTGGCCGTGGAGAACGGCACGGCGGCTTACGCGGCCCCACTGGGGCCACGGTCCGCCTTAGCTTAGCCAAAGGGCTCAAGCTATGAGCCCCGGCGAACGACGTGACATGGTCCAGCCAGACCATCCGAAGCTGAGCCTCAGCGCGCAATGCCGGGTGCTGAACATCTCCCGGTCAACGCTCTACTACCGGCCGCTGCCAGTGGTTTGCTCCCCGCAAAGTGGTCCGTTGTTTGAGTTAGGTCCGGCTTTAGATATGGAGCTGAGACATGGGCAAGAGATCGAGGCCTGAAGAGATCATCGCGAAGCTGCGGGAGGTGTAGGTGCGCCTCGCTCGCGGTGAGACGACGGGTCAGGCTGTGCGTTCGATTGGTGTTACGGAACAGACCTACTACCGGTGGCGCAAGGAGTATGGTGGCCTGCAGGTCGACCAAGCCAAACGGATGAAGGAAATGGAGAAGGAGAATGCCCGGCTTCGGCGCGCCGTTTCCGATCTCACTTTGGACAACCAGATTCTCCAAGAAGTCGTGCGGGGAAAGTTCTAAGCCCTTCACGCAGGCGAGACGCGGTCGATCATGTGGTAGAGACACTCGGCGCAACCGAACGCCGGGCCTGCCGTGTGATCGGCCAGCACCGCTCGACCCAGCGCAAACCGCGCATTCCGCGCCACGACGAGGATGTGCTGACAGCGGCCATCATCGCCCTGGCAGAGCGGTTCGGCCGGTATGGCTACCGCCGTATCACGGCCCTGCTGAGGCGAGACGGCTGGCATGTGAATGAGAAGCGCGTCTATCGCATCTGGCGGCGTGAAGGGCTCAAGGTTCCAATGAAACAACCGAAACGCGGCCGTCTCTGGCTGAATGATGGTTCCTGCATCCGGCTGCGGCCGATGCACAAGGGCCATGTCTGGTCTTACGATTTCGTCCAGGACCGCACACATGACGGCAAGGTGTTTCGCATGCTGTGTGTGATCGATGAATTCACCCGCGAGTGCCTGGCCATCCGCGTCGAGCGCAAACTGAACTCCCGCGACGTTCTCGACACGCTGGGCGAGCTGTTCGTCCATCATGGTCCACCGGAGCATATCCGCTCTGACAATGGCCCGGAGTTCATAGCCACGGCCCTGCGCGATTGGCTGGGCCGGATCGGCGTGAAGACGCTCTATATCGAGCCGGGCAGCCCATGGGAAAATGGCTATTGCGAGAGTTTCAATTCCAAACTTCGCGACGAGTTGCTGGCGAGGGAAATCTTCTATGATCTGCGCGAAGCGAAAGTCCTGATCGAAACCTGGAGACGGCATTACAACACCGATCGGCCGCATGCGTCTCTGGGCTACCGCCCGCCCGCGCCACAAGCCATCTTGCCCGCGGCGTTCATACCGCCTTACTGTGTCGATGTAGCGGCATGAACGCCGCTACGTGGAAACCGCCGGACTAACAATTCTGATGGACCACCTTGGTGGGGCAAAGCAACGGTTTGCCGTATTGGGCGCGACTGGCGTCGTCTTTTCGTCCTTCGGTTTGACCTGTTTTGCCCAGTGCTTCTGGTAGTCGAGCGCGAGTTCGCGCGTGATCTCCTCAAGAGCGATGTCTCCGGCGAAGTCGATGAAGTACTGGATCGACGTCCGCTTGGTCTTCTCCCAAGAGGCGCGCTGGTTCGGCGATTTGTAGAGCTGCGCATTATAGGCGATCTCCGCGACATAGACCTCGAAGGCTTCAGAGACACTGACGGTCGGTTTCGGCGCGCCGCCAAGCAGCGCTTCGGCGTCCCGCTCTTTGGGGATCTCTGCCGGGCCTGCGTTCTGATGAACCGCAAGCAGCCGGGTCAGGGCTTCCTCAAGTGGAGCAACCGTCGCGAGATGATCGATGGGTTGATAGGTGAAGCCGCTCGCCAGCGCCTTGACGGTCGCCATGCGATAGCGACGGCGTACGGCTTCGGAGCTTTCGCGATTGGACAAGGGACCGACTTCCTCAGCGATCTTCAGCGAAGCCCAGTAGTGGTCGTCGGCCTCGGCAAGCAGATTGCGCTTGTAGCGGGCCTGCTCAATCGACGTCGTGCCGAGCGATTCCTTGATCCGCTTGCGCGTATCGAGGTGCGCGAACTTGCTCGGCACACGTCGGTTGTACCACCAGACCCGGCCGCGCTGTTCGAGGTAGGAGTTGTCGTCGACGCGCTTCATGACGCCGACCATTGGTCCACAATCTGGTCCCATTTTGGTCCACAGATTCCGGCCATTTTATGCAAAGAGAAGCAAACGGAACCGAAAATTCCGTTTGTTGTCAATGCTTTAAGCGATGTCCATTTCGGAGGAAATGGCGCGAGTGACGGGGCTCGAACCCGCGACCCCCGGCGTGACAGGCCGGTACTCTAACCAACTGAGCTACCGGCGCGCTTTGGTAGACGGGTAGTTAGCGGGCAGGGCAGGGGTGGTCAAGCGGCGAATTCATGGCCTGCCAAGGGCGATCTGGGTGGAGCCGTCCGGGCAGGCTGGACAACTGTCACGGGGGAGCGCCGATCATGCTCCCGCTTAGGCCCGTGCAGACAGGGCCGCTTCCCTCAGCGCCTCGTCAAACGCGGTGTCCATGCGCACATGGCCGCGACCCAGGGCCCGGGCGCTGGACACGCCCATCAGGCGCAAGCCGCGCTCGATTTCGTCCCGCATCAAGGTCAGCGCCCGGTTCACCCCGGCCTCTCCCGCCGCAGCCAGGGGAAAGAGGTAGTAGCGGCCAACGCCCACCGCCGTCGCGCCAAGCGCTAGCGCCTTGATCACATGGGTCCCGCGCCGCACGCCACTATCCATCATCACATCGATCTCGCCACCCACCGCGTCGACGATCTCGGCAAGTTGGTCGAACGGCGTCCTGGAACCATCGAGCTGGCGGCCGCCATGGTTGGACAGGA
>JBCCBN010000220.1:0-3830 GCA_039034035.1 Pseudomonadota bacterium
CGCACTACCTGGTCGTGAACGCCGATGAGTCCGAGCCTGGCACCTGTAAGGACCGGGAGATCATGCGTCATGATCCGCACCTGTTGATCGAGGGCTGCATGGTCGCGAGCCGGGCGATGCGGGCGCATGCCTGCTACATCTATCTCCGCGGGGAATATATTGCCGAGCGCCATGCCCTGGAGGCGGCGATCAAGGAGGCATATGAGGCCAAGCTGATCGGCAAGGACAATGTGAACGGCTGGGACTTTGACTGCTACGTCCATCATGGTGCGGGCGCCTATATCTGCGGTGAAGAGACGGCGCTGCTGGAAAGCCTGGAGGGCAAGAAGGGCCAGCCGCGCCTGAAGCCGCCTTTTCCCGCGAATGCGGGCCTCTATGGTTGCCCGACCACGGTGAATAATGTTGAGAGCATCGCGGTTGCGCCAACGATCCTGCGGCGCGGGGCGGAATGGTTTGCGGGTTTTGGCGAGCCCAACAATACCGGCACCAAGCTGTTCTGCATCTCCGGCCATGTGAACACGCCGTGCAATGTGGAAGAGGCGATGTCGCTGACCTTCCGAGAGCTGATCGATACCCATTGCGGCGGCGTTCGGGGCGGCTGGGACAATCTGAAGGCGGTGATCCCGGGTGGCTCATCTGTCCCGATGGTTCCGGCCGAGCAGATCATGGACGCCAAGATGGATTTCGACACGCTGCGGGACCTGAAATCGGGGCTCGGCACGGCGGCCGTGATCGTCATGGACCAGTCGACGGACTTGATCCGCGCCATCGCCCGCATCTCCTACTTCTACAAGCATGAAAGCTGCGGCCAGTGCACGCCTTGCCGGGAGGGCACGGGCTGGATGTGGCGCGTGGTCGAGCGCATGGCCAAGGGCGAAGCCGACATGGCCGAGATCGACATGCTGCTGGATGTGACCAAGCAGGTGGAGGGCCACACGATCTGCGCCCTCGGCGATGCCGCCGCCTGGCCGATTCAGGGCCTCATCCGCCACTTCAGGCATGAGATCGAGGAGCGGATTCTGAGCTACCGCAGCCAGCACACCCAGGTGCAGGGCCACCAGGTGGCGGCGGAGTAGGGCGACGTGTGGCAGAGAATGACAACCTCACCTTCCTGTACACCCGACATGCTATGATAAGGTTGCAAGAGTACCCAATCGGCGCCGACGAAGTTGAACGCATATTAGTCGCGCCCGATTGGACCGAGAGAAATGAGAAGGATGACCCGGGCGTGGTGCGCGCGTTTGGAATACCAAAGAACCATCCGGGAAAGTACTATCGGATAACGCGTCGCTATGATGGCGACGCGCGAATTGTGGTGATATCGGTCCATCCAGATCGAACAGCGCGGCGGCCCGAAGGAGGCAATCATGAGACTGAAACTTGATTACTCGTACGACCCCGAAGCCAACGCAGTGTACATGCGTGTTTCTGATCGGAAGCCAGCAGATTGCGTCGTGACAGAAGAGGGAATCAACCTCGATGTCACCGCGGACGGAGAGTTGACGGGGATAGAGATCCTCAATGTTTCCAAGGTTGCTCCAGCCTTGATCCCCGAAAGCGCTGCAGCTGATACGGCGGCGGAGTAGGAAATGTCTGACACTTTCGAGCTAAACATCGACGGCCAGGACATCGAAGTGCCGCGGCACTACACGCTGATGCAGGCGTGCGAGGCTGCCGGCGCTGAGATCCCTCGGTTCTGCTACCACGAGCGACTGTCGGTGGCTGGCAATTGCCGCATGTGCCTAGTCGAATGGGAGGGCGCGCCGAAGCCGATTGCATCCTGTGCCCAGACCGTGGGCGAGATGCGGCCCAATCGGGATGGCAGCGCGCCGAACATCCGCACGCGCGGGGAGTATGTCCAGAAGGCCCGCGAGGGCGTGATGGAATTCCTGCTGATCAATCACCCGCTGGATTGCCCGATCTGCGACCAGGGCGGGGAGTGTGACCTGCAGGACCAGGCGATGGCGTACGGCCGGGCCGGCTCTCGGTTTGAGCTGAACAAGCGGGCGGTCGAGGACAAGGAGATGGGGCCGCTGGTCAAGACGATCATGACCCGGTGCATCCAGTGCACGCGCTGTGTCCGGTTTGCCGCCGAAGTAGCCGGTGTCGAGGAAATAGGCATGATCTCGCGCGGGGACGATGCCGAAATCACCACGTATCTCGAGAAAAGTCTCACATCTGAACTCAGCGGGAATGTGATCGACCTCTGCCCGGTTGGGGCGCTGACGTCGAAGCCCTACGCTTTCAATGCCCGGCCCTGGGAGCTGCGCAAGACCGCCTCGGTCGATGTTATGGATGGTATGGGGGCGGCGATCCGCGTGGATGCCAAGGGCGATGCGGTGCTGAGGATCATGCCGCAGGTGAACGAGGAAGTGAACGAGGAGTGGCTGAGCGACAAGTCACGCTTTGTATGGGACGGGCTCCAGCGCCAGAGGCTTGATCGGCCCTATGTGCGGGAGAACGGGAGATTACGGCCTGCAAGCTGGGCCGAGGCGTTCGACAAGGCCGGTGCGGCGCTGTCGGTGCCGGCAGACAAGGTGGGCGCCATTGCCGGAGACCTGATCGAGGTCGAGCAGGCCAAGGCCGCGCTTGATCTGCTGCGTGGGCTCGGGGTCCAGAATACGGACTGTCGTCCTGCGGGCGCGATGTATGGCACGGATGGCGTGCGCGAGCGATACATACTGAACCCGACGCTGATGGGCGTGGAGGAGGCTGATGCGCTTTTGCTGGTCGGCACCAATCCCCGGCTTGAAGCGCCGGTGTGGAATGCGCGGATCCGCAAGAGCTGGCTCTGGAACGGGCTGGATGTGGGGCTGATCGGCGAGCCGGCCGACCTGACCTATGACCATGCCCATTTGGGCTTGGGGCCAGGCACGTTTGATGGGTTGTTCCGTCGCGACGACCCGTTCGTTGAAGCGTTGCGGAATGCCGAGCGGCCGATGATTGTCGTCGGCGAAGCGGCGCTCTGCCGGGAGGATGGCGGGGCCATTCTGGCGGCGGCACTGGATTTTGCACAGGAAATTGGTGCGATTCAGGACGATTGGGCCGGGTTTGGCGTGCTGCACAGCGCGGCGGGCCGGGTCGGCGCGCTGGATGTGGGATTTGTGCCGGGAGACGGCGGGCTGGATACCGCCGCAATGCTCACGGGCGGGGTTGAGACGCTGGTGCTGCTGGGGGCTGATGAGGTGGACCTGTCTAGCGTGCCGGCCAGCGCGACGGTGATCTATGTCGGCCATCATGGGGATGCCGGCGCCGCGCGGGCCGATATTGTGCTTCCTTGCACGGCATATACGGAAATGGCCGCGACCTTTGTGAACACTGAGGGCCGGGTGCAAATGACAGCACAGGCGGCCCAGCCGAAGGGAGACGCGCGTGAAGGCTGGGCGATCTTCCGTGCGCTTTCTGAAGCGATGGGGAAACCGCTGCCCTATGATACTGCTGATGCGGTTCGCGAGAGCTTGCGCGGCGAAGAGGCGAGCGTTTTCAAGGGGCTGGGTTTTGCGCCTGGGGCGGCGGGTGCTGCGGCCCTGAAGGAGAGTCTGGCGGCGGGAGGCCAGGTGGCCAAGACGCCGTTCAAGGCCGCGACTGATGATTTCTACCTCACCAACCCGGTTGCGCGTGCATCGAAGACGCTGGCGGAGTGCTCCAGGCGGGTGCAAGGCCTTGAAACCCCCATCGCAGCGGAGTAGGGCGGCGCGATGAGCGGGTTTATCGAACAGTACGGGATATGGGGCGGCCTCGGCATGGGGCTGGCGCAGATCGGTCTCTACATGATCGTGCTGCTGATTGCCCTGGCGTTCCTGTTGCTCATGGACCGGAAGGTCTGGGCC
>JBCCBN010000221.1:0-3795 GCA_039034035.1 Pseudomonadota bacterium
CGATTTAATTATTGCGCCCAGGTATGCCGTCCACTCAGTGACTGATTTAGGGCGACTTAAGACATTGGTTGAAATGGTCAAAATGTCATCTTAGGGCCAATCCCGGACGTCGACAGGTTCGAATCTTCTTCCGCACCCCTACAAGGTGCCCGCGGATAAACACCAAACCATCCGCCCCCTGCATCGGCCGGGTTATACTGCGCCCGATGACCCACAGTGCGACCCTCTTTGACCATCTTCAGACCCATGGCGACCGGCTCCATGCCCGGGTGCTGGCGCGGGACGACCTGCAGCTGGCGCCCTGGCGGCTCAGCCGGGCGGCGGCCGCGCGCTTGCGGGCGGGGATTGCCGCGTTGGAGTCCTGGCTCCGCCGTGTCCTGCTGCTCCTCGCGCTGGAGCTTGAGCCCACGCTCACCCCGCGCCAGACGCCCTATAATCCGGTCCACCGGCCCTGCACCGTGCCCCGCCGCGCCTCCCGGCTCCGCGTGTTTCCAGCCGATGCCGCGACCGATCCCCACCGTTTCGACGCGCTCAGACGGCGCGGCCGGCCTTGGTCCAATGGGCGCCCCGTGCATGCGGCGCCGCTGCTTTCCCGCCTCGCGCGGCTCAAGGCCCTGGTCGATGCGCCCCAGGCGCGCGCCCGGCGGCTGGCCTTCCATATTGCGCGTCGGCGGCCCGGTCCGCTCTTTGTGCCGGCCTATCATGGCCCGCCCAGTGGCCGCACTTTCGGGCCGGAAATCAGTGCCGTCCATGCCGGCTTGGCCGCCGCGATCGTTGAGCGCAGCCGCGCCCGGCCCCCGCCCCTCGGCCCCGCCTTGCGCCTGGGCCCCCGCGCTCGTTGGCTCTAGAAACTCTCGTATTTTCGCACGCAGCTTTACCCAATCCAGCCTATCGCGTTCCCCCGCCACACATCGTGGCCGGGGGCCGCTTTCGGCTGCCTGAAACCCCGCCGGGGCCTGTTTGCCCCCGGAAACCGTTAGCTCTTGGTCTTGGCTGCGGTTTTCTTCTTCGCCGGCGCCTTTTTCTTGCGCGCGGCCGGTTTTTTCTTGCCGGCCTTCTTCTCGCGCTCGGCAATCAGTTCCAGGGCCTGGTCGATGTTCAGGTCTTCGGGCTTCATGTCCTTCGGGATCGTCGCATTGGTCTTGCCATGCTTCACATAGGGCCCGTAGCGGCCCTCCAGCACCTGGATCGGCGCATCATCTGAGGGGTGCTTGCCCAGATCCTTCAGCACCTTGGCCTGGCCCGCCCCGCCCCGTCCGCGCGGATTGGCCCGCTTCTCGGCAATCAGGCTGACGGCCCGGTTCAGGCCGACCTCGAAAAGCTCGTCGAAGGTCGGCACATTGGCATAGGTCTTCAAGTGCTGAACATAAGGGCCATAGCGGCCGAGATTGGCCACGATCGGTTCGCCATCTTCGGGGTGCTTGCCCACTTCCCGGGGCAGCGAAAGCAGCTTCAGCGCCAGCTCCAGGCCGACCGATTTCGCATCGACCCCCTTGGGCAAGCTGGAGCGTTTGGGCTTTTCCCCCTCCGGCGCCTCGCCCAATTGGAGATACGGCCCAAAACGGCCCGACCGCAGCGTCACCGGTTGGCCGGTTTCAGGATCAACGCCCAATTCCTCACCATCGGGATTGATCACCGCGTCACTATCGGGATTGACCGAGAAAGATCGCGTGAACTTGCATTCGGGATAACGCCCACAGCCGACAAAAGCCCCGCCCCGGCCCAGCTTCAGGCTCAACTCGCCTTCCTTGCACAAGGGGCAAAGGCGCGGATTTTCGATCTCGTTGCCGTCGCTATCCTTGTTCGGGAAAACATAAGGCCCCAACGCCTCGTTCAATGCATCGAGCACATGGGTCACCCGAAGGTCCTTGGTCTCACCGATGGCAGACTGGAATTCGTTCCAGAACTGGCGAAGGAAGGTTTTCCATTCGAGCTTGCCGTCGGAGATAACGTCCAGCTGCTCTTCCAGTCCGGCGGTGAAGTCATACTCCACGTAGCGGCGGAAGAAATTCTCCAGGAACGCCGTCACCAGCCGGCCCTTGTCCTCGGGAATCAGCTGCTTTTTCTCGATCCGCACATAGTCCCGATCCTCAAGCGTCGACAGGGTTGAGGCATAAGTCGAAGGGCGGCCAATGCCGAGCTCTTCCAGTTTTTTCACCAGGCTCGCTTCGGTAAAACGCGGCGGCGGCGTGGTGAAATGCTGGGACTTGGTGGCCTCGACAAGATCGATCGCGTCGCCAACGGCGACTTTCGGCAACCGCCCTTCGCCATCCTCATCGTCAGGCTCGTCCTTGCCCTCGGTATAAAGCGCGATGAACCCGTCAAACACCACAACCTGGCCGGTTGCGCGAAGCTGGGCCCGCTTGTCAGACGACAACAGGTCAATCGTCGTCCGCTCGAACACCGCCGCTTCCATCTGCGATGCCACCGCGCGGCGCCAGATCAGGGCGTAGAGCGTCCAGAGATCCCGGTCCGATTGCTTGTAATCCTCTGGCTTGATCGAAAATACAGTCGGCCGGATCGCCTCGTGCGCTTCCTGGGCATTCTTCTGCTTGGAGGCATAGCGGCGGGTTTTCTCCGGCAGGTATTGCTTGCCATAGGACCTTTCGATCTCCTCGCGGGCATAGTGATAGGCCTCCTCGGCCATATTCACCCCATCGGTCCGCATGTAAGTGATGCGGCCCTCTTCATAGAGCTTCTGGGCCGCCTGCATTGTTCGCTTCGCCGAAAAGCCGAGCTTGCGGGAGGCTTCCTGCTGCAAGGTCGAGGTGATGAAAGGCGGCGGCGGGTTCCGCTTGACCGGCTTGGCCTCGACCGCCGAAACCGAATAGCCGCCCACCTGGACCGCCGTCAGCGCCTTTTCCGCGTCGCCTTCATTGCTCAGCGTGAACTTCTTCAGCGTCTCGCCATCCAGCGCATAGAGCCGCGCCTCGAAACCGGTCTTGCCGGCCGCCGCCATCTGGGCTTGAACCTGCCAGTACTCCTTCGGCACGAAGGTCTCGATCTCCAGCTCCCGCTGGCACACAATCCTCAGCGCCACCGATTGCACCCGGCCCGCCGATCGCGCACCCGGCAACTTCCGCCAGAGCACGGGCGAGAGATTGAACCCCACTAGATAATCGAGCGCCCGGCGCGCCAGATAGGCGTCCACCAGTTCATCATCCAGCTGGCGCGGATTGGCCATCGCGTCGGTGACCGCCGCCTTGGTGATCGCGTTGAACACCACCCGCTCGACATCGACATCCTTGAGCGCCCGGCGCTTTTTCAGCACTTCCAGCAAGTGCCAGGAAATCGCCTCCCCTTCCCGGTCGGGGTCGGTTGCGAGGATCAGCTTTTCCGAGCCCTTCACGGCATCGGCAATCTCCCGGATGCGCGCGGTGGACTTGGCATCGGCCTGCCACAGCATCTCGAAATCATTGTCGGGATCGACCGATCCATCCTTGGACGGCAGGTCGCGGATGTGGCCATAGCTGGCCAGCACCTTGTAGTCCTTCCCGAGATACTTGTTGATCGTCTTGGCTTTCGCCGGGCTTTCAACGACGACGACTTTCATGGGCAACCGGTCCCTTTCAGAGGCGGCGGAAGGTGGGGGGCCCGCTCCGGTGTGTCAAGGAATGAGGCGGGATTAGGGGCCCACGCCCGTCCATATTGCGAGCAATCGGCGCAATCGCTACGGTCGCGGCGCGGAGAGGGGACCCATCAAAATGGATGACGCACAAGGGCTGGGTTGGATCGGAACACTCCTCGATTATTTCGAGCGCGTGTTCCTCTGGATCGAGGATGAAACCCTGCGCG
>JBCCBN010000222.1:0-3775 GCA_039034035.1 Pseudomonadota bacterium
ACCCGCGCGGCGCGTTTCTGCAGCTTCTCGGCGCGCATCAGGGCGGGTAGGGCAAGCGCAACCCCGTCCAAGGCGCTGACGGGTCCGTCTGTCCGGGCCGCAGCGGCCCGTTCGGCGGCCTTCATTTCTTCCCACGCAGCGGTTTGCGCATCGGCATCGCGGCCGTCTTTGGCACCGAAGACGTGAGGGTGGCGGTGGACCATCTTCGCCGCAATCGCCTCCGCCACGTCCTGGGCAGTGAAGCTCTCCTCCTCGCTGGCCATCTGACTATGAAACGCGACCTGGAACAAAAGATCGCCAAGTTCGGATTTCAGCTCGCCCCGGTCGCCGCGCTTGATCGCTTCGGCGACTTCATAGGCTTCTTCGATTGTGTAGGGTGCAATGGATGTGAAGTCCTGCTCAAGGTCCCATGGGCAGCCGCCATCGGGATTGCGCAGCCGATCCATGATCGCGAGGAGGGCGGCGAAGGCGTCGCCGGCGGCCCGGTGCTCGGGCATAGGATCAGGACCAGTCATGGCGTTCTCTCCCTCGACGAGGCCCTCTCTGAGCCCGTCACGGACGTAAGAGAAACCGGCGCCGCAAGCAATGCTCACGCCGCCGACTGTTGGATGCATCGCCGACTGGCGGCGGTCGTGTCAGGCCGCGCCTCCGCCCATGAAGCCGAGATCCCGCGTATCGAAATTGCCGAGATTGGGTAGCGCGGTGGCAAGCTCGCCATCGTCGAGACCGAACCAGCGGCCGAGGGTCGCGGCGTACTGCTCCACCGACGAAGTCGGGATCAGCCGGCCACGATCATCGGTGAAGCGGTTGGAGCGGGGGGCCGGCGGAGCCATCGTACCGTAGACGTCACCGCCCTGAACGCCGCCACCCATCACCATCATGTAACCGCCCCAGCCATGGTCAGTCCCGGCACCATTTTCCACCAGCGTCCGGCCGAAATCAGACACGGTGAACAGCGCGACATTGTCCCAGTCACCCTGGGCGACCATGGCTTCCCGGAATGCGGCGAGGGAGGCGACGATATCGGTCTGCAGCGGGCCGATCCGGCCGGCCTGGTTGTTGTGGGTATCGAAGCCGCCCGTCTCGACAAAGAACACCTGACGATTGACGTTCAGGAGGTCGCGCATACCGATCGTTTCGGCAACGGTCCGGAGTTGGTTCCCCAAGCGCGAGCCAGGGAAGGGCTGATTGAGCTCCACCGACTGGCTCTTGGCTTCACGAAATTGCAGCGTGATATCGACCCCATCGGCCTGGATCTGTTTCACGTCCCGGGCAAACAGATTGCCCTCATCATCGGTCTTGGAACGCATGAAATCGAGCAATTCCTGACGCGCAGCGTCGTAGCGGGCATTGTTGCCGAGGAAATTACCTCGGTCGATGATGTCGACGCCCAGGCCGTTATTGCCGGAGGGGGCCCGGAACGGAACCACGGTGTCACCGAACAGGAACACGCTGGCACTCGATGTGGACACAGCCGAGAAGGCGCGCTGGGAGTTGGGGTCAGACCGGCCAGCCGCATCGGCAAAGAGGCCTCCCCAGCCGGCGCGGGTTCCCTCGACACCGAGCGCTTCCCAGGTCGATTGCTGGTCGTTGTGGGAGAACAGTCGTTTGGGCTGAGCAGCCGATCCATTGCGGAAGCTCTCCCGGTCGAGCGGTTCGATCAACGGGCCGACATCGCCAACCACAGCGAGGTCTCCAGCATTGAACATTTCCTGCAACGGACCGAACGTGGACGGCATGCCGAACTGGCGCCCGCCAAAGCGCTGGGGACTGGCAAGATTCAATGGCAGCAGGTTGCCTTGTTGCCGGGTCGCGCCATGGCCGCCCATGATCCCACCTCGGGCACTGCGGAGGGCGTTATAGTTCTCGCCATCACGGGGGATGATCGTGTCGGCATGGTCGAGCCCACCGCGAAGCATCACACAGACCAGGGCCTTGTAGCCGGACGTGTCAGCGGCGAAGGCACGCTGGCCGGTCAGGTTGGCCAGGGTACCGGTGCCGGCGAGCGCTGACATGGCCGTGGCCCCGGTAAGGAATTTGCGTCGATTGATATAGACCATTGAATTGAACTCCTACTAGCGGGCGACGGCGTAAGCCGGTGTGTTGACGGCAACGAAAATGGCGACTTCAGCGCGGCCTCGGCGATCCTCGGCGAGATTGTCGTCGCGCAACGGCATGGCAGTCACCGCATCGATGATCTCTTGGCGACTGGAGGCGCTCATCATGCCGCCTGTCAGGAAGATGTTGAGATGGTCCGCCAACGCCTCAGGATTGTCCGCGAGGCCGATCTCGGTGCCATAGTCGGGCCGGAAGGTGTTGTTGCTATCCCGGGTTGGTGTCCGGTCGAGGATGTATTCCGACATGAAATTGGCGTAGCCGATGGCAGCGACGGAATTGGCAATCTGGAATTCCGGCGCGGTAAGGCCCGCATCTCCGGTCTGAGTCTGGGGCGCCACATAGCCAGGCCTGTAGAAATTGAACACCGAGGCTGAGCGGAACGGGTGCTGGCCTAGCCCATTGTCCGGCGCAGAGGTATCTCTCAGCTTGCGCTCATTCTCGGCATTGATGCCATCGACATCGAAGGCGCGGGCCCAGTGCACGAATCGGATGATCGGCTCGCGGACCTTGCCTTCCTGGGGCGTGATCGTGCCGTCGAAGAGGCTCTGGTCCAGCAGGATTGCGGCAACCATCGCTGCCATGTCGCCGCGCTGGCCCTCGCCAAACTGACGGCCATTCGGAGCGGTAAACGTACCGGTTTCGAAGGCTGTTGCGACCCGCTCCACATAGTCGGCTGACGGGGCGCTGGCCGTGAAGCGCTGGATCATCCGCGTGGCTAGGAATGGCCCGACATTGGGATGATCGTGGAGGGTGTCGAGCGCCAGGGAGATGCTCTCGCGTCCGGGCGTATTGGGCGGAATGGTGGTTCCGAGGAAGGATTTCTCGAGTTGGGAGTGCTCGTCCTCGAACATCTCCATTGGCTTGTACATGGAGTCCGAGTCCGAACCGCGTCCGTTGAACTGGCCACCGGCCTGAGCCAGCCCCGTAAACACGCGGGCAAGCCCAATCACGTCCTCGTTATCGTAGACTTCAATCGGCGTCCCTGTCGCATCTGTTCGCACGCTGCCATCAGGATTGAGCTCCAGAAGGCCGATCGTGAACAGTTGCATGATCTCTCGCGCATAGTTCTCATCGGGCATGCGGCCGGTATTCTCATTGCCCTTCCGGTTGCGCAGATAAGTCAGGTACTGACCCATCATCGGCGCATAGGTGATGTCTTCGAGCAATCGGCGGTAACTTCCGAAAGCGTTCTCGCCCAGCTTGTCGATGTAGTACGCGATCTTCTGAGACTCTGTGGCGCCGCCGCTCAGAAGATCCGATGTGACGATGATCTGGGACAGCGCGAACGTGGTTCTCATCCGGAGCTGGTCATTTGCGGTGATGAAGGCGTTCCATGTCAGCGGGCTATTGGAATCGTTCGGCAGATTGCGATTGTTGGCCTGGAAGCGTTGTTCCAGCGGAGGCAGGAACTCTGTTTGGCGCTTTGCCATTTCATCGGCGAGCCAGTCTGCCGCGTCCCGGCCCACAAGGGCGTTGATGTCCTGTTGGCGGGCACCGAACGTGGCCCGGTTCAGAAACATGACGGCTTCGGCTTCGGTGCTGATCTGGGTGCTGGTCGGCCCGGAATCCGATTGGCCCGGAGGAGGGGGTGGCGGTGGCGGTGGCGAGGGGGTCGGTGTCGTCGGTGCCGAAGGATTCGGTGTGGGAGAGGGGGCCG
>JBCCBN010000223.1:0-3756 GCA_039034035.1 Pseudomonadota bacterium
CCTGGCTCTTCGCCATCCAGATCTACGGCGACTTCTCCGGCTACACCGACATCGCCAGGGGCGTGGCCAAGATGCTCGGCTTCCGGCTGATGCGGAACTTCGCCCAGCCCTACTTCGCCGCCGATCCGCAGGAGTTCTGGCGACGCTGGCACATCAGCCTGAGCACCTGGCTGCGCGACTACCTCTACATCCCGCTGGGCGGCAGCCGTGGGGGCCGGTGGGCGACCTACCGCAACCTGATGGCTACGATGACGCTGGGCGGGCTCTGGCACGGAGCGGCGTGGAACTTCATCGCCTGGGGCGTCTACCAGGGCGGGCTGCTGGCGGCGCACCGGGCGCTTACGGGGCGCCATGACCGCAGCGGCGAGGGGCTGCGCCAGGGCTGGGGCGCCTGGGCGCTGAGGCTGGTCGGGATCGCGGTGTTCTTCCAGGTGGTCTGCTACGGCTGGCTGCTGTTCCGCGCGACGTCCTTCGGACAGATCGCCGATTTCACGCAGCGCCTCTTCGCCGGCCCGCCCGGCCTGACCATGCCTGAGCCCCCGTTTGCCGCCCTGCTCGGTCTCGGCTTCCTCTTCGTCTGGGACGTGCTGATCGAGCGCTCCGGCGACGTGCGCTTCTACGACCGCTGGCCGGCGCCCGTGCGTGCCGGGCTCTACGCCGGCATGGTCTACCTCTTCGCCTTCGGGGCGGCGACAGCGACCTCAGCCTTCATCTACTTTCAGTTCTAGCGAGACGCGCAATGGAAAAGACCGCCTCAATGATTGGCCTGACGCTGCTAATGCTCGCGCTGATGGACGCGGGCGTCGCAGCCGTCTTGCACACTGCAGAGGCACAGGGGCGCCTCGGCGGACTGGTGCAGTACTTCGAATACGGCCGCAGTGTGCCGGGCAAACTGCAGCGTTGGAAAGAACGGCCTGACATGCCGGGCAACCTCTACGAAGTTGCGTGGCGACGTAATATAATTGCAGACTCTGCAGAAGACTTTGCAGGGGAGGTATCGGACGCAAGTTCTACCGTGCGTGCATACGGCATGTCCTTTGTGAATAATATTCTGCGCCAAGCGGTGGAGCTCGATTCTGATCTGGGGGTTGATATCCACAGTGGCCCTGCCGCTCCCCCCAACTTCACATATGCCCTCTTTCTTGAAGATCGCACCAACCGTCGTCCAGGGGACATCGTTGTACTGGGCGTGCTTGCTTCCAGCATTCCTGCCATGGCTGCGATGAGCAACCGATCCTGGCTCTTCGAACAACCCGCCCCCTTCACTTACCCTGTCTTCCGCCCCTCCGGTGACGAACTGGAGCGGATCGACCCCCTTGTCTCTAGCGCAGCTGAGGAGCGCGCCCTCGCTGAAACACCCAAACACGCCGCAGCCTGGCGTCAGCAGATGGCCGAGGAAGACGCCTTCGCCTCCCCCTTCTCCTTCGGTGCACCGGTGCTCGACCATTCCCCCTTCGCCCGCTTGGCCCGCCGTTCCCTCGCCATCGGCCATATCGACCGCACCGAGCGGAACCTCCTTGCCAGCGAAAGGCTTGACCTTGGCAAAACCCTGCGCCGTTTGATCCACCGTTTTGCTGAGATCGCCCGCGAGGACGGTCAGAGCCCTATGGTCTTCCTGATCCAGACCCGGGATCCGTCAGACGCCGACATCCTCGCTATGGCCCGCCCCGCCCTCGAGCGCTACGCCATCCCTTACCTCGCCACCGCCGAACACTTCGACCCGCGCGACCCGGCAGGTTTCCTCGACGACGGTCACTATCGGGTGGAAGTTGACCGTCTCTTCGCCGAACGGTTCCTACAGATGCTGGTGCCATGACTGTATCGACCCAGTGATTTTCTGTTCATGCTACACAGAGAGGAGTAGCGATGAGCGTAACGATGGGAGATGGGATCAAGCGGTGGACGGCTAAGCGGAAATCCGCGCTCATGGTTGAGATCATCCAGGGCAAGGCCACGGTGTCGGAGGCGGCACGATCGTTCGATCTGGCGCCGTCAGAGATCGAGGGCTGGGTGGAGGATGCCCGCAAGAGAATGGAGAACGCCCTGCGGGCCAACCCGCTGGACATCCGCGAGCAGTATAAGAAGCAGCTCAAGGATCTCCAGGAGGCCTACGGCGAAGCGATGCTGGAGCTCCAGTACCAGGCCCTGCTGGGCGCGGAGGACGGCAAATGATCCGCAGCCTCCAGCAGGGCCTTCTCGCAGACGGCGTCGCCGTACCGATCACCAAGCTTTGCGCCTGGTTCGGCGTGCCTAGGCGCTCCGTCTACTACAAACCGATCAAGGCCGCGCCGAAGCTCGCCCCGGCCATCGTGGCCCCGATCAAGAAGTTGATCGAGGATGAGCCGTCCTTCGGCTACCGCACAGCCGCACAGCCGCTTGGCTGCTGGGCATGAACAAGAACACGGTCCAGCGGGTCTTCCAGCTGAAGGGCTGGCAGGTGCGCAGGCGGCCCGCCGGCTCCCGGCCTCGGGTCGAGGCCAAGCCCTCCGTGGCGTTAGAGCGGAAGCCCATCTGTTTGAATCGCATGGGATTCCCCTCGGTGTCCGGGTCTGATTCAAGATATCCGCCGGAGAAGGAGGCCGGCGGATATGTCGAAAGCCCTCTCCCTCGATCTTCGCATCCGTGTCCTGCAAGCCGTGGCCGACGGAGCCAGCCATCGCGACGCCGCAGCGCGTTTCGGCGTCAGCCCGGCCAGCGTGAGCCGGTGGCGCGCCTTGGAACGAACCCAAGGGAATGCCCGACCCGGCCCGCTCGGCGGCGACCGGCGATCCGCCCGCGTCGAGGCGCAAGCCCCGCTGATCAGGGCGCTTCTGGAAGCGACCCCGGACGCCACCGTCGAGGAGCTGCGCGCCGCGCTGATCGAGCGGGGCCACGCCTTCGGCTACGGCACGCTGCAGCGGTTTTTCCGGCGCCACGGCATCACGCGCAAAAAAAGACGGCGCACGCCGCCGAACAGGAACGGCCCGACGTCCTGAAGCGCCGGCAGGCCTGGTTCGACGGCCAGTTCGACCTGGACCCCGACCGCCTCGTCTTCATCGACGAGACCTGGGCCAAGACCAACATGGCCCGCACCCACGGCCGATGCCGGCGCGGCGAGCGCCTGCGCATGGCCGTCCCTCACGGGCACTGGAAGACCACGACCTTCGTCGCCGGGCTGACCCGACGGGGCATGATCGCGCCCTTCGTCATCGGCGGGCCGATCAACCGCGACGCCTTCGAGACCTACGTCGCGCGCGTGCTGGTTCTCGAGCTGCGGCCCGGCGACATCGTCGTCATGGACAACCTCTCCAGCCACAAGGGGCCGAAGGTGCGCGACCTGATCAAGGCCGCCGGCGCGGAGCTGCGCTTCCTCCCGCCCTACAGCCCTGACTTCAACCCGATCGAGAACGCCTTCGCCAAGCTCAAGGCACTTTTGCGCAAGGCCGCCGAACGCACCGTCGAGGGCCTATGGTCCGCCATCGGCCGCATCGCAGACGCCTTCACGCCCGCCGAATGCGCCAATTGCTTCAGCGCCTGTGGATACGATCCAGACTGGTAGGATTCCGCTCTAGCGCCGAACGAGCGCCCCCTCTCGGCGATGTAAACATCGCCTGCCGGGCAACGGGTCGACGGACCTGGCCCGCGTCTGGGCTGGTGACCTTTCCCCAGGATCAGGGCCGCGCTGAACTGGAATCCTCCGGCTGAGGGTTGATGGTTATGGACGGCGTGAAGCCTTCGAAAGGCTGCTGCGTGGGTGGGGTTGCGGCTTTGAGGAAC
>JBCCBN010000224.1:0-3732 GCA_039034035.1 Pseudomonadota bacterium
GCGGCCCGGCGTTTCGGCATCGTCCCAAAGGATGCGATGGAAGGAGCTATCCGGTCCCATATCGTCAATGGTTGATACGGCGAGCTTGTGCCGGAGCAGGGATTTCGGCGTCATGATGATCAGGGGCTTGCGGAACTCGCGATGGATCTGGCGGCGGAGGGCGTGGAAATAGTTCGAGGGCGTCGTCAGGTTCGCGACCTGCATATTGTCTTCCGCACACATCTGGAGAAAACGCTCAAGGCGCGCCGAGGAGTGTTCCGGTCCCTGGCCCTCATAGCCATGGGGTAACAGGCAGACCAGGCCGGACATGCGAAGCCATTTCCGCTCAGCCGATGAGACAAACTGGTCGAAGAATACCTGGGCGCCATTGGCGAAGTCGCCGAACTGGGCCTCCCACAGGGTGAGAGTTTTGGGGTCGGCGAGGGAATAGCCATACTCGTAGCCCACGACAGCCTCTTCAGAGAGAAGACTGTCGATCACTTCATACCGCGCCTGGCCTTCGCGCAGATTGTTCAGCGCGGCATAGCGGACACCGGTTTTCTGGTCGACGAGCTTGGAGTGGCGATGGGCGAAGGTTCCGCGTGTGGAATCCTGGCCCGACAGGCGGACCGGAAAGCCCTCATCGAGCAGCGTCGCGAAGGCGAGATGTTCGGCGCCGCCCCAATCGATATGGGCGCCTTCGGCATAGGTTTCCCCGCGCTTCGCGATGACCCGCGCGACAGTCTTGTGGGCATTGATATCGTCCGGAACCGTCGTGATCTGCTCACCCAGCCGCTGCAGACGCTCCCGGGACACGCCGGTCAGGCCGCGCCGGTCATCGTCGTCGGGCAGCTTGAAGCCCTTCCACTCGCCATCCAGCCAGTCGGCCTTTTTGACATTGACCGACTTGGCCTCATCGAACTTGGCATCGAGGAATTCCGAGAAGGTTTTCACCTCCTCATCGACTTGCTCCTGGGTGAGGAGGCCCTCTTTCACCAGCCGGTCGCCGTAGATCTTGCGGGCGGTCGGCTGCTGCTTGATCTTAGCGTACATGACCGGCTGGGTCATGGTCGGATCGTCGCCCTCATTATGGCCGAAGCGGCGATAGCAGAACATGTCGATCACGACATCCTTGCCAAATTTCTGGCGGTATTCGGTGGCGATCTTGGCCGCATAGGTGACCGCTTCGGGGTCGTCGCCATTCACATGAAAGATCGGCGCCTGGACCATGAGCGCCACGTCCGATGGATAGGGCGACGAGCGCGAGAACATCGGGCTGGTGGTGAAGCCGATCTGGTTGTTGATGATGAAATGGATCGTCCCACCGGTGCGGTAGCCCTTGAGGCCCGACAGGGCGAAACACTCAGCGACCACGCCCTGGCCCGCAAAGGCTGCATCGCCATGCAGCAGAAGGGGCAGCACGTTCGTACGGTCCACTTCCTCATCGATGCGGCGATTATTGTCGCGGTGACGGATGGCCTGCTTGGATCGGGCCTTACCCAGAACTACCGGGTCAACCGCTTCGAGGTGTGAGGGGTTGGCATTCATCGACAGGTGGACGCGGTTGCCGTCGAATTCACGGTCGGACGAGGCGCCGAGATGGTATTTCACATCGCCGGAGCCGAAATCCTCAGCGCCCTGGGTAGAGCCGCCCTGGAACTCATGGAAGAGTTTCTCATAGGACTTGCCCATCACCGCGCCGAGCATGTTGAGCCGCCCCCGGTGGGCCATGCCAATGACGATCTCTTTCACGCCGAGGGCGCCACCGCGCTTGATGATCTGTTCGAGGCCGGGAACGGCCGCCTCACCGCCATCCAGGCCGAAACGCTTCGTGCCGGGATAGCGCTTGTGGAGGAACTTCTCGAAACCTTCAGATTCGATCAGCTTTGACAGAATGGCGCGCTTGCCCTCGGGGGTGAACGCGACGCCCTTGTCGGGGCCCTCAATGCGTTGTTGCAGCCACCCTTTTTCCTCGGGATCGGCAATGTGCATGAACTGGATGCCCATCGTCGAGCAATAGGTCCGCTTGAGGATGTCCAGCATCTCGCGGACGGTGGCCTGCTCTAGGCCGAGCACGAAATCAATATAGATCGGGCGGTCCATATCGCCCGGGCCGAAACCGTAAGTGTCGGGATCAAGCTCGGGGAGGAGGCCGGGATCCTCAAGGCCGAGGGGGTCGAGTTCGGCCGCCAGATGACCGCGGATCCGGTAGGCGCGGATCATCATCAGTGCCTTGATGGAATCCTGCACCGCACCATGAACGTCCTGATCCGACGCGGCTGGCGTGCGCGCAGCGATCTTTTCCTGAAGCGGCTTTTCCAACGCGGCCCAGTTGCCGTCGAACACGGCGACGTCCTCATCGGACGGACGCTCCCAATTAGTCCGTTTCCAGCTTGCGCCGCCGGCATTTTCAAGCGCGGCTGCGGGTTGGTCTCCAAGCTCGTTGAATAAAGCGCGCCAGCTCGCCGGAACTGACGCTGGGTTTTCGGCGTAGGCGGCCTGCATCTGCTCCAGGTAGACTGCGTTGCCGCCGTACAAGAACAGGGTTTCCAGCAAGGCAGAGTTTGCCTCGCTACGAGGATTGGAAAGGGGCCGTGCGTCGTCTGCCATGTCGTCCGTCCTTCAGCCTAGGACTGGTGGGATAGAGTACGGCCCCGGCGGGTCAAGAGACCCTTTCAGGCCGACACCCAAAATCATAGGTGGTCTATCAGCCCTTGAGCACCTCGACCATGGTCTTGCCCAGCCGCGCGGGGCTAGGGCTAACGCGAATTCCGGCCGCTTCCATGGCGGCAATCTTGTCTTCCGCGCCGCCCTGGCCGCCCGACACGATCGCCCCGGCATGGCCCATGGTCCGTCCCGGAGGCGCGGTGCGGCCGGCGATGAAGCCAACCATCGGCTTTTTACGGCCTTTGGCGGCTTCGTCCTTGATAAACTGAGCGGCTTCTTCTTCGGCCGCACCGCCGATCTCACCGATCATGATGATCGATTCGGTTTCATCGTCGGCGAGGAACATTTCCAGCATGTCGATGAATTCGGTGCCTTTCACCGGGTCGCCGCCAATCCCGACAGCGGTGGTCTGGCCGAGGCCTTCCTGGCTGGTCTGGAACACCGCTTCATAAGTGAGCGTGCCCGAGCGAGAGACGACGCCGACAGAGCCTTTCTTGAAGATCTTGCCGGGCATAATGCCGATCTTGCACTGTTCAGGCGTCAGCACGCCGGGGCAGTTGGGCCCGATCAGGCGGGAGCTGGACTTGTCGAGCTTGGCCTTCACGCGGACCATGTCGAGCACAGGCACGCCTTCGGTAATGCAAATGATCAGCTCGATACCGGCATCAATGGCTTCCTCAATCGCGGCGGCGGCGCCGGTCGGGGGGACATAGATCACCGAGGCATTGGCGCCCATGGCCGCCTTTGCGTCGCCGGCGCTGGCATAGATCGGGAGCTTGGCGCCATTGTCGGCCTCCCAATTCGTCCCAGCCTTCTTGGGATGAGTGCCCGCCACCATCTGGGTGCCGGAATATTCGAGCGCCTGGTTGGTGTGGAAGCTGCCGGTCTTGCCGGTCAGGCCCTGGACGATGACCTTCGTGTCGCGGTCGATGAGAATGGACATGGGATTGCCTCTTGGATCGGGTGAGTTGTCAGAGATCGATGAAGGGGTTGATGGCGCGGACGCCGTCATAGTCCTGGCCGTGATTCAGGTCTTCGGTGTACAGGGCTCGTGCACCGAGGCGGACCGCTGCTGCGATAATCGCC
>JBCCBN010000225.1:0-3676 GCA_039034035.1 Pseudomonadota bacterium
CCGTCCCCCTTCGACGCCTACTCCAAACTCGCCGACGACGAGCCCTATTTCACCCTCACCGCCCATGACCCCCTCTCCAGCGCCCTGGTCGAACTCCACGCCTATATCGGTGCCGGCCAGTCAGGTGCCGCCCAGAACAAGCTCGCCGAGATCATGGAGCTGACCCAGAACAAGCCGCCCCGTCCCGCCGGCAGTCCGAAATACCGCGAGACCTTCGCCATCTCCATCGCCATGGAGCAATGGCGCACCGCCCAGCGCAGCGAGGGCTGACCCTCGCCCATGGCCGAGCCCATCAACCTCAACAAGGCCCGCAAGGCGCGCCAGAAGGCCAACGCCAAACAGGCCGCGGCCGAGAACCGGGTCCGCCATGGCCGCACAAAGGCAGAAAAGCGCGCTGCTGAGGCCGAAGCCGACCGGCTCAGATCCGCAGCAGACCCGCACAAGCGTGACCATCCCCTGACCGACGAGTGACCGCCCGGCGGCGCCCAACGCTGCCCAACCGCCCCCCGGCGTTGCACTCACCTTGCAGGCGCGGTAACCAAACCCGTGGCGGCCAATCCCCTGTTCCATGGGCGGCCGAGCGGGAGAGCATGCATGATCAGAGGCTTCGTCACCGCACTCGCGGCGCTATTCACCCTTGCAAGCGCGACCGCCGAAGAAGGCATGTGGACCCCGGACCAATTGCCGGGCCTGTCCAATGAACTCGGCGCCGCCGGCCTCGAACTCGCCCCCGAGACCCTGACAGACCTCACCGCTTTCCCCATGGGCGCGGTCGTCTCGCTCGGCGGCTGCACCGGCGCCTTCGTTTCGGGCAAGGGCCTTGTCGTTACGAACCATCACTGCGCCCGCGGCTCGGTGCAATACAATGCCAGCACCGGACGAAACTACCTCCAGGACGGCTTCCTCGCAGATGATCTCTCCCAGGAACTCCCCGCCGCCCCAGGCACCCGCGTGTTCGTCACCGTTAGCGTTTTGGATGTCACCGGCGTCATCGAGCGCGACCTCCCCGCCAATCTCTCCGGCCGGGCGCTGTTCCAGGAAATCGAGACCCGCAAGAAAGCCCTGATCGCCGAATGTGAACGCCAGCCGGGGCACCGCTGCCAGGTCGCATCCTTCTTCGGCGGCGCGCAATACAAGCTGATCGACCGGCTGGAACTGCGCGACATCCGGCTCGTCTACGCTCCGGCTGATGCCATTGGCAGCTATGGCGGCGACATCGACAATTGGCAGTGGCCCCGTCACACGGGCGACTTCGCCTTCTACCGCGCCTATGTCAGCCCCACCGGACAGCCGGCGGACTTTGACCCCGCAGCGAACGTCCCCTTCGTCCCGGCCCACCATCTCAAAGTGTCCGCAAGCGGCCTCGCCGACGGCGACTTCGTCATGGCGGCGGGCTATCCCGGCCGGACCCGGCGATATGCGCGGCTGACCGAGGTCCAGCACGAATTCTCCTGGTTCTACCCCTCCTTCTCCTCCCTGATGCAGCAATGGATCCGTACCATCGAGCGCGCCGCTCCTGAGGGCTCCGACGCCCGTATCCGCTATGAAGCCCGGCTCCAGGGGTTGAACAATTATCTCAAGAATGTCGGCGGACAGTTGGCCGGCGCCGAGGAAACCGGCCTCGTGGAGCGGCGCCGCCAGCGCGAGACCGATCTCAACACCTGGGTCAGCGCGCAGCCCAATGGCGCGACCTACCAGGCCGACATTGCCGCGGTTGATCGGATCGCTGGCCAGATCGCCGCCGCCGAACGCCGCGACTTCTGGTATGATCAGGTTCGCCGGCCCCAACTCCTCGATGCCGCGCGCAAGCTCTACCGGCTGGCCCAGGAAAAGACCAAGCCCAACGCCCAGCGCGAGCCCGGCTACCAAAACCGCGACCTGGCCCTGCTCCAGCAATCGCTCGAACGGGTCCAGCGCCGCTTCCATCCCGGCGTCGACCGGGAGGAATGGAAGCTTTTCCTGCGCGGCTATATGGACCAGCCCGCCTCCAGCCGCGTTGAAGCCTTCGACCGCGCCATGGGCCTCGCCGACACCTATGACGAGGCCGCGACAAATGCGATCCTCGACCGGTTCTACAATGACACCACCCTCGACGATTTGCAGACCCGGATCGACCTGATGTCTGCGTCGGCGGGCCAACTCGCCCGCAACCCCGACCCCTTCATCCAGCTTGCCGTCGCCCTCTACCAAACCGATATCGCCCGTGAGGATGTAGAAGAAGCGCTGGATGGCCGGATGATGGCCGCCCGTCCCGGCTATATGCGCGCCATCATCGATTACCAGGCCGCCCAGGGCCGCGAAGCCTATCCTGATGCCAACAGCACGCTGCGGGTCACCTTCGGCCATGTCATGGGCGGTTCGCCAGCCGATGGTTTGCTCTATGCGGCGTTCACATCCCTGAATGGATTGGTTGAAAAGGAAACGGGCGAGGCCCCCTTTGCGTCGCCCGATGCCCTCCTCGCCCAGATCCGCGCCGGGACGATCGGGTCCTATGCCAGCGAAGCGCTCGGCACGGTGCCGGTGAACTTCCTCACAGACCTCGACTCCACTGGCGGCAATTCCGGCTCACCGACCCTGAACGCCAATGGCGAACTGGTGGGCCTCCTGTTCGACGGAACGCTGGAAAGCGTCAATTCCGATTGGGATTTTGATCCCGTGAACACCCGGACGATCCATGTGGACACGCGCTATATGCTCTGGGTCATGGACTTTGTGGACGGCGCCAGCGGCCTGCTCGCCGAGATGGACATTGTCGGCCTGCCAGACCGCGCCCAGCGCGCACCGGCTCCCGCCCAACAGCCCACAATCATACCAGCCTCCGCTCCACCAACACCCGCGCCCCAGACCGTCACCGAACCGACCCCGGTCTCCCTCGAAGCCGTAGAAGCCTCCCCAACCGGCCAGAACTAACGCTCTCGCCCCCCCCACCCGCGAGCAGTCGCCCATGAGCGCGTAAGCGCGAACAGAGGGCAAGGCCCGCCGGGCGGCCAGCCCCGCCCCCGCGGAGGCGCCACGCGCCGCGAGAGAAGCTATGGCACGTACACCGTGTAGACCATGTCCACTTCGAAATCGAACGTGCCGAGTGACAGGTCATAGCCGCGCAGATTGATCGCGTTGATCGTGTAGGTCAGGTCAAACCGAACCGACTGGTCCGCGATCGAGCCGGGGCTTGCAGCGGTCTGCTGGTTCCCCTCGAACACCCGGTCCGGCGTGCTGAGTGTCGTCAGCCGGCGCGTCGGGGCCACCCCGCCGGTCGATCCGCCCGAATGGGGGAACTGCGCCGCCGAACCAAACGCCAGCCCGTCATCGCCCGACAGGGTCACCGACAGGTCGAGGAACGTCACCGCCAGGATCACCGCCCCATTGAACCCCACAGGCGCCTGGGCCTGCGCATCAATCGCGAACGGCACATTCGACGCCACATAAAAGCTCGACCGGGTCCGCGTCGTGTTTACCCGCTCATTCGCCGCTCCGGTCAGTGTGAAGGGCGAGAAACTGTCCGCATCGGTCAGGATGCCGTCATTGTTGGAATCTGTATTGATGCTCCCGCTCGCCGTATTGTCGATGATGAACGGCATGGTGCCCGTATTGAAGTTTACCGCATCTTGCGTCGCCACCAGTGAGCCGGTCACCACCGTGTGCACATCATCGGCAATCAGGTCCACATCGCCAGACC
>JBCCBN010000226.1:0-3617 GCA_039034035.1 Pseudomonadota bacterium
ATGCCAAGCTGAGCACCACGCGCAATAAACCCACGTCGCCACCAAGTTGATCCGCGACACTGACAGCCCCTACGAGTTGCTGTCGCAATTTCAAGATCGAAGGTCGGAGTGACTGGCAGGGGCGTTGCCGCGCGCCAAGCTGGAGGTTGCTGATATCTTTCGAGCCCATGGTCCTGCCTATCGACGGGCGCATGCGCTCAGCCTGCCGCGGCTCAGGGTGATGTCGGCGATTGAGACCTGCCGGACAGAGGCGCTCGGCGGGCAGGTGGCGGGCTGCACCAAATGTGGCCACCACCACATCGCTTATAACTCTTGCGAGAACCGGCACAGTCCCAAATGCTAGGGCCCCGCCGCGCGAGATTGGATGGAGGTGAGCTACTCCCCATCCCTTGGACAGTTTTCGGAATGATTTAAGCTACTCTCTGCCCCTGCTGGTCGGTTTCGATCTTGTTGAAGTAGACCATGACGGGCGGCCGTCCGCCATGGGCGGCATGAGGCCGCCGGTGGTTGTAGAAGGTGATCCATCTGCCGATGCCGGCCTTGGTCTGCGAGCCGGTCTCCCAAGCGTTCAGGTAGACGCATTCGTATTTCAGGGACCGCCACAGCCGTTCAATCATGCGGTTGTCGATCCAGCGACCACGGCCATCCACTGAGTTTTTCACCCCTGTTTCGGACAACGCACTCATCCAGCCGTGACCGGTGAACTGGCTGCCCTGATCGCTGTTCATGATTTCAGGTAGCCCATACTTTGCCCGCGCTTCCTTCAATGCCTCAAGGCAGAAGTCGGCTTCCATACTGTTCGACAGCCGCCAGGCCAGCACCTTGCGACTGGACCAATCCATCATGGCGACCAGATAGAGGAGTGCGCCAATAGTCACGCCATTGATGGGGTGGATGGCTCCCGCTTCCGGCATCGCGATGTGCCACGGTGGGCGTTGTTGAACAGTCCACCGAAGGGAGCCATCCATGGACGGGGTTACGACTGTCGGCATCGATCTGGCGAAGACCGTCTTTCAAGTGCACGGCGTCGGCGCGGATGGGGCGCCGGTGGTGCGGCGACAGCTGCGCCGGAGCCAGGTGCTCTCGTTCTTTTCCCGGCTCGAACCATGCCTGATCGGTATGGAAGCGGGCTCTGGCGCGCACCACTGGGCGCGGGAACTCGCGGCTCTCGGGCACGAGGTGCGCCTGATGCCGGCGGCCTATGTTAAGCCCTACGTGAAGAGAGGAAAGACCGACCGCGCGGACGCCGAGGCGATCTGCGAGGCTGTCATACGGCCGACGATGCGGTTTGTTCCAGTGTAGACGGCAGAACGACAGGCGGGGCTCCTGGATCACAAGACCCGGGATTTCCTCATCCGCCAGCAGACGCAGACCGTGAACGCCATCCGCGCGCACCTGGCCGAGTTCGGGATCGTGGTGGCCAAGGGCATCCACAACGTCGACCGGCTCCTCTCTGCAGCTAAGGATGCGCCCGAAGCCGCACAGCCCGCCCTGGATCTGCTGGCCGGCCAGCTGCGGGACCTTCGGGACCTTCGGGCCCGGATCGAGGTTGTGACGGAGCGCATCGCGACGCACCAGGAAGACGATCCGCTTGCCCGGCGCCTCGCGACCATCCCAGGGATCGGCAAGATCGCCTCAAGCGCCTTCGCCGCCACGACACCGGACGTCAGCACGTTCCGGTCCGCACGCGATTACTCCGCCTGGCTGGGCCTGACGCCGAAGGCCCACTCGAGCGGCGGCAAGGAAAAGCTCGGGAGGATCTCCAAGGCCGGGAACCGATACCTGCGACGCCGTCTCTATCTCGGGGCCATGGCACAGATCTCGGCCCGGCGCCGTGGCCGATCAGGGACCGATTGGCTCTGGAAGATGCTGGAACGCAAGCCGGTAAAGGTCGTTGCCGTCGCGCGAGCCAACCGCATGGCCCGGATCGTCCGGGCGCTGATACGGAACGGCGAAAGCCACCGGGCCGCGATGGCCTGAACTAAACCGCCGGCTGGGGCCGGTCCCGGGAAGGTGAGGCGCAACGTGAGGTGATGGCGACAGGACGGCGAAACGGTAATCGGGACACCCTGTTCGAACCGAAGCACCATCGAGTGCGTGCCATTGATCGGGACCCGAGCGCCGGCGGACTTCATCAGGGCGCGCAGTCTTGGCACTGCAAATCAGACGCCGTATACATGGCCGCGACCGACCAGACGCACCCACGACACAAAGCCCTTGCCCCGCGGGAGCCATCCACACATGGTTCAAGCCCAATGGACGGCGGATCGACCAGGCAATGCCCGCACATCTGCCGGAAACGGCGATTGGAGGCGCGATCCTTGCCCACGAAGATCGTGTCCACCGCGGTCTTGTCCGGCATGGGCCTCGGACCATGGCGGCCTCATGCCGAACTGTCATAGATGCCCCGGGCACGGGCGCCGCCGAAGAAGGCGAAGGCCCTGCCATGCGCGTCAAACGCCATCTCCTGCGTCTCGCGCGGATAGGCTCTGACGAAAGGCATCCGGCCATGGCACAGGCGGACATGGGCGACCTTGACCGTCATGGTCACGCCATCGAGGGTCACGCCATCGAGGGTCACGCCATCGAGGGTCACGCCATCGAGGGTCACGACCTCATGGCTCCAGTCGAACTGGTCGCCGAACCGCATCATAGCTGCCGTCATAGCCGCGGTTGCGCAGCTCCTCTCAAATCCGGATCAGCGTCAGCCGTTCTCGCGTCGGCCGCCGGGCAGTCTCAGACAGCACATCGTCCAGCTCCGACCGCCAAGGATCGATCTTCGGGCGCGGCTGCGTCATGCGACCGTAGCTGAACTCGGTCGCGCCCGACCCGATCACCTTGCGCACCCGTGTTCCATGACACGCGAAGCTCGCGGCAGATCTGCGCGATCGACTTGCCATCGAGAAAATGCGCGCGCCGGATCTTCGCGATCGCCTCCAAAACCAACATCCCCTGACCGCTCCCTCTCGTTCTTGAGCAAGCTCCTGAGCGGAACTGTCAGGGGGGCACTCTTGGACGCCAATCACCCCAAGACAGGGGTCAATTGTGCAGGCCGATCCACAGCAAAACCGCTGTTGAGACCTGAGACCCGGTTATGGCCACCCGCAGCGCTATTTCGGGGCTGCGCGCGTGGGATCGCCAACGCCCGTCGGCGCGGCACTCGACCCAATGGCCTGCGCGCGCCTCAGCCTTGCTGAACGTCGATCAATTTGTCCGTCCGGTCCTCTCGTCGGACCAGATCCCAATGGAAAAGAGCCGTTAGGTCACGTCAGTCCAGTCAAGCATGTTGCATCATCGTATCGTGATCCGCGACGCAGGCGGTACCCGCTCCTCATCGATTGCGCGATCTGGTTTACGGGGGCCGGCCCCCGTGCCGGCGATACTGAGCCAACAGCTGAGCGGATCCGCCGAGAACCGCAGGTCCGCCGCGCCGCCGCCAGAGTGATGATCAACGGCGGCACTGCGGAGCAATGTCGGTTTTGCTTGTGACCTCTGCAGGGCTCTGATGAAGACCGCCATCTTGAGCGTTTTGCTCCAAAGCTGATCTTCCGGTCGCCGCGCACCACACGCTCCAAACAGCTTGCGCCATCGGGTGCCACATGGTGACGACCCGATCG
>JBCCBN010000227.1:0-3604 GCA_039034035.1 Pseudomonadota bacterium
CGCGCTGACCGGAGAGATCGGCCTGCGCTATGACTTCACTGACAATGTTCAGGCCTACGGACGTTATGCGCGTGGCTATAAGGGCCGGGGCATTGATGTCGGCTTTGGTGCGCCAGATGATGTTGAGCCGATTGAGGCTGAAACGTCTGACGCCTTTGAGCTCGGGCTGAAATCGGTGCTGGCAAACGGCAATCTTGTTCTCAACATTGCGGCCTTCCACACTGAGTATCAGGACTTCCAGGAGCAGGCGACCGTTCTGCTGACAGGCGATGACGATATTCTCAGCGCGGAGTCCCGCCTTACAAATGTCGGCTCGGTGACCACAACCGGCATCGAAATCGAGACGATCGCCACGCCGACCGATACGCTGACCCTCCAGGGCGGCATTTCCTACACGGATGCGGCGATAGATGAGTTCAGCAATGCCGGCTGCTTCTTCGGGCAGACCGAAGCGCAAGGATGCGTGCCCGTCACGCTGAGTAATGGCGGCACGCCCGGCGACCCCAGCGACGATATTGTCCAGAACCTGCAGGACCTGTCGGGCGGCGAATTGCCGAATGCACCAGACTGGCGCCTGACCGGCTCGGTGCGCCAGGAGATCCCGCTTGCCGCCTCGTTTGACGGCTTCGTGCAGGCCTCGGGACGTTGGCAGAGCTCAGTGAATTACAGCCTGAACGGCGATCCGCGCGCCGAGCAGGACGGCTTCGCCATCCTCAATCTCGCCGTCGGGATCAGTGATGATGACGGGCGCTACACCGCCTCGGTCTTCGTCAACAATGTCTTCGACGAATTCTACGCTAACAGTATCTTCGGCGACCCGCTCTATGGCGGCGTGGTCAGCCACTATGTCGCGCGCGACTTCCAGCGCTATGCCGGAGCACGTCTGTCAGCGAATTTCTGATACTGTGATGCACAAGCTGGCATATTGAGCCCGTATGCATAAATCACCCGGCGGTGCGCCCTGGCGCGCGCCGCTGGGTGAGCAATTTAAGGATGAACGCCCATGGAAGACGGGTTTGGATCAGCAGGCGCACGCGATCAGCGGGTCGGCGAACTCCTCGATGCGATGACGCTGGCCGAGAAAGTTTCGCTGCTGGCCGGTCAGGATTTCTGGACGCTGCCAGCCATCCCGCGCCTCGGGATACGTAGCCTCAGACTATCAGACGGGCCGACGGGGCTGCGCTCATCCAATTCCGACCCGGCCACCGTCTTCCCGGTCGGCGTGGCGTTGGCATCGACCTGGAACCGGGCACTTGTCGGCAAGGTTGCCGCCGCAATCGGGCGCGAAGCCGTAGCGCATGGTGTGAATGTCCTCCTGGCGCCGGGCGTGAATATACAACGCACCCCGCTGGGCGGGCGCAATTTCGAGTATTATTCCGAAGACCCGCTGCTGACATCGGAGCTGGGCATTGCCTATGTCGATGGCGTCCAGTCCGAAGGCGTTGGCACCTCGGTGAAACACTATGTCGCCAATAATCAGGAACATTTGCGCATGTCAGGTTCCTCCAACCTGAATGCGCGGGTGCTGCGCGAGATCTATCTCGCCGCTTTCGAGCCGATCATCACGCGCGCTGCGCCATGGACCGTAATGTCGGCCTATAACCGCATCAATGGCGTCTTCGCTTCAGAGCACGACGAGTTGCTAAACCGGGTGCTGAAAGACGAATGGGGCTTTGACGGTGTCGTCGTTTCCGATTGGGGCGCAGCGAAATCAACCGCAGGCTCGGCAAATTTCGGCCTCGACCTGGAAATGCCCGGCCCGCCGCGATTCTACGGCAATGCGTTATTGGCTGCTGTCGAAGCCGGCGAAGTCTCGCAAGCGGTCATTGACGACCACACCGCCCGTGTCCTCGACCTCATCATCAAGTGCGGCGCAATTGATGATGAGACAGGGTCGGTTCCAGGCTGGGCCCCAAGCGATGCGCATCGCGGCGTTGCGCGCAAGGCCGCGGCCGAAAGCATGGTTCTGCTAAAGAATGACGGCGATCTGCTGCCGCTGGCCGGCCCGCAATCCATCGCCGTCATCGGTGCGCTGGCAGATTATCCCGCGATTCAGGGCGGTGGCAGCAGTCAGGTTTCACCCGACCGGATCGTCACCCCGCTGGAAGGCCTGCGCGATGCCCTCGGCGCCAGCGCAGATGTCCATTTCGAGCGCGGCGTTGATCCCGAGCCGCGCCCGCCCGTACTGGATGGTCGCCTGCTGGCGCCGAGCGAAGGGGCGAATGAAAACGGCCTCAAAGCCACCTATTTCGACAGGGCTGATTTCAGCGGTGAGCAGGTGCTGGAAACGGTCGACTGGCGCTTCTCCAAGCTCGGCTTTGGCGAGGCGGCGCAGAGCGACAACGACCTCTCCTTCAGCGCTGAATGGACCGGGGTTTTCACCCCGCGCCATAGCGGCCAGCATGACTGGCTGGTGACCCATTCCAATCCCGATGTCGAGCTGTATATCGGCGATGAAGAACTTGTCGGCCCGAACACCTCGCGCGAGACCGAACTGCTCTTCATGATCCTGCCGCTCAACCGGCGCCACGCCAGCATCCATCTCGAAGCGGGCAAATCCTATCCGATGCGCATCCGCTATTCACAGCCAGCCGAGAACGCCATCCGCGCCTTCAACATCTTCAATATCTTCCTGCGCGAACCGGCTCCCGACACCGCTGCGGCTATTGCCCGCGCGATGGAGAGCGATATTGCGCTCGTTTTTGTCGGCTCGGGCACGACATCGGAAACCGAAGGCAAGGACCGCGCGTCGATGTCAGTCAGCGAAGCGCAAAACCAGCTGGTCGACAGCGTGCTGGAGGCAAATCCCAACACGGTCATTGTTGTCAACACAGGCGGGCCGGTTGAGATGCCATGGGCCGATCGCGCACCTGCCATTGTCCAGATGTTCCTGCCCGGTCAGGAAGGCGGGCATGGCCTTGCCGATACGCTCACGGGCAAGACCAATCCAAGCGGCAAGCTGCCGGTCAGCTTTCCCCGCCACTATCGCGACAACCCGACATATCTGCATTTTCCCGGCGGGCAGGATGTCGATTATGGCGAAGGGCTGTTTGTCGGCTATCGCTATTACGACGCGGTTGATATCGCCCCGCTTTTCCCGTTCGGGCATGGTTTGTCCTATACCCGCTTCGACTATGGCGCGCTCTCGGGCCCCTCACAGGCGAAAGCTGGCGACACCATCACGGTCTCACTGGACATCACCAATTCCGGCCCCGTTGCCGGCGCTGAAGCCGTTCAGATTTATGTCGAGGATCTTGCGACGCAGGAAACCAAGGCGCTGCGCCAGCTACGCGCGTTCGACAAGGTCGAGCTGGCGCCGGGCGAGACCCGCACCGTATCTTTCGCTCTGCCTCGCCGCGCGTTTGCCTGGTGGGACCGCATCCTGTCAGACTGGCAGATCACCGCCGGGCGCTACCGCATCCATGCAGCCGCATCCTCGCGCGACCTGCGCCAGTCACTCGACCTGGACCTGACCGAATGAGCGCGGAGGTTCCCACCGCGCCATCACAGGCAGGGGTGCCGCCTTCCTCCCGGGTGCCCCTGCCTGTTCGCATCGGCTTCGGCGTTGGTGATTTCGGCTTCCTTCTGGTCTGGCAGGGCACAG
>JBCCBN010000228.1:0-3592 GCA_039034035.1 Pseudomonadota bacterium
AGGCGCCGCAGACGGCGGAGATGTCCTGGTCGAAGCGCTTGGAGAGCTTGTGGCAGGTGAGCGTGTCGGGCTGGCGCGGGATGGTGATGTGGCTGACGAACTCGCCCGGGCGGCGGTCTTGCTTGCCGTAGTCGAGGAAGAACTCTTCGATCCGCATTCTGCGTCTTTCATCGTCGCGGCGGAGGTGGAGGGTCGCGCCCAAGGCGATGAGCGGCGGCGGGCTATCGCCGATGGGAGAGCCGTTGGCGATGTTGCCGCCGATAGTGGCGGCGTTGCGGACTTGGACGGAGCCGTAACGGCGGATGAGTTCCGCGAAGCTGGGATGGTGGGGGGCGATGGCGTGACGGAGGGTTTCCATGTCCGTCATGGCGCCGATGGTGATCTCGGTTTCGGTGATCTCGATGCCTTTGAGGTCGTCGCAGGCGTTGAGGAAGGCGATCTGGCCCAGGTCGCGGAATTGCTTGGTGACCCAGAGGCCCACATCGGTGGCGCCGGCGATCAGCGTGGCGTCGGGGTTTTGGGCGTACCAGCGCGCGAGATCGTCGGCGTTTTGCGGGTGGTAGGCGTCGGAGTTGCGTATTTTCGGACCAGTGATGGGGGTATCGCGCATATGGGCGGGGATTGGCGCGGTTTCGATGGCGCGGGCAGCACGGAGGATCGGGGCGTAGCCGGTGCAGCGGCAGAGATTGCCGGCGATCTGGTCTTCGTGGTCGGTGGCGCCATTGGCATGGGCGGCGGCCATGGTGGTGATGAAGCCGGGCGTGCAGAAGCCGCATTGGCTGCCGTGGTGGTCGATCATGGCCTGCTGGACCGGGTGCAGCGTGCCGTCGGGGGCGGCGATGCCTTCGACGGTGCGGACGGCGCGGCCGGCCAGTTGCGGCAGGAAGAGGATGCAGGCGTTCAGGGCCCTGGGGCCGTCGGCGCCGGTGACGATGACCGAACAGGCGCCGCAATCGCCCTCGTTGCAGCCCTCCTTGGTGCCGGTCAGGCCGCGTGCGCGCAGCCAGTCGAGGAGCGTGGTCGTGGGATCGTCGGTCGTGGCGGTGACGTCGTCGCCGTTCAGGCGGAAGGGGATCTCCATGCATTTGGTCCGCCGCGATACCGGTCCGCCCGGGTGGCCCCCTCCGATGCGGCGTAGGAGGGGCGGGTGTGCGTCGCCGGATTAGAGGCAGTGCGGGCCGGGATGGCAAGGGGCGCGCCGGTCGCAGGGTCCGGCGCGACGCGGACGAGGGTCTCGGCGGCCAGTATCGAGGTGATATCGGTCGGTTCGATTGGATTGGCGGGGTCGCTTAAGGAGGCGGGCGCGGATCGGAACGCCGGGACCGCGCCTGGCGATACGGGCGGAAAGGGCGAGGCGCGATCACAGGTTTCCGATGGCGGGACAGAGGATCGGGGCGAAGGTCCCTTGTCTGGCGGGCGTCCGCTTGATCGGGCCCGCGCGGCGTGATGGGGTGCGGGGATGAACTTGGTCGACATGATCCACGACGCCACGGACCACATCAAGGCGTACCTTCTGTCGGGGACGCTGGTGGCCCTGGGCGTCGACGTGGCCCGCAACGCGACCGGATCGGTGGGTGGCGCCATGTCGGGGGCGATGTCGGGCGCCATGTCCCTGGCGCCGGATATCATGTTGTCCCCGACGGCCACGCTGGCCGTTCAGGGGATCGGGGTGCTGATCGCGCTGGTCGGCGCGGCGATCTACCTGGGGAACATGTGGTGCGGCTATGTGGCGTTGCGCGCGTTTCGGTTCAATTTCAGGGAACGGGGCATGCTGCTGGAGTTGTGCGGGTGGAGCGCGGCGTTTCTCTATGTCGTCATCAGCGCGGTGATCGGCGTGGCGGTGAACGCGGTCTATCTGGCGATCGTGACGTGAGAACCGCCCTTCCGGAAGCCCGCGCTGGCGGCTAGGTCTGGGGCATGGCTGATCCCCGATTCATACATCTTCGTCTACACACTGAATATTCGCTGCTGGAAGGCGCGGTTCGGCTGAAGAAATTGCCCGATTTGGTGGCGGGGGCCGGGATGCCGGCGGTGGCCGTGACCGATACCAACAACATGTTCGCGGCGCTGGAGGCAGCGACAGCGTTGGCGGGTAAGGGCATCCAGCCGATCATGGGCTGCCAGGTCGACGTGATGCATGACGCGGCCGCGCCGGGGGAAAAGCCGCGGAAGCCCGCGCCGGTGGTTTTGTTGGCGCAGAACGAGGCGGGGTATGAGGGGCTGATGAAGCTCAATTCCTGCCTGTACCTGGAGCGGCCGGAGATGGTGCCCCAGGTGACGCTGGACGAGTTGGCCGAACATTCGGAGGGGTTGATCTGTCTGACCGGTGGCCCCGATGGGGCCGTCGGGCGGTTGGTGACCGATGGGCAGGACGCCAAAGCGGAGGCGGTGCTGGATCGGCTGGCGGCGATCTATGGCGACCGGCTGTATGTGGAATTGCAGCGGCAGAGGACGCCCGAACCGACGGAGCGGTTCCATGTGGAGCAGGCCTATGCCAAGGGCTTGCCGCTTGTCGCCACCAATGACGTCTACTTCCCCGAGCCGGGGATGCATGAGGCGCATGATGCCTTTTTGTGCATCGCCGAGGGGGCCTATGTGGACCAGCAGGCGCCGCGGCGGCGGGTGACGCCCCGGCATCACTTCGCGTCGCAGGCGGAGATGGCGGCGCTTTTCGCCGATCTGCCGGAAGCGTTGGAGAACAGTGTCGAGATCGCCAAGCGCTGTGCGTTTAAGGCCTATGGGCGTGATCCGATCCTGCCGAAATTCGCCGATGACGAGGTGGCGGAGCTGCGGCGGCAATCGGAGGCGGGGTTGAAGGCCCGTTTGGCCGTCATTCCCCATGCAGCGTCGGTGGAGGAGTATGAGAAGCGGCTGGAATACGAGCTCGGGATCATCGAGGGGATGGGGTTTCCGGGCTATTTCCTGATCGTCGCCGACTTCATCAAATGGGCGAAGGATCACGACATTCCGGTGGGGCCCGGGCGCGGGTCGGGCGCAGGGTCACTGGTGGCTTACGCTTTGACGATCACGGATTTGGACCCGCTGCGCTATGCGCTGCTGTTCGAGCGGTTTTTGAACCCCGAGCGGGTCTCGATGCCCGACTTCGACATCGACTTCTGCATGGATCGGCGGGAAGAGGTCATTCAATACGTCCAGGAAAAGTATGGCCGCGATAAGGTCGGGCAGATCATCACCTTCGGCGCGCTGCTGTCCAAGGCCGCGGTGCGCGACGTCGGGCGCGTGCTGGGGATGCCCTATGGGCAATGCGACCAGCTGTCGAAGATGATCCCCGTGGAGGGCGTGAAGCCGGTCTCAATTGAGAGGGCCAGGAAGGAAGAGCCTCGACTGGAAGAGGCGGCTGCAGAGACCGAGCAGGATCGGCGAGAAGGACGGACAAATCCAGTTAGGCGTTTGCTGAACTATGCCGAAAGCCTCGAGGGACTGCTCCGCAATGCCCAGGGTTTACTAGCGAAAGGAGATGCCGCCGCTTTAAAAGAAAATGCTGCTGCCGCTGCTTTAGTTAACGAAATGTTAGGAGAAGTGTGGCAGTCAATGGGTGCAGATGCTAAGGAGTTATTTGTCATTCAACAGC
>JBCCBN010000229.1:0-3497 GCA_039034035.1 Pseudomonadota bacterium
CATCCAATCCTAGGCCCTTTATGCTCTTCTTTGTCCAATTGTGTTTCATGAATCTCTTCCCTGAACCAGAGTAATGACCTCTCTTCTGAATAATTAACATTTGGCCCTTCAAAGGACCTGTTCGCATCCGCCGCCTGCAGCCGCGTCGCAAACGTCGCCTGCGCCGACTCGAAGCTCGCGCGTTCGGCCTCAAACGCTGCCCGCTCATTTGCCAGCGCCTCCCGCGCCCCGGCCGCGCCCGCCACGCTGGCTGCACGAGCATCCAGGTCCCGCTGCACCGCCGTAATATCGAGGCGCTGGCGGGCAAGATCCGCTTCCTTCGCCGCGGCCGCTTCGGTCCGCACCTCCAGCGCGCGCCGGGCCTGTTCATACTGCGCCATGTCCGCTGTAAGCTGCCGCCGCGCCTCCGAAAGCGCGGCCCGCTCGACCGTCAACGCGCTACCGGCATCAACCTGCGCCTGGGCTGCCTGCTCGCGCCCGGCCAGGTCCGCTTCCCGCTGGGACAGGGCGCGCAACTGCTGGTCCAAGTCCGTTTTCATCGCCACCAGGCTCGACAGCGCCTCATCTCGCTCTGCAAAGGCCAGGTCGCGGTCGCTCTCAAGCGAAGCCAGCTGCGCCCGCGCCGCGTCCAGCGCCGAAGTCAGCCGGGCAATCTCTACAGTCCCGGCGCCCGTTTCCGCGGTCACCACAGCGATACGCTCGGCCAGTGCCGCTTCCCGCATCGCCAGCCGCTGCTCGGCACCGGTCAGCGCGGCCTGGCGCTGCTCCAGCTCTGCCCGGGCTGCGTCAATCGCGCCATATTCTTCCGTGGACGCGGCCATGGCATCAGCCTGCTGGGTCAGTTCCGACGACAGCGCCCGCCGCTGCTCAGCCAGCGCCGACTGCAGTCCGGCCACCTCCGCCAGCGCCGCATCGCGCGCCACCTGCAGCGCAGCGCTCTGATCCTCCAGCGTTGCGATCCGCACCTGAAGGCGCGTGATTTCCGCCTCGCGCTCAACAATTGTCGCATCCCGCTCGGCGATCTGCGATCTCAACGCCACCAGCTCTGCAGGATCCACCAGACGCACCTGCGTCGCCAGTTCGCCATCAAATCCATAGGCCAGCCGGTACAGCTCCGCCGCCTTTTCCGGCTCAGGGTCGCCGCCCAGCCCGTTTTCATACATTCGGGCCAGGTTGAACCGCGCCTCATTGTTCCCCTGATCGGCCGCGCGCTGATACCACAGCCGCGCCATGGCAAAATCGGCCTGTCCGTTCGGCCCCCGTTCGGCCAGTTCGCCCACATAGTTCTGGGCATGGACATCGCCATCCATCGCCATCGGCAGCCATGCCTGGATGGACCCCGAGATCGACGCCCTGTCGTCCAGAACATACTCGCCGCCGCGAACATGGCACTCCTTCGCAGTCGCCATCACAGGACGCCGGCGCGACTGGTACACTCGGTTCCCCAGCCGGCGGACCTGGCCCGGCAAGAGACAATCGACGACGATGAACTCGTCACCAGACCCCGGCCGGTACTCGGACGCCGCGCTCGGCCCAGCACTGAGCAGCGCAATCGATGTACACCCGCAGACAAGAGCGGCCTTCAATACATGCGAATTTTTCCCGTTACCGGAGAGCCACTCGCGCAGCGGCGGGAATACTCTGCCGAGAACACGCATGATACTTGTTTCCCCACGCAAAAATCCAAAAGGAGGCCTACTGAGTAACTTAACACTCATTTCTCGCTGTGTTAATCAACACATGTGGCTGAACCACGGCAGCCTAGGGAAGAAGGCCGTCAATCCGTAGAGTCAATCAGCCCAGCAAGGGGATACCATGGGAAAATCATACACGTACGGAGCCGTGTTGGCCGCCGCTACGCTCGTTTCCACAGCCGCGCCTGCCTTCGGCCAGGCCTTCACCGATGCGGGAGACAGTTTCCGGACGCACGTCGCAACGATCTGCCCGATCCTGGCGCAACAACGCGATACCGCCACCGATGAGCAGGACCTCTTCCTGCGCTGTAACGGTGTCCTCAGCCAACCCGCCGCCGGCCTCACGGGCCTAACCGACCAGGCCGACATTCTCGACCAGTATCTCGGCGTTCAAAACGTGGCCCAACAAAGCGATGCCGCTACCAAGGCGAACCGTGCCGACCAGGCCATAGCCGGCCGGATGAGCGCGGTCAGCGGCCAGATCCGGGGCCGCCAGTTTGCGGACCTGATCCAGCCTCGCCCGGTCATCCTCGCCTCCAACAATCCCGATGAAATCTCCGTCGGCAGCGGCCCCCGCGACACCGCGCTGGACGGCTTTCTCTCCCTCGGCGGTTATGACGGCGAACAGGACACCACAAGCCAAGAGCTCGGTTTCGACCAGGATGGTTTCTGGGTTGCCGCCGGTCTCGACTATGCCTTCTCGCCAAACCTGATTGCCGGTGCCGCGGTCAGCTATGTCGATGGCTCAGCCGATTTCGATTCCATTGGCGGCCTCGGCTCGGGCGGTTCGCTCGATACCGAAAGCCTGTCGCTGTCGGTCTTCGGCGTCTTCCTGCCCAATGACAAATGGGAAGTGAATGGCCTCGCATCCTTCGGCCAGACAGACTTTGCCAATTCCCGCGTGATCAGCGTCGTTGACCGCAATGGCGACGCAGCCGGTGGCGGCGGCCAGAGCGACCAGGACAATCTCGCCATCATCAACCGCACCGCATCGAGCGATTCAGAAGCCGATACGATCCAGCTCACCGCCGGCGCATCCTACCTGCTCTACGATCAGGGCGGGGTCAGCTTCACGCCCACCGCTGAGCTGAGCTACTACAATGCCGATATCGGCGCCTTCAGCGAATCCGGCGCCCAGGGCCTCAACCTCACTTTCGAATCCCAGGAAGTCGACTCCCTCCAGGCCTCGGTCGGCGCGATCTGGTCCGGCGTGGTGAATGCCAATTGGGGCGTTCTCGTGCCCTATGCCCGCGGCCGAGCGATCTTCGAGCTGCAGGATGATGAGCAATCGGTCCGCGCGCGCTACACCGCCGCCCAGCGGGTCTCCGACAGCGCGTTCACCATCACCACCAATCCAGCCGATGAGAGCAGCTTCGACCTGGCGCTCGGCGCCTCCGCCCTGCTCCCCAACGGGTTCAGCGCGTTCGCTGAATACCAGGCGGTGTTGGGTCTCGAAAACGTCACCCACCAGGGTCTCGCCCTCGGTCTCCGCACCGAGTTCTGATGGGCCTGCCCTAAAGGGCGCTGCCGCTCCCGGCGGCAGCGCCATGCACCCCACCCGCGCACTGCACCCCCAGCGGGCGACTGCCCGCCGGGCGGTCAGCCCGCCCCCGCGGAGGCGCCACGCGCCGCGAGCGAAATCAGGTTAGCCCTGCTCTGCCCCCGTACTCGACCCCAATTGTTCAGTGAGCCAATACTTTTTTCCATACCGATGTATTCGGCTCCATGGATGGTAGCAGCACGCAGCACTTCCATATTCGTCATACCGCCCTGAGAGAGGTTCCACATTTCCCAGTGTACACC
>JBCCBN010000230.1:0-3418 GCA_039034035.1 Pseudomonadota bacterium
CCCGGGTGGTGACGCGTTCCTTGAAGAATAGGATTGATGCGCCCAGCATGAACAGGACTTCGATCTGCCCGAGGGCGCGGACATAGGCGGCGTTCTGCAGGGTGAAGGCGGTGAACCAGGCCAGTGAGCCGAGCATGCCGACGATGCCGACCCATCCAGCCAGGCGCCACTGCCGAAACAGCAGGCCGGCCTGGCCCGGCTCTCGGACCTTGAGCCAGGTGAGGATGATCGCCGATTGGAGGATTGTGACGAAAGCGAGCGTGATGCTGGCGCGGAAGAAGGGGTCTCCGGTTTCGAGCGAGAGGGATGCGCCGCGATAGGCGACCGCCGACAGCCCGAACAGGCCTCCAGAGACGATGCCGATGAGGGCTGGGCGTCCGAACCATCCGCCATGGCGCACGCGGTCAGGCGGAACGGCAATGAGAAGTACGCCGACCAGGCTGACGAGAATGGCGATGGTGATTTCGGCGGACAGCGCATCTCCCAACAGGACGATCCCGAACAGCGCCGTCTGTATGGGCTCGGTCTTGGTGTAGGCGGTGGCTGCGGAGAAGCTCTGATAGCTGAAGAGGTGGATGAGCAATCCGGTGGCGATGATTTGCGCGACGCCGCCGGTGGCTCCGTAGGCCACGAAGGCGGCGTTGGCGCGGGGCAGGCCGCCGTCTCCCAACAGGGTGACCGCTAGTGCTAACGCGATGGCGAAAGGAGCGGCGAAGACGAAGCGGGCTGCGGTTGCGCCCCAGGTGGTGAGGACGCCGGTCAGCCGTTTTTGCAGAGCCGAGCGGAGGTTCTGGCTGAAGGCCGCCGCGATCGTGATCGGGATCCATAGGTCCATGGCGGTGCCCTAGCGGGTTTCCCGTTTCGACGGAATCGGGCTCACCCTTTATTTGCGCTCGCGGCAAGCTGACTGCGCCAGCAGCCTCCGCGGGGGCGGGCTGACCGCCCGGCGGGCTTTGCCCTTTGTTCGCGTCTACGCGCTCATGGGACGCCGCTCGCGGCGGATTGGCTTCGCCTTTCGCCTGCGCGGGCGCGGAACGGCTTTAGTCGCCGAAGCCGATGAAGGTGGCGGCTTCGTCTACGGATTTGCGGCGGCTGACGACAGCGTTGGCGGGGAACGTGTCGTCTGGCCAGCCCATGGCAACGCAGGTCTGGATGACCTGGTCGTCGGGAATGCCGGCATGTTCGCGGACCACAGGGCTCTGCATTATGCCCTGGGAGTTGATCACGCAGCCAAGGCCCTTTGACCAAGCGGCGTTGACGAGGGCATTGACCACGCCGCCGCAATCGAAGGGGGCGATGTCGCTGCCCTGGATCGACTTGTCATAGGTGACGACGATGGAGACGGGCGCATCGAACTGGCGGAAGCCGCGCAGGACCCAATCCTGGCGGGCTTCCTTGTCATGGCGCTCGATGCCCATGGCCTGGAAGAGCTGGATGGCGATCTCGATCTGGCGTTCCCGGTGGACGCCTTCATAGTCGGGGCCCATGCGGAACTCGCGGCTGTCGGGCACACCGGCGAGGTTGCGTTCGACATTGCCAGCGCGGATGCGGTCGAGGGGTTCGCCGGTGACGACGAAGAAGTTCCACGGCTGGGTATTGAGGGAGGTGGGCGCGCGAATAGCGAGGGCGAGGATCTCCTCGATCAGTTCCTTCGGCACCGGCTTGTCGAGATAACCGCGGATCGAGCGGCGGCCCTGGATGACGTCTTCGTACTGCATGGGGGCTCCCTGGTCGCCGGGCGCTTGCTGGCCGGTCGTGTGTGGCTCGCACTTTCGGGAGATGGACCGCGCGGTCAAGCCGTTGGGCGGTGGTGACGTTGCGTCAGGTCAGGTCTTTTCGATGAAGACGGTGCCGGCGGAGTAGCCGGCGCCGAAGGAGCAGATGAGGCCTTTTTCGCCAGGCTGGAAGTCGGCCTGGTGTTTGTGGAAGGCGATGATGGAGCCGGCCGAGGAGGTGTTGGCATAGGTGTCGAGGACGGTGGGGCTCTCGTCTTCGCTGGCCTCGTGGCCGAGGACTTTCTGGGCGATGAGGCGGTTCATGTTGGCGTTCGCCTGGTGGAGCCAGAGGCGGCGCAGATCGGTGGCGGCGAGGCCGAGGGCGGCCATTTGGGTGGTGATCATCTCGGCGACCATGGGGACGACTTCGCGGAAGACCTTGCGGCCCTCCTGGATGAACAGCTTGTCGGGAGCGCCGACGCCTTCAGGAGCGGTGCGGTTGAGGAAGCCGAAATTGTTGCGGATATTGTTCGAGAACTCGGTCTTGAGCTGGGTGCCGAGGATTTTCCAGTGGCCGGCGGGGGCGATGTCTTCGGCTTCGATGAGGACGGCGGTGGCGACGTCGCCGAAGATGAAATGGCTGTCCCGGTCGGTGAAGTTGAGGTGGCCGGAGCAGATTTCGGGGTTCACCAGGAGGACCGATCCGACATGGCCGGCGCGGACGAAATCTGCGGCGGTCTGGATGCCGAACGTGGCCGAGGAGCAGGCGACGTTCATGTCGAACGCAAAGCCGGGGATGCCGAGGGCCTGCTGCACTTCGATGGCGATGGCGGGGTAGGCGCGCTGGAGGTTGGAGCAGGCGCAGATGACGGCACCGATATCCTGGGGCGAACGGCCTGCGGCGTCGAGCGCCTGGCGGGCGGCGTTGACGGCCATTTCGGCGAGGATGGAGAGCTGCTCATTGGGACGTTCGGGCAGGCGGGGAGCCATGATGGCAGGGTCGAGCACGCCGGTCTTGTCCATCACATAGCGGGCCTTGATGCCGGAGGCCTTCTCGATGAATTCGACCGAGGAATGGGGCTTGGGCGCGATGGTGCCGGCGTCGATCTCGGCGGCGTGGGCCGCGTTCCACTGGTCTGACCAGGCATTGAAGCTGGCGACGAGCTCTTCATTAGTGATGGTGTTTTCCGGAGTGAACAGGCCGGTGGCGGAGATGACGGGCGTGGGGGTCATGGCGGGTGTGGTCTTGGCAGGGGTGGAGGGGATTGGCGGGACAGCGCTAGTTTTCGCGAAGGGCTTCGGCGCGGCGTTCCTGCTGGGCGTCGAGGACGGCGCGTTCGCAGATGAGGCGGTCTTCCGGGTCGGCGATGTCGCCGCATTCATTGCGGGCGTGGCTGTCATAGCTGCCCTGGACGATGAGGCAGCCGGGCAGGGCGAGGGCGGATGCGGCGGCGAGCGCGAAAGCAATCAGGGGGGAAAGGACGGTACGGCGGTTTACATGACTCAAGATATCGGTACCGCCATTTTGCGATATGAAGATTTCCCATCTCTTACTCGGATGGTGTACACCGTTGGTAACGAACAAGAGTACCATTTCAAAGTGCTTTTCTTGATTCTGCAAAAGCTCGGTTATGAATGGGCGAAGAACTGTTACCACCTTTCTTATGGAATGGTGGAGCTTCCGGAAGGAAAAATGAAATCCC
>JBCCBN010000231.1:0-3403 GCA_039034035.1 Pseudomonadota bacterium
AAAGTATGGTTGATTTTTACCCATGAAAAGTTGTCACAAATATTGAGGGTTGCTGCAACACATAAATGATTAAATTTCACAAGATCTACTTTGCGAGTCGAAGAAATAACTGACAAGATTGTGGAAAGTTGCTGGTGTAATAGTAACAGGTTGTCAGAGGCCCGTACACGATATAGGTGTGCCCGGTCACCCAGCCGACATCGGCGGTGCACCAGAACACATCGTCTTCCTTCAGGTCGAAGACGTACTCATGGGTCATCGATGCCCAGAGCAGATAGCCCCCGGTGGTGTGCAGCACGCCCTTGGGCTGGCCCGTCGAGCCGGACGTGTAGAGGATGAACAGCGGGTCCTCAGCGCTCATCGGCTCGGGCGGGCAATCGGCAGAAACGTCCGCGCCGACCTCGTGCAGCCACACATCGCGCCCCTCCGCCATGGCCACATCCGCGCCGGTGCGGCGGACCACCAGCACCCGGTCCACCTCGACCCCGTCAATCGCCAGCGCGGCATCGCAATTGGCCTTCAGCGGGACACATTTGGACCCGCGCAAGCCCTCATCGGCGGTGATCACGAACCTCGACTCGCAATCGGTGATCCGCCCTGCCAGCGCCTCGGGTGAGAAACCGCCAAAGACCACCGAATGCACCGCCCCGATCCGCGCGCAGGCCAGCATCGCATAGGCCGCTTCCAGGATCATCGGCATGTAGATCGTGACCCGGTCGCCCTTCTTCACGCCCTGGGCTTTCAACACGTTCGCAAACTTGCACACCGCGCCATGCAGCTGGCGATAGGTCAGCGTGTGGCTCTCGCCGGGGTCGTCGCCTTCCCACACCAGGGCAGGCTTGTCGCCGCGCGTCTCCAGGTGCCGGTCCAGGCAATTGTAGGCCACGTTCAGGACGCCGTCCTCATACCATTTGATCGAGAAATCGGCCGCGTCGAAGGATGTGTTCCTGGCCCGGCTCGGCGGCGTCATCCAATCGAGGCGCCGTGCATGTTCCATCCAGAACGCTTCCGGATCATCGATGGAGGCCTCGTACATTGCCGCGTAGGCTTCGGGCGTCAGATTGGCCCGGGCGGCAAACGCCTCCGGTACCGGTACAATTGTGTCCTGGGCCATATCGTTTCCTCCGCCGTTTCGTATGCGCTGTCCCCACAAAGCGCATTTTGCAGAGAAAGTGAAACCGGCGATTTCGCCTCTGGTGCGGCCGGCGGTGTAGCCTCCGGCAGGACGCGCGCTCAGGAGCCCGCCGAGCCCGCAGTCAACGCCGTTTCCCCCGGCGCTATCGCGGCGCCGCGTGCGATGATGTCAGCAGTGCGTAGGGCAAAGGCGAGGATGGTGAGGCCGGTATTCACAGCGCTCGCCGACGGGATCGCCGTCGCGTCGGTCACATAGAGATTACCGACACCGTGGACCCGGCCATCGGACCCGATCACCGAGCTTTCCGGATCGTCGCCCATGATCGCCCCGCCGGTTTCGTGCCAGAACGCCACCTCCCGGTTCGGCGCCAAAACAGGGTAACCCGCTGCCTTGAACGCCGCCTTGGTCCGTTCCCGCAGCTTGTCATAACTGCCGGGTTGGTGACGCGGCGCGGTGAACGTCCCTAATTCGTCTCCGTCAAACGACCAGCCGGTCTCCTTGTCAGGCGTGGCTTCGGTCATGTGGAACACGGTCAGGCTCCGTTCGGCGACGGCGCGAATGGCAGGCCGTTTCAGCGCGCTTGCCATGTTCCAGAACGGGGTTTGCCCCGCGATCTGTGACACGCCCAGCGGGAATGCCCAGTCCGGATCATCGGGGTCCCCGTCAAACCAGGCATTGATCGCAAACGTCTTGGTGTGGCGCTCGCCCATCGCGGTGAAGCGAACCAGCGGGAACAGCGTGCCGGTCGAATGGGCCCCCACGCCCTTGCCCAGCCAGCCGCCCCGGTTTCCAAGCCCCTCGGGATGGGCGTCGGTCCGCGAGCGCCGGAGCAGCGCCGGCGTATGGGGATAGCCGGCGGCCACCACAACCGTCTCCGCGCTAACGACATGCTCGGTGCCATTGCGGCGCACACGCACGCCCTCAGCCGCCTGGCCATCGGGCGACAGCACAATGGCGAGACACTCGGTCTTCGACAGCACTTCCACATTCCCGGTTTGCAGTGCCGGTCGCAGGGCGGCGGTTTCCGCATCCATCTTCGCGTCGAACCGGCACAGGTGCGCATCGCACTGGGCGCAGAGCACACACGCCCCCGACCCGCCATAATCGATCCCCCGAGGGATCGCGGCCACATCGACCCCGTTCGCGCGCAACTGATCTGCAACCTTGGCCACCTGAGGATCATCGGGCAGCGGCTCGTGGGGGTAGGGCGCCGACCGCGGCGGCTCGGACGGGTCCCCATCCGGGGCACCATGGACCCGGTACAGCCGCTCGGCCTCGCCATAATAGGGCTCGAGATCCGCATATCCGATGGGCCAGGCGGGCGAATGACCGTTCTCGAAGTCCCGTGCTTCGAAGTCGGTTTCCCGGAACCTGTAGAGCGCGGCGCCATAATATTTCGACCGTCCGCCAACGATCTCGAAATCATCCTCGGGCGCCTGGATGTCGTAGAGAAACACGTTCCGGTCGGCGAGCTTCGGCTTGGGCAGCCAATCCCCCCGCTCCACGATCAGGACCTTCCGCCCAGATTGGGCCAGCCGTAGCGCCACGGCACTGCCGCCCATGCCACTGCCGATGATGATCGCATCATAGGTGCGGTTCACGAGGTCAACTGAGACTGTGCCGTGCATTCGCGTCCCCTGCGGTTCATTCCAAACCTTACACCCAGTCAACGATTACGCGAAATTCATGCCAGCCCCGCATCGCAAACCGGCGGCGTCTCGACCCCAAACTCGGGGTGTTCCCGAGCAGGCCCCACAGCGGCACTCTACCCGAATTACGCGAAGAGTTGTTCGATATCGGCTTCGGGCGTGGCCCAGCTGCAGACGAACCGATGGGTTCCGTCTGGCCAGGGATAGAATTTTGCCCCCCGCGCCTGAAGGTCCGCCACCAGCGGGCCGGGCAGGGCCGCGAACACTTCATTCCCGTCCACGGCATGGGCCAGCGTCACCCCCGCATGCCCGCACAGGGCATTGGCAAGCTGGCGCGCCCGCTGGTTCGCGGTTTCTGCCAGGCGCAGCCACAACCCATCCTTCAGCAAGGCCAGCCCCTGGGCTGCCAGAAAGCGCATCTTTGGCGGCATGTGTCCGGACCGCTTCGCCCGCGCCTTCAGCTCCCCAAACCGGTCGCGCGCCGCGCCGAACAGCACGATTATCTCGCACCCGATCGCGCCGGTCTTGGAGAGGCCCAGACACAACACATCCACCCCGGCTCGCCAGCTCATCTCCGCCGGGCTGGCCCCGGTTGATACCAGCGCATTGGCCAGCCGCG
>JBCCBN010000232.1:0-3402 GCA_039034035.1 Pseudomonadota bacterium
GGGGGCTCCGGAGGTAGGACGCCGGAAGGCGGCCGCTCCCATGAGGGGGGAGGACGGGAGCGACCGCCAGGGGTATTCGAGGTCGCGGCTTGAGGGGGGGAAACAGCCGCGATCGACTCACACCATGGCAGGAAGGGGATTCCGCCATACTTGTTGTATAGTCGGGCCGGCTTAACGCAGGGTAAAGGGTTCGCGGTGAATTCGTGGGGACCGGAACCGGGCCATCTCCTGCCAGCTTCACCAGTACTCGCTGGGGCTTTGCCCTGCCCGGATTTCCGCGAAGCGCCGCCGTGTGCCGGGGGTGAGCCCCTCAGGTAGCGCGCCGGGATCGGCCCAGATGATTTCCTCGATTTCGCCCTGGCTGGTGGCTTCGCCCGCGGACCAATGCCCCGCCGGGATCCGGTAGAACAGCACATGGTCGTTGGGAAAGACCTTGTGGTTGGAGTAGACCCCGACCAGTTCGGCCGGCCCTTCAAGCGCGGCACCGATTTCCTCGACCAGTTCCCGTCTCAACGCCTCTGCGGCCGGCTCGCCACGCTCGACCCCGCCACCGGGAAAGAACAGGCCCGGCGTGTACGTGTGGCGGACGAGGGCCACGCCGCCATCGGAACGCTCAACCCAGGCGCGTACGCCCAGCGTCATCGGTCGCGCAATCCGAAACCAACTCTGAAAAATCCGCATACGGAGCCTGCTCAAGCCTGCATCCTCCCCGTCATTGCCCATGGCCAAAGCATGCGGGGGACGCTATGGCCATGGCAGAGACGTCGTTCGGATTCGGGACGACCGGAAAAAAAGAGGGTTCGACCATGTATGCGCTTATTGCCATCGGCGCCGTCTTCGCGCTTTTTGCGATCTTGAACATTATCGATTTCAAGCGTCTCGACTAGTCGCCCATAGCGGCGCTCCCGAATGACAGACCTTATTGCCTTCGCCTCGCTTGCTGGCGGACTGGTGCTGCTTGCGATAGCCGGTGACTATCTTGTCGGCGGAGCGGTGTCGCTTGGCCGGCATCTCGGCATATCACCGCTTGTGGCGGGCATCTTCGTGGTCGGGTTCGGCACATCGGCGCCGGAGATGATCGTGGCGGTGGATGCGGCCGTGACTGGGTATCCGGAGCTGGCGCTGGGGAACATTGTCGGTTCGAACATCGCGAATGTGTGGCTGGTGCTCGGTTTACCGGCGCTGATTGCGCCGCTGGTGACCGGCGGGTTTGGCCAGAAGCGCGCACTTACGGCGATGGGGATCGCCACGGCGGCGTGGATCCTCGTCACCGCGACGGGCCCACTGCATGCGGGTGTCGGCGCGGCCTTCATTCTGGGCCTGATCGTTTACGCAATGATCACGCTCTATGCGGTCAGGAGCGCGGTGGCGGCTGGCGTTGATGTGGGGATGGATGATGACCTTGAGCTGTTTGGCTGGCCGAAGACGCTGATCTACCTGTCGGTGGGACTGATTGGACTGCCGATCGGGGCGCATCTCATCGTCGATGGCGGCGTGCATGTGGCCCGTACGTTCAATGTGCCTGAGGAAGTGATCGGGCTGACCCTTTTGGCGGTGGGGACGAGCCTGCCGGAGATCGGCGCCGGCATTGCGGCGGTGCGCAAGGGGCATGGCTCGGTTGTGGTGGGCAATGTGCTGGGGTCCAACATCTTCAACATTGCCGGGGCGGGCGGCATTGTCGGACTTATGGCCGGGTTTTCGGAAACGCCGGTGCGGGTGACCGCGACCTTCACCAATTACGACCACTGGGCGATGGCGGCTGCGGCTCTGACCCTGGCGATCTTCATCGTCACCCGGTCGGCGATCACACGGCTGGCGGGTGTCCTGCTGCTGCTGATCTATGCGGTGTATATCTATGGGCTGGTGAATGGCTGGAACATTCTCGGCCTGTTTGCCGGAGGGGCCTGATGGACCAGCCGGGAACCGCCCTCGTTACCGGGGCCGGCGCCCGGGTCGGCAAGGCGCTGGCTGAAGCGCTGGGCGAGGCGGGATGGGCGGTGGCAGTCCATTACAACAGCTCTGCTGATGGGGCTGAGGCGACGGCTGCCGCGATCAATGCGGCGCCGGGACCGGGGCGGGCGGTGACCGTGCAAGCGAATTTGGCGAGTGAGTCGGACACAGCGGGGCTGGTGGACCGGGCAGAGGCCGCGCTCGGGGCACCGCTGACGCTGCTGGTGAATTGCGCGTCCACCTTTCACGATGACAGCGCGCGGACCCATACGCGGGCGCAGTGGGACTTTCATATGGAGGCCAATCTGCGCGCGCCGGTCCACCTGGCCCAGCAGTTTGCTGCGGCCCTGCCGGCGGGGAAGAAGGGGTTGGTTGTCAACCTCATCGACCAGCGGGTGTGGAAGCTGAACCCGCAATTCTTTACCTACACACTCTCCAAAGCGGCGCTGTTTCAGGCGACGAAGACGCTGGCCCAGGCCCTGGCGCCGGCCATCCGGGTGAATGCCATCGGGCCGGGGCCGACATTGGGCTCGATCCACCAGACTGCGGACGAGTTTCGCGAGGAGCAGCGGCAGACCCTGACCCAGGAGGGCTCCAATCCCGGCGAGATCGTCAAGGCGCTGAAATTCCTGATCGATGCCGATAGCGTGACCGGGCAGATGATTGCCGCCGATGGTGGCCAGCACCTGATGTGGCAGACGCCCGACGTCCCCCTATAGTCGCAGGCGATGGACTTCTCTTCCGATACCTCTGCGCCGGCCCACCCCCTGGTGCTTGACGCGCTGGCGGCAGCGAATGCCGGCAACGCGCCGAGCTATGGCGGTGACGGGGTAAGCGCGGCGTTGCGCGAAGCGGTGGTCGCCCTGTTCGAGACCAATGATCTGGATGTGTGGATCACCGGATCGGGGACGGCCGCGAATGCCCTGGCGCTGGCGTGCTTGTGTCCGCCCACAGGAGCGATCCTGTGCCATGCGGAGGCGCATATCGAGCGGGACGAGCGGGGAGCGCCGGAATTCTTTACTGGCGGCGGGAAGCTGCGCCTGCTGCCTGGCGCTGGCGCGCGGATTGATGAGATGGCCCTGCGCGCGGCGCTTGCCGGGATCGACCGGGACTTTGTGCATGAGACACCGCCCCATGTCCTGTCGCTGACCAATCTGACAGAGTGCGGAACGGCGTATGGTCCGGGCGAGGTCGCCCATTTGGCGGCGCTGGCACATGACGCCGGCTTGTCTGTGCATCTGGATGGGGCGCGGCTGGCCAATGCGCTGGTATCAACCGGGGCCAGCTTGAAGCTTATTTCAGTTCTTGATCATTTCAAGATAAAAGCTATTGTTGGCTTAAACTAACAGACAACTAAAGCTAGCCCGAAGACTGTCACTCATCTTACCTTTGCGTCTTCACCTTCTCCAGCTTTGCGTAGATTGAACTGTGGTTTTTCACGTTTTCCCTAGA
>JBCCBN010000233.1:0-3391 GCA_039034035.1 Pseudomonadota bacterium
ATGAACCCAATGCCATGACCATTTCAACGATTGGGTTGGATGGCTTTCCCAAGAATAGAGTGGTGCTGTTAAAGAAGCGGTAACGCAACTGAACTCGGAGACGTCGGCAGGAGCCCTGGGAAGAGTTCTCTTTTCTTGTTAACTGCCTGACATCATGGAATCTGATTGCCAGGAGATATGGTTTGATGGCCGGTAAAGCACCGCGACTAACGCACAAGCTCCTTCGTCGCCGATCTCTCGGCTCTGCCAGATTTCGAGATCGTCGAGCTTGGGCACGGCCTTGTCGTTGACAATGGGCTCGAGGATTGCGCGAAACCTCGTCGCGGTCAGGTTGCACTTGGCGACGTTAAGTCTGAGCCTGATAGCGCCGTTGCAGGCGCTCGGTCGACAACTGGATCGGTGTCAGCGGATTGCGGATCTCATGGGCGATCCGGCGGGCGACATCGCGCCAGGCCACTTGCCGCTGGGCAAAGACAATCCGGGTAGTATCGTCAAAGGTCAGCACGCAGCCGCCGGTCGGATCCTGCGCCGCTTTCAGGCGGATATGGCGCACATCGTCGCCATGGGGCAAGTCCACCGACGTATCGAGCGGCACCCCACTGGCAATCACGGCTTGGGCATGCACCGCAAAGGCGGGCACGGCCTGAGACAGGTTCCGTTCGACCAGGATGTCCTGATCCAACAGCGCGCAGGCTGGTTCATTGGCAGCGGTTATGTACAGGTCAGGATCGGTTCGGATCACGCCAGCGCTGACTGATCCGAGCAGGGTCTCGACGAATTGCCGGCGCTGTTCGGCTTCCATATTGGCGGCGAGCAAGGCGCCACGCTGCTCGGCCAACTGCTCGGTCATCGCGTTGAAGCTGACGCTCAGCTCGTGCAGCTCATCCTTCACCGTCGGCAGTGGCACACGCGTAGTTAATCGGCCGTCGCGCACATCGGTCGCCGCGCTGGCAAGTCGGGAAATCGGGCGCGTGATCTGTCCTGCGAGTTCCAGCCCCAATCGTCCCGACAAGAGCAGGACCAATGCAGCCAGTTGGGCGTAGGCGACCGCAAACAGCCATTGCAGCCGCCCCGAGCGGGTGCGCGCGGCGCGATAGTCCGAGAGCGCCGTTTCCGCCCGTCGCATCTGGGCAAGCTGGCTGGGATCAAAATACTTGTAGACATAGAGATACGCGCCAGGGCTCTCGCGCAGCGCGACCAGACCAGTCGCCAAGCCTGCCTTTTCATACAAGGTCTGCACCGCTCCGCCCTGGTCCGCTTCGGCCAGCGCGCCCTCTGAGGGTTCGAAGTACGGCACATCAGCCACATCATCGGCGGCGACAACCGGCTGTCCGCTACGGTCGATCACGTAGGCCGCAGAAAACTCTCGGATCGCCGATTGGGCTGAAAGATAGGGCTGGTAGAGCGGGCTCTGGGTCCTCAGGCCCTCAGCGGCATTGTTCACATCGATCGCCATCACCTGGGTGTCGGCCTCGAATGAGCGGGAGAAGGTCTCGAAATTCTGGCGCGCCACCTCGGCGGTTTCCGTGACAATCGTATCCAGCCGCTCATTGAACCAATTATCGAGCCCGCGGGTGATGGTGGCGCCAAGGAAGATCGCAACAATCGCTGCTGGTATGATCGCCGCCGCACTGAACAGTAGCAGGAAACGCCGGGCCAGCCGGTCGCTTTCTCCAGTGCTGATCCCGCCTCCCATGGCCCGGTATCGGCGGATCATCAGTACCGCCAGACACCCAATGATCACGAAGTTCAGCCCCAGCAGCCAGGCGATCTGGCCCTGCGTCGGATCAATCGGGCTGACATCGGAAACGGCAACGAAGGTCGCGAACGTCGCGAGCAGTGCAGCGACGAAAAACAGGCCCTGGAACAGGAACCAGCTTGCACGAGTGGCGTGTTGACCGAACGAACTCTTCACCCGCTCGACACTATCGCCGCCGATGGACTTGTCACCTTACGGCAACAGTGATGCTTCGCAGACACAGTCCGCTGTGCTTTTCAGGCAACATAATTCAATCATTGGCGATGCCGAGCCCATTGATCTTCGCCCGCAGCGTGTTGCGGTTGACCCCCAACAGGCTTGCCGCGCGGACCTTGTTGCCCGATGTCACTTGGAGCGCCAGCGAGATCAGCGGCCGTTCCACCTTTTCAATCACGTCCTGGTAGACCCGTCCGGCGTCATCGTCGCCGGCCCGCATCAGTGCGCTCATGACATGGCGCCGCAGCAATGCTTCCACTTCAGCCTCGAACCCTTCTCCGCCTTCACCGGTCTTGGAAAGGCCGGCCCGCACCTCTCGCTCTACATCCTGGGCCGATATCGTTGCGGCGGGCGCCAATGCGCACAGCCGGGCGATGACGCTTTCCAGCTCACGCACATTGCCTGGCCAATCATAGGCCGTCAGCAAGTCAATCGCGCCCGGTTCGAGGGCCTTGGATGGCAGCCCCCGCTGGGTCGCCTTCAGTAGCAATGACCGGGCAAGTTCGGGAATGTCCGTCTTCCGCTCTCGGAGGGGCGGCATCTGGAAGCGCACAACCGCCAGCCGGTAAAACAGGTCGTTTCGGAACGTATCGGCCTCGACACAGCCTTGCAGTGGCCTGCGGCTCGAAGCGATTACGCGGACGTGCGGGTGGGCGTCGAGGCACTCGAGCAGTCCGGCCTGCTCGTCCAGCGAGAAGTCAGACACTTCATCGACATACAGTGTCGCTGCACCCTCCAGCAGCTCTGCCGCCGGCGCTCCAGCGGCCACCGATGTCCGCGACAACACATGAAATCCGCCCTCGCTGCCCTTGCCCAGATCATGGATCGCCCGCGCCGCCAGGGATTTGCCCGTCCCCGCCTCGCCTTCAATAAGCACTGTAAGGTCAGTGTTCATCACCCGGGTCAGCACCCGGTAGACATCCTGCATGGCATCGGACCGTCCGATCAGTGGCAGCGCGGCCTCATCCACGACCCGCCGCATGTCCGGCGCGAGAGCATCGCTGGACTTCGGCGTTTTCAGGGCTCGGCGCACAGTATCGACCAGATTGTCGATATCGAAAGGCTTGGGCAGGTATTCGAATGCCCCCTGCTCTGCTGCAGTCGCCGCTGTCAGGATCGTGTTCTGGGCACTCATGACGATGAACGGCATCTCTGGTCGGGCCAGCTTCAGGGATGGCAGCCGATCGAAGATCTCGGTGTCGCTGAGGAACACATCGGTCACGACAACATCGCCATCACCGCTGCGGACCCATCGTTCCAGCGCATCGGGCGACGCGGTCGCCCGAACCTGGTATCCCGCCGAAACGAGCGTCTGGCTTACGACCAACCGAATACTGGCATCATCCTCCGCAAGCAGGACGGTTTTCTCTTTCATGGTCGAGCCTTTCGCTTGATCGGCAGGTAAATCGAGACCCG
>JBCCBN010000234.1:0-3376 GCA_039034035.1 Pseudomonadota bacterium
CATTCAAGCGCTCTCCCAACTGAGCTATGGCCCCGCCGGTTTGGGAAGCCGCCTGCTTACTGGCGGCTTGTGGGATGATCAAGTGGTATCCGCATCTTCATCACCGGAAAGGTCGTCATCGAGGTCGATATCGCCATCATCGTCGATTTCGAACTTGGCGTCCTCATCATCGTCGAGCACAGCGTCGTCGTCATCGTCCACGCCTTCTTCCTGAAAGCCGGCCGGCACCTTGGCGGGAGTGACATCGTCTTCGTCGCCACTGTCTGAGGCGCCGTCGAGGACAACTTCGTCCTCATCGTCACCAAGCTCCTTGGCGGTTTCCGCTTCTTCTTCGTCGTCATCCTCGGCGACGACGGCCTCTTCGGTGTCATCGTCCTCATCCTCGTCAGCCTCGGCTTCCGCTTCCGGTTCGGGTTTCGCCGGTTTGCGGGCCTCCTTGGCGGGTTTGGGAGCGGTCTCGAAGAAGGAAAGCGGGTATTCCTGGCCGGTATAAGGCGAGACCACCGGATCCTTGTTGAGGTCGTAAAAATTCTTGCCCGTCTCGGGACAAGTGCGTTTCGTACCAAGCTCAGCCTTCGCCACGTGCGATCTCCTGGAAAGGGCGGGTCCGCAGTGGATGGTGCGGAGGGCGCCTGTCGAATTGGGGCGCGCTTGCCATAGGGGCTAGCGGCTGTCAAAGCCCGCACACACGAATATCAGTGGAAGGCAGGGTTTTCGCGCATGGTCTGGACCTCACATCCCGTCAAACGCATCCATGGTTCGCTTCGGGCGCCTGGCGACAAATCGTGCTCGCACAGGGCCTTCATCCTCGGCGCGATGGCGGAGGGGACATCGCGATACTCGGGCGTGCTGGAGGGCGAAGACGTGCTGGCCACCGCCCGGGCGGCCGCCGCGCTGGGGGCTGGAATTGACCAAGCCGGGCCGGGCCAATGGACGGTCACGGGCCGCGGCAGGTTCAGCGCCCCCAGCACCCCGCTCGACTTCGGCAATTCCGGCACGGGGTCGCGCCTGATGATGGGTGCAGTGGCCGGGTATCCAATCACCGCAGACTTTGTGGGCGACGCAAGCCTCAGCAGCCGGCCCATGAGGCGGATCCTCGAGCCCCTGACCGCCATGGGCGCGACCGCCCGCGCAGCGGATGGCCAGCGCCTGCCGCTGTCGCTCAAAGGCAGCGACGCGCTCACGGCGCTCGATTATGCTCCGCCCCACGCCTCTGGCCAGGTCAAATCGGCAATCCTGCTCGCCGGCGTGAACGCTGAAGGCACCACGATTGTTCGGGAAGCGCGCGACACTCGCGACCATACCGAACGCATGCTGGGGGCGGCCGGTGTCACCGTGACGGTCAGCCGTCCTCAACCCGGCGCGCCCCGCCAGGTCGTAGTGGCTGGGCGGCAAACGCTATCGCCGGTGGAGGCAGCGATCCCCGGAGACCCGTCGTCTGCGGCCTTCCTCGCCGCGGCAGCGCTGGTCAGCCCCGAGGGCAATGTGCTGATCGAAGGCGTGATGTCGAACGAGACCCGGAGCGGGTTCTTCGATGTCGTCGGCGCCAATATGGGTGCCGCTGTGGGAGCAGAAGATGTTGGTGAGGCCTGCGGCGAGCGGATCATCGACTTGCAGCTCAGTTCCGGCGGTCTGAGGGGCGCCGCCGTGCCTGAACGGTTGGTTCCGGCGATGATCGACGAGTTTCCGATCCTCGCTGTGGTCGCAGCCTTTGCCGAAGGTGAAACGCGGGTGAGCGGGGCAGAGGAGTTACGCGTGAAGGAGACCGATCGCATCAGGGCGGTGGTTGACCTGTTACGGGCCAATGGCGTCGAGGCTGATGAGACCGAAGACGGCTTCATCGTCCAGGGATGTGGCGGGCCGCCGCCCGGTGGCGGGATCGTGGAAACCCGCCATGATCACCGTATCGCCATGAGTGCGCTGGTCCTCGGTACCGCTGCACAGGCGCCGGTCGCGGTGGATGATATTGCCATGATCGCCACGAGCTACCCTGACTTCCTCAGTCATATGGCCGCGCTGGGCGCAGATATCCGGGACGTGCCCGCCTGACCGACTGGCCCTCACATATCCCTCGGGCGGGGGTGCGCTTACCTCCGTTGGTCCCGGTCGCCTAGCCGAAAAACTAAGGAACTCGTTGACGCGGCTCCACCGCTCTGCAATGCATGTTTTGCTACTAAGGAATTAGTCGATGGCCCGACCCACCTCGCCGCAACTCACCGACGCTGAACAACGCATCATGGAGGTGCTGTGGTCGCGCGGCGAAGCCAGCGTGCGCGAGATCACCGATGCGCTCCATGCCGATCATGGGCTGGCTTACACCACGATCCTGACCACGACGGGCATCATGGCGGAAAAGGGCTATGTCGATTTCCGCAAGGATGGGCGCGCCCATATCTACCGGCCTCTGTTGAGCCGGGATGGCGCGCGGCGCCGCGCGGTGGGCTCGGTGCTGTCATCCCTGTTTGGGGGCTCGCCACAGAGACTGGCGCAACACCTGGTCGATGATGCGCAGTTGTCGCTCGACGATATCGAAGCGCTGAGGCGTGCCATGATAGAAAAGACGGAACGGGGGGAGAAACCATGAGCCCGGAACAGATTGTCCTTTCAGGCGCGGTGGTCCTGGCTGCCACGGCGGGTCTCACCGCGCTGGCCTTGCTGGCGAACCGCGTGATGCCGGACGCATGGGTGCGTGAGCGGCACGATCTGGCCGTGACGGTCGTGTTCCTTGTGCCGCTCATCTTCCTTCTGACCTGGCTGCCGGGCTCGCCGCTCAAAGCGGTCCCGCAACCGGCGCCCGCAGCACCGACGACCCTGTCTGACGGACCGACCGATCCCGATGTGGGGATCGTTCCAATTCCGCTAGCCGAGTATGAGGCGCTGCTCGCCGGCGGGAGTGAAGACGCTATGATTGCGCCGCCAGCGAAGCCGTCCTTGCAGGAATGGATGTTGGGTATCCCGGCATGGGCCTACCTCGCGCTGCTCGGAGCGTGGACCGTGGTGTCGGCTGGGCGGTTCTGGGTCCTGTTTCGGGATCTTCAGGCCGTTGATGCGCTGATCCGGACCGCCACGCCGATCGGTATTCCGGAAGGCTTTCCGCTTTCCAGCCCGATTGCCATGGCCCGGTCGTCCGATGTCATCTCCCCGATGATTGCGGGCTATCTGCGCCCGGTCGTCCTGTTGCCAACGCATTTCCGCTTCGACGACGCCGCCGCCCCCGTCCTTGAGCATGAAATTGCCCATGCGGATCGGCACGACAACTGGATCGCGCTGGGCCAGCGCCTGGTCATGGCGGTGTTCTGGTGGAATGGGCCGCTCTACGCCTTGCAGCCGATGATCCATGGCAATCGCGAGAAGCTGTGCGATGGCCGCGCAGTAC
>JBCCBN010000235.1:0-3368 GCA_039034035.1 Pseudomonadota bacterium
ATTGCGACATGTGCCAGCACTGGCATGGTGGCCCGGCCATGGCGATCATGTTCGAAGATCGCGTTCATGTGGTGGCGGGCGAAGACCAAATCGGGGTCTATGAAAGCTCGGCCTGGGCCGAGCGGGCGTTCTGCAAGACATGCGGCACCACGCTCTATTACAGGCTGAAAAGCGAGGATGCGCCCTATGGCGCCCAGGCGGGTCTGTTCGACTTGCCCAAGGGCTTTTCGATCCATGAAGAGATCTTTGTGGATGAACAGCCCGATTACTACCGCTTCGACACCACCGCTCCACGGCTCACGGGGGCGCAGGTCATGAAACGCTTCGAAAAGCAAATGGCGAAGAAACAAGAGAACACATGACGCATTCGACCGACCATGACCTCGAAAATCGCGACCGCCTCATCGCTGCCCATGCCTATGACCCGGCCCATGAGCATGATGCCTGTGGGGTGGGCCTTGTGGCGGCGCTGGATGGCCGCCCGCGGCGCGAGATTGTCGAGATGGGCATCAAGGCGTTGAAGAATGTCTGGCATCGGGGCGCGGTGGATGCCGATGGCAAGACCGGTGACGGCGCCGGCATCCGGATCGAAGTGCCGCAGGACTTCTTCCGCGAACAGATCGAACGCACCGGGCATGAGCCGAGCGAGGCCGATATCTGCGTCGGGCAGGTCTTCCTGCCGCGCACCGATCTGGGCGCCCAAGAAGCGGCAAGGGCGATTGTCGAGACCGAAATCCTCCACTTCGGCTTCTATATCTATGGTTGGCGCCAGCCGCCGGTGGATGTGGCGTTCATTGGGCGCAAGGCGAAGGACACGCGGCCCGAGATCGAACAGATCATGTTCCGCGACGACCGAAACAGCTCGGCTGAAGACCTTGAGCGGGCATTATACATCTGCCGGCGGCGGATTGAGCGGCGGGCGCGCGAGGCCGGGATTGCCGGGGTCTATATCTGCTCGCTGAGCCAGAAGTCGCTGATCTACAAGGGCATGTTCCTGGCCGAGGACATCGACCGGTTCTATCTCGACCTGCAGGACGAGCGGTTTGTATCATCGGTGGCGATCTACCATCAGCGCTATTCGACCAATACGTTCCCTCAATGGTCTCTCGCCCAGCCCTTTCGGATGCTGGCCCATAATGGCGAGATCAATACGGTGAATGGCAATCTCAACTGGATGAAATCCCATGAGATCCGCATGGTTTCCGAGAATTTCGGTGACTTTGTCGATGACGTGAAACCGGTCGTGCCCCAGGGACAGTCCGACTCCGGCGCCCTCGATGCCGTGTTCGAAATGCTGGTGAAAGCGGGCCGCTCGGCGCCCATGGCCAAGGCGATGATGATCCCCGAGGCCTGGTCGAAACGCGCCTCGATCATGCCCGACAAGCATGCCGCGCTTTACGCGTATTGCAATTCGGTGATGGAGCCCTGGGACGGGCCCGCCGCGGTGTGTGCCTATGATGGCCGCTGGGCGATTGCCGGCCTAGATCGGAACGTGCTGCGGCCCCTACGCTACGCCCTCACCGCCGATGGCATCCTGGCGGTGGGCAGCGAGACCGGCATGTGCCCGCTGACCGAGCAGACCGTGGTTCAGCGCGGCCACGTGCCGGCCGGCGGCATGATCGCTGCGGACCTCCAGACTGGCGAATTCTACGAGCACAGCGCGATTGTGGACAAGCTGGCAGGCAAGCACCCGTTCGACCAGTGGGTGAAGAATGTCCGCGAACTGGACCCCATTATCGGCCCGGGTGACGAGCCGCGGGTGAACGACACCGAAAGCCTGGCCCGCCTCCAGGCTGCGGCGGGCTACACGCTGGAAACCCTTGAACTGATCCTCGCGCCGATGGCCGAGACCGGCAAGGAAGCCATCGGTTCGATGGGCGATGATACCGCGCCTGCGGTGCTGACCGACGCCTATCGCCCGCTCAGCCATTTCTTCCGACAGAATTTCAGCCAGGTGACCAACCCACCCATCGATAGCCTGCGCGAAGCGCGGGTGATGAGCCTCAAGACCCGGTTCCGCAATTTGCGCAACGTGCTCGAAACCGATGCGACCCAGCAGGACGTCTTCGTGCTGGAAAGCCCGTTCCTGTCGAATGGCATGTATGAGCGCTTGCGCCAGGAGCTGGGCGCCGAAGCAACCGAGATCGATTGTACGTTCGACCTTGATGCCGCGTCTGGCAATGGCGCCACCCTGCGCGAGGCCCTGTCGCGCATTCAGGCGGAGGCGGAAGACGCGGTTCGGGAAGGGCGCGAGCACATCGTGCTGACCGATGAACACCAGGCCGCCGGCCGTGTCGCTATCCCGATGATCCTGGCCACCGGGGCGGTGCATTCGCACCTGGTGTACCAGGGCTTGCGCACCTTTTGCTCGGTGACCACCCGGTCGGCCGAATGTATGGACACCCATTATTTCGCCGTCCTGGTGGGCGTCGGCGCGACCTGCGTGAATGCCTATCTCGCCCAGGACAGTCTCGCCGACCGCCAGGCCCGCGGCCTGTTTGGAGACATGACCCTTAATGCCTGCGTTCGGCGCTACAAGCAGGCGATTGACGGGGGCTTGCTGAAGATCCTGTCGAAAATGGGTATTTCGGTGATCTCATCCTATCGCGGCGGGTACAATTTCGAGGCGCTGGGCCTGTCGCGCGCCCTGGTGGCGGACTATTTCCCCGGCATGACCAGCCGCATTTCGGGCCTCGGCCTGGCTGGCCTCGAAGAGAACGCGGTCCAACGCCACCAGGCCGCCTTCGACGATGACCGCGCGGTGTTGCCGGTCGGCGGCTTCTACCGCCTCCGCGCCCGGTCTGAACCCCACGCCCTTGATGGAACGCTGATCCACTTGCTGCAGACGGCCGTGGCCGACGGCAATTACGAGCAATACGAGACCTATGCCCGGGCGGTAAATGGACGTGCGCCGATCCAGCTTCGCGACCTGCTCGACTTCAAGCCGGCCGGACGTCCGCAACCGCTGGAAGAGGTCCAGTCGATCAATGAGATCCGCAAGCGGTTCGTGACGCCGGGCATGTCGCTCGGCGCGCTCTCGCCGGAAGCCCATGGCACGTTGAACGTGGCCATGAACCGGATTGGCGCCAAATCGGTATCCGGCGAAGGCGGCGAAGTGCGTGAGCGCTACCACCCCTTGCCGAACGGCGACAATATGAATTCCGCTGTGAAACAGGTCGCCAGCGGGCGATTTGGCGTGACGGCGGAATATCTTAACAAGTGCCGCGAGATCGAGATCAAGGTCGCCCAGGGCGCCAAGCCCGGCGAAGGGGGCCAGCTGCCCGGCATGAAGGTCACGGACCTGATCGCGCGGCTGCGTCACTCGACGCCCGGGGTCACGCTGATCTCGCCGCCGCCGCATCACGACA
>JBCCBN010000236.1:0-3362 GCA_039034035.1 Pseudomonadota bacterium
CAGAGATCGTCATTCCACTGTTCTTCGAGGGCGACGTCCCCCACATAAAGATGACCGCCATAGCCGAAATCCCCGCCGTACCGGAAGCTCCAGAGCCCTGCCGTCGCCGGGGTCACTTCCAGCATCGCGCTGACACACCAGCCGAAATTACCAGTGGCCCCGCCGAGCGCCTGGTTATTCAGCCCGGTCACGGTCGTATAGATGGCATCGGAAATGTCCGAGCCGGCATCGAACGCCGCAAGGGCATCGGCCGCACTGACAGGATCAGTCGTGGAGAACCGGCTCCGGAGGCGAACCCCGTCACTGGGGAAAACAGTCGGTGGATCGCTGGCGGATGGAACCGTCGTGTTACCGAGCAGGATCTCGGCACTGAACACGCCGCTGGGCGGAATGGCTGGCGGACGGACGTAGAGCGTGGCGGTTTCAGCGACCGGGTTCCACGCGGTGACCGCAAAATCGACCGGGGTCGACGTACCCGCCTCGAAGACGCGGACATCGTCTCCGGCCGGGGTCAGGGTGTAGTCGGCCGGGAAGTCTGACGGGCCGAGATCGATCCGCGCTTCCTCGGAAAACCCACCCGGGCCGGCTGTGATATCCACGGTGACAGAATGGCCCCAATCGCAGTTCTGGGCCGCCGCCGAAGTGGCCGCCAGGATCGAGAGCGCGGCTGCCTTGAGCGCCCGCCCAGTCAAGGACCCCCGTCCGCGAAAGAGGCGATTGCGCAGACTCATAGTGGAACCGGTCCTCCTTTCGCGTGAAGATTGCACTAACGTGCAGCGATGTGGATCGGGTGGCCCAGGGCCGCAAGGGCGCTTTCCGCGGTGGTTTCGGTGAGGGTTGGGTGAACGTGGATCGTGCCGGCAATGTCTTCGAGGACTGCGCCCATTTCCAGGGCGAGGGCGAACTCGCCGCTGAGCTCGGCCACATGGGTGCCAACCGCGTGCAGGCCCAATACCACATGGTCTGACTTGCGCGCGGTGATGCGGACGAAGCCGCGAGAGCCGGCCGCATCCATGGCAAGGGCCCGGCCGGACGCGGCCATGGGGAATTTTGCCGTGATGATTTCCTCGCCGGCAGCTTTCGCCGCTTCGGGGGCAAGGCCAGCGCTGACAATCTCCGGTTCGGTGAAACAGACCGCCGCAATCGCGGCCGGATCGAAGACACGCTTGTGGCCCGCGATGATCTCGGCTGCCGCCTCGCCCATGGCCGTGGCGCGGTGGGCCAGCATCGGTTCGCCGGTCACATCACCAATGGCATAGACGCCCCGCATCGCCGTTTCACAGCGCGCATTCACCTTGATGAAGGCGCCATCCCTGTCGATGCCCATGGTCTCGAGGCCCCAACCTTCGGTGCGGGGCCGGCGCCCCACGGCAACGAGGATCTTGTCGGCTCGGCTGGTGCGGGCCTTGCCTCCGGCATCGTCGAATTTGAGCACCTGCTTGCCTTTGGACATACCCTTGCCGGTCGCCCGCGCGCCGAGATGAACATCGACCCCATTGGCTTTCAGCCAGGCCGACACGGGCCGGGTCAGCTCAGCGTCATAAGCCGGCAGGATCCGGTCGCCCATCTCCACAAAGGTGACCTTGCTTCCGAGCTTGGCAAACGCGATCCCCAACTCCAGACCGATATAGCCAGCCCCGATCACCGCGAGGGTTTCCGGAACGCGATCGAGGTTCAACGCGCCGGTGGAACTGATTACATCGTCACCGAAGGGCAGGAAGGGGAGTTCGGTCTCCTCGCTGCCCGTCGCCAGGATGACGGTGTCAGCGGTAATCTCCAGCGCACCTTCGGCGGTCTCGACGGCGCAAGTCTTGGCGGTGGTGAAGGTGGCCCAGCCTTCGACGTGCCGGACGCCGGCGGCCTTGAGGAGGCCGGCCACGCCGCCAGAGAGTTGGTCGACAATCCCATCCTTCCACGTGCGAAGTCCGGACATGTCCAGCTCCGGCACGGCGGTCAGCGTGATGCCCATATGGCCGGCCTGCCCATTGGCGTGGCTGCGCATCTCATCGATCCTGGATGCGGCATGGATGATCGCCTTGGACGGGATGCAGCCGCGGATGAGGCACGTTCCGCCCAGCCGGCCAGCTTCAACCAGTATCGTGTCCAGGCCCAGCTGTCCGGCACGAATGGCCGCGGGATACCCGCCAGGGCCGCCGCCAATGACGAGCGTGTGGCAAGTGAGCGTTCGGGTCTTCTCGGTCATGGGCGGCCTCTTGGCAGGTCAGTCTCGGATTTGCAGGATCTCGACGCCAAGCGGTTCGGCAATGTCGGACCAGACCCGGTCTGCCGTCACCGCGGGAATACTGTTTGCCTTAGCGTAAGCGATGCAGCAGCGTTCGGCCATCGATAGCCCGCCCTTCACAAGACGCGGATCGATCAAGCCCGCCTCGAATGCAAGCGTGGCATCGAGGTCAATCGGCGTGAGCGCAGCCTCGCTGATCGTTGCAGAGATAACAGATCGGTCATCGACGTACCGCGCCAATTTCATGACGACCTCTCCAAGTGAGATCGAGAGCAGCAGTCCGCCCGGCATAATCTCCAATGATCGCTGCCAACCCGGCTCGCGGTTTAGCGCAGCCAGGATCGCAGAAGAATCGATCACTGCCCTCATTTGGTTTCGCCGCGCATCGACGCATCGATTTCCGCAATCTCCCGAGCGGCTTCCGCACGTCTTTCCGCAATGAATTCGTCAACGAGACTGACGCCATCCGGCACGTTCGCATGCGCCTGGAACAGAGCCTGGGCGTAGCGCAGTCCTTGTATCCGGGATCGGATGGTCAGTCCCGTGCGGTCTGCCTTGAGGCGCAGCGTGGCTTTTTCGCCGTCCACGCCCATAAGCTCGCGGACAGCCTTGGGGACCACCAGGCGGCCGTCGTCGTTGATGGTGACTTCGAACTCCAGCGTTTCGGGCGTGTCCGGCTTGGATTGATCATCTGGCATTTTCGGCTCCGCTGCCATTTTGGTGGAAAATGCCATTTATTGGGCAATCTGGCAAAGTCACATGAACAGGCGAGCCGGCATCTCGAGCAAAGTCCGGATACGCTGGACGAGCCTCGCCGCATCGGCACCATCGACGATGCGGTGATCGAAACTCGAAGACAGGTTCATGAAGAGACGGGGGACGACGCGGCCGGCGCCGTCGAAGACCGGGCGCTCGGTGATCTTGTTGACGCCGATGATCGCGGTCTCGGGCACGTTGATGAGGGGCGTTGTGACGACCCCGCCAATGGCACCGAGGGAAGTGATGGTGATGGAGGAGCCGGACAGCTCTTCGCGCTTGGCCGTACCGTCGCGTGCGGCCTGGGACAGGCGGGCGATCTCGCGGGCCATCGCCCATACATCCATCGCTTCGGCATGGCGCA
>JBCCBN010000237.1:0-3218 GCA_039034035.1 Pseudomonadota bacterium
GCCCGAGCCGGGCGGCCGCCAAGAAGATGAAGCTGAAAGAGGGCGACGGCGATCCGCATCCAAACCTGGAACTGTCGGCGCGCTCCATGTGGGCGAGCGACACGGGATCCGACAAGGCAGCCCTGAGCGCGATCCATGTGAGCGCAGCGATACGGGATCAAACGAAAGAGCCCCGAGCCAATTGGCTCGGGGCTTTTCCTGTTTACGAAGTGTCAGACCTCAAGCGTCGGACGGCTTCATGAATTTCAGGGTCATGCGGTCGCTTTCGCCGATCTCGGCAAACGTTTCGCCGCCGCGCAGGACGGGGGGCAGCGTCCAGACGCCGTCTTCATAGTCAGCGGTGTCCTTGGCATTGGCATTCACCTCTGACGTGCCAACCAATTGGAAGCCGGCGGCTTCGAAGTTCGCGACCACATCGGCCTGGCGGAGATAACCCTTTGTGCCATTGGCATAATCGTCCGGAGCATCGGCCTTGGCGCGGTGCTGGACGATGCCGAGGGTGCCGCCGGGCTTGAGCAGGGCGAAGGCATGGGCGGCCATGTCGTCCTCGATGCCGCGGCTGGTGGGCCCGTGCATCGAGCGGAAGACAACCAGCGCATCGACCGAACCGGCAACAGCCTCCGGCGTCTCGTCGATCTCGAAGGCGGTGATCGTGTCAGCGTCCAGGCCGGTCCACTCATTTACCCGGCCCGGAAAGGTCTCGGAGAAGGCCTTGGCATTGGCAAACCGCTCGGGGTCCACATCGTCGCCCGCCAGATAGGCGTCAATATCGTGGTTGACGGCCAGGTAGCGGCCCTCACCGCTGACATAGGGCGCCAGGACACGGGTGTACCAGCCGCCACCGGGGGCGTATTCGGCGACCGTCATGCTGGGCTCGATCCCGAAGAAGGCGAGGGTTTCCGCCGGCCGGCGAAACCCGTCCCGCGCGCTGTCCTCAGCCCGGAAGTCTGCCGCCAGCGCAGCCGCGAGTGGATCGATTTCAAGGGCGGGTGCTGCCGGCATTGGGTCGGCGGGCGCCTCGACGGCTTCGGCCTCTACAGCAGCCGGTGCGGCATCGAGCGATGCGTCGCCGGTGGTGGGCTCGGTTTTAACCGCCGCACAGCTGGCAAGGCCCAGCGCGGCGGTTGTTAGCAGCAGTGCCTTCAAACACGTGGTCATGGATTGGTCTCCTCATCGGGATGGCGTACCCCGCGTACACCCCTCCTCAGGCGATCCCTAGCAATCCCACACCGGCGCGGTAAGCCCAATCGAAAGGGTCAGCGTTCACGGATTTGTGGCTGGGTCGTCTGGCAGGGGCACCAGGACTTGAACCCGGGACCCTCGGTTTTGGAGACCGATGCTCTACCAACTGAGCTATACCCCTAGGGCCAGACGAAGCGGGGTTGTGCCTGAAAACCGGCCCCGATGCAATGGAACCGATGCGCGGTGACGGGGCGTTTGGTGGGCCCGGTTCTGGTTGACACCGGCAGTGATCCTGAGACGATGCCCGGCAGATAAAAAACGCAGACGGGAGCAGGCCATGGCAGAGGTGATCACAGCGCGGGACGAAGCGACCCTGAGGGCGGCGCTGGAGCATGCGCACCATCCCACGCTGGCAATGATCCTGGTTCACCTTACCGGCGATACACGCTTTCTGACCGAGCGATATCTCGCCAGCTATCAGCTGATTGATGGTGACTATAATGGCGAGCTGTCAGAGCCGGCGAAGGCCGAGCTGCGCGAGGCGACGGTCCAGGCCATGCTCTCGTATTGGGAATCCGGCGAGTTGGCGCCCCGGCCCAATGCGGCAACCCTGAAGCGGATGATGGATCATTGCGCGACCCAGCCCATTCCCGAGGAGTATGACGCCTTCGTCACCCATGAGCTGGCCCTGGACGGGGTGGAACAGCTCATGCCCGGCGCCGGCATCGAGCTTGACCCGGCCGCGGCGGCGGGCCTCAAGACGGTGATCGTCGGGGCGGGCATGTCGGGCCTGTTGATGGGCATCGTGCTGAAGCGCGCGGGCGTGCCGTTCGAGATCATCGAAAAGAACCCTGAAGTGGGCGGCACCTGGTACCTCAACACCTATCCCGGTTGCCGGGTCGACAATCCAAACACGCTCTATTCCTATTCGTTCGAAGCCAAACACAATTGGCCCAATCACTTCTCGCCCCAACCCGTCCTGCTGGACTATTTCAAATCCATTGCCGAGAAGTATGGCCTGCGCGAGCACATCTGGTTTGAAACCGAAGTTCTGGGTGCGGCCTATGATGAGGACGCCCAATCCTGGGCGATCGACCTCCAGCCGGCGGGTGGTGCCACGGAAACCGTGTCCGCCAAGGCGTTTGTCAGCGCGGTTGGCCAACTCAATACGCCGAAATTTCCCGACATTGAGGGCATTGACCGGTTCGGTGGCCCGGCCTTCCACTCGGCCCGCTGGGATCATTCCGTCGATCTCAAGGGCAAGCGGGTTGGCGTGATCGGCACCGGGTGCAGCGCGCTGCAGTTCATCCCGGAGATTGCTGGGGACGCCGCTTCGGTCACCGTGTTCCAGCGGACCCCGGGCTGGGTGGCGCCAACGCCAGAATACCATGAGGCTATCGCGCCGGAGAAGCACTATCTGTTAGCGGAAGTGCCTTTTTACCAAGTCTGGTACCGCTTCTTCCTGTTCATCGCCATGGCCGATGGCCCGCTGGAATATCTCGTCAAGGACCCCAGCTATGACCGGCTGGACTATGCGCCGAACGAAGCCGCTGGGGAGTTGCGCGCGCAGATCGAGCAGTATTATCGCGACCAGGCCGGGGACCGGACAGACCTGGCCGAGGCCGTGACGCCCAATTTCCATGTGTCGGGCAAACGCTCGATCCGGGACAATGGCATCTGGCTCGAAACCCTGAAGAAAGCGCATGTCACGCTGGAGACGACCGGTATTGCGCAGGTCACTGAAACCGGCGTCCGCACCGTCGAGGGGGCAGAGCTCGCGTTTGACGTGCTGATCTACGGGACGGGCTTCAAGGCGAGCGAGTTCCTGATCCCGATGGAGATCCGGGGCCGGGGCGGGGTGAAACTGCATGATGCGTGGAATGGGGATGCGCGCGCCTATCTCGGCATCACAATGCCGGAATTCCCGAATTTCTTCATGATGTATGGCCCCAACACCAATATCGTCGTGAACGGGTCGATCATCTTCTTCTCCGAATGCGAGGCCCATTACATCCTAGGCTGCAGATCGGAAGAGC
>JBCCBN010000238.1:0-3164 GCA_039034035.1 Pseudomonadota bacterium
CCAGATCGAAGCGAACCACATCCGTGCGTGATTGTGCAGATAGCCGGTGCTGACCAGTTCCTCGGCCCAGGCATCGAAGCACTCCAATCCGGTGCGCCCCTCTTCGGCCTCTGCCACGCGTTTGGAGAGTTTGCGGTCACCGTCCAGTGCCATCAGGTCATCCAACAACCCATCCCGATAGGCCGCCCACACCGATGGGCGACGTTCCAGCCAACCTTTGAAATATCCGCGCCAGAAAACTTCCTGGATGAACTTCTCAGCCCCATCCAGCCCATGACTGGCCAGCGCGACATCCACCAGTTCCTCTTCCAGAACCATCCGTCGACGTACGTAAGGCGACAGACAGGACACCGCCTTGTGCCGCCCCGGACCAAGATCAAAGTTTCGCCCCGAAGCATAACGCCCGCCCATACGCGACCGGAACGCCGCCATTTCGGTCAGTGCGGCGTCGCGCGTTGCCGCGGCCCATGTTGTCGAAGTGTCACCCACCCAGCGCTACTTGGAGCAAACCGGCCCAGAGTCCAGCCGCTGGCGCATAGGTATGGCCCACCAGTTCACCGACATCGGACCAGCAAAAAGCGGAAGTTTCGAGGCGAACGCCGCGCTAATCGCCGTGTACAGCAAACACATCCAGCGATGCGCCTTGCGGTGGGACCAAGCGAAACTTGTCATTCACACCGGCTTCGCTCAGCGTCCGTTCGACCACGATCAGCGTGTTCTCAGGCTGGCCGCTGCACATATCGATCATATGAGCGATCTCTTCCTCGGCAACGGGGCGCGCGGCTGCGACATCGGGCGCGCCCCAGCTTTCAGTGAAGTGGAACGCCAGGATGTCGATCAACCCGACACGCTCGGCCTCGGTGATCGAACTGACCGCCACGACCGAGGCGCGACCAAAGCTCTCAAGCCCAAGCCAGCCATGCTTGAACTCTTGCGCCGGTTTGCCGTCCAGTTCGGCCTCGGTCCAGTTGGAAAAGGCGAAACTGCCGGGGATCGCCCATTCGCCAGGCTCGGCCGCCGCGCGGAAGACCTCAAGATCGCTTTCATCCAATCGGATCACACGGGCAAAGTTCATGGGGTCTCCAACAGGCTGGTCAATGGCAGGATGCGCGCGCCACCATCATCTTTCAAGATCATGCCGCCGCGCTCGTCCAAGCCCACAAAGGTCCCGGCTTCAGGCGCGGTGATCGCTTCGCCCAAGCGATGGGCCCGCGTGCTCCAATGCACATGAAGCGGCTGGAACCCCTCGGTCAGATAGATGTGCAGCCAGTTCATCATATGCCGCGCCCAGGCCTCGGTCAGAGCAGGCCCGGATATCTCGCCGCAGCCTTCGGCATGCAAAGTCGTCTGATCTGGCATCGCACCCGGCTCGTCCGACATCGCGCCCATCACTGGGACGTCAAGACCGATCACCAGCCAGTCCGGCTCTTCCTCCGGGATCATCGTCGACGCGCGCGCGCGCATGGCGCCACAGGACGCGCCATTTACACGAAACGCTCCCGGCCATTCCAGATGAAAGGCAACCTCAGGCGGCGCCAAGGCGCCGATGGCATCGTTCAAACCCAGCGAGACTGCGAAACTCACCGTGATTGCGTCGGCCAGCGGTGTCTCGGGGGCGAGTAATACAGCGGCCTCCAGACGATCTTCCACAGGGCTATAGAACACACTTCCCGGCTCCGCCTCATCCGCCGCCGACAGGGCCGCTTCAAAGGGATCCCCCGGAACAGCCAAGCCTGTCAGAAGTGGCGGAAACTCAATTGACATGTCCCGCGCCTTTCATCGGTCGCGAAATATCCCAGGGGGTGAATTGCCCATATGGGCAAGAGGGGGACAGCGTCCCCCTTTTTCCGGCGACGCCAAAGGCGGCGCAATCCCTCATACGATCTTCTCCAGGGTCTCAATCAGCCCGTCCGCAATCGCCCAGAACGGTTTCGCTTCTTCACCATCCGGCTTGGCGGCGACAATCGGTGCGCCACCGTCACCCGCTGTGCGGATCGACAGATAGAGCGGCACTTCGCCCAGGAACGGCGCGCCTTGCTTCTCGGCCTCGGCCCTGGCGCCGCCATGCCCGAAGGGGTGATGGGTCTTGCCGCACCCGTCGCAGACAAACGCCGCCATGTTCTCGACCATGCCAAGGATCGGTGTGTCCATCCGCTTGAACATGTCGATGCCCTTCTTGGCATCAATCAGCGCAATGTCCTGCGGGGTCGACACAACCACTGCACCCGCCACCGCCGTCTTTTGACAGAGCGTCATTTGCACATCGCCCGTCCCTGGCGGCAGATCGACCAGCAGGACGTCCAGCGTCCCCCACTGCACCTGCCCCAGCATCTGTTGCAGCGCACCCATCAGCATCGGGCCGCGCCAGACGATTGCTTCTTCCTCCTCAACCATGAAACCCAACGACATCACCGTCACACCATGGTTGCGCAGCGGCAGGATGATGCCGTTCACGCTGGAGGGTCGCCCCGACACACCCAGCATCCGGGGTTGCGAGGGGCCATAAACATCGGCGTCCAGCAGACCGACCTTCAGGCCTCGCGCCGCCAAAGCGACCGCCAGATTGGCCGACACGGTCGATTTGCCCACGCCGCCCTTGCCGCTGGCAATCGCCACCACATGCTTGACGCCGGGCAGTTTGGCCGGGCCTTCGGGGGCCTTTGGCTTTGGCGCGAAGTCCTTCAAACCCAAATCCGGCACCGGTGCATTGGGCGGTGCGGCCTTCCCGGCCTCGGCATGGGCTGTCATCACAGCGGCGACCGTGGTCACCCCGTCCATCGCCTGCACCGCAGCCTCGGCGGCCTGCCGCAACGGCTCCATCGACGCTGCCCGTGCCGGGTCAACCTCAAGGACGAACCGCACATCGCTGCCCGACACCTGAAGCGATGTCACCTGACCCGCACTGACAATGTCGGTCCCCCGCCCCGGGTCGATAACCGCGGACAGCGCGGCGCGCACCTCTGCTTCGGTGGGCACTCAGTCGTCCCCCGGCATGTCGATCTGACCCGTCACTTCATGTTCAAGGCCGACCGCTTCGATCTTGAGCACGACCTGCGCCGTGACAGCGCCCGAGGGCACCTCGCCCGCTTCGCGCGCGGTGCGCACCGCTTCTTCGATTTCCCGTTGCGAGGTCACGCCAACCGTCTTCAGGAACTTTCTAAGCG
>JBCCBN010000239.1:0-3148 GCA_039034035.1 Pseudomonadota bacterium
ATCAACGTCAATGACAGCGTCACCAAGTCGAAATTCGACAACAAGTATGGCTGCAAGGAAAGCCTCGTGGACGCCATCCGCCGCGGCACCGATGTGATGATGGCGGGCAAGACCGCCTTCGTCGCCGGCTATGGCGATGTCGGCAAGGGATCAGCCGCCTCGCTGGCCGGGTCCGGCGCCCGGGTCGCCGTCTCGGAAGTCGACCCCATCTGCGCGCTCCAGGCCGCCATGGACGGCTTCGAAGTGGTCACCCTCGACAATGCCGCCCCCACCGCCGACATCTTCGTCACCGCCACCGGCAACAATGACATCATCACCGTCGACCATATGCGCGCCATGAAAGACATGGCGATCGTCTGCAATATCGGCCATTTCGACAATGAGATTCAGGTCGAAGGCCTGCGCAATTTCGAATGGACCAACATCAAGCCCCAGGTCGACATGATCACCTTCCCTGATGGCAAGCGGATCATCCTCCTGTCCGAAGGCCGGCTCGTGAACCTCGGCAACGCAACCGGACATCCCTCTTTCGTCATGTCCGCCTCGTTCACCAACCAGACCCTCGCCCAGATCGAGCTGCACCAGAACGGCGACCAGTACGAAAACCAGGTCTACACCCTGCCCAAACACCTCGACGAGAAAGTCGCCCGCCTCCACCTCGACAAGCTCGGCGTCCAGCTCACCGAGCTGACCACTGACCAGGCCGACTATATCGGCGTCGAAGGTACCGGTCCGTTCAAGCCTGAACACTACCGGTACTAGGGCTGGCGCGCCCGGCGATGGCAGACCAGGACCCGTCATACATTCTGCGGTTTTCATGCCCCGACCGGGTCGGCCTCGTCGCCGACCTGGCCCGGGTCATGGCCGAGCATGGCTGGTTCATCGCGGCTTCCCGGACCTATGGTGACGAGGAGACCGGCCAGTTCTTCGCCCGGCTCACCCTCCGCGGCGGGGCGGAAAAAGCCGCCATGGCGGGCCTCGAAACCGCGCTCACCGCCCTCTCCAGCGACACCGCATCCCGGTGGTCGATCCACCTCCAAAGCGAGCCGATCCGCACCCTCCTGCTGGTGTCGAAATCGGACCATTGCGCCAATACGCTGATCCAGGCGGCCCGGCGCGGCGAACTCCCCATCGAGCCGGTTGCCCTGGTCTCGAACCACCCCGATCTCGGCCCGGCCTTCTCCCACTTCGGCCTCCCCTACCACCAGGTGCCCGTCACCGCCGACACCAAAGCGGGCGCCGAAGCCCGCCTGTTCGAGCTGATCGACCAGACCGGCGCCGAGCTCATCGTCCTCGCCCGCTACATGCAGGTGCTCAGCGATGATGCCTGCCAGCGCCTCCGGGGCCGCTGCATCAACATTCACCATTCCTTCCTTCCCAGCTTCAAGGGCGCCAGGCCCTACCACCAGGCCCATGCCCGGGGCGTGAAGATGATCGGCGCCACCGCCCATTACGTCACCGCCGATCTCGACGAAGGCCCGATCATCAGCCAGGTGGTCGAGCCGGTCGATCATGGCCATGGTCCCGCCGACCTCGTGCGCATCGGCCGCCACCTTGAAGCCACCGCTCTGATGCGCGCGGTGAAAGCCCATGCCGAACACCGAATTTTCCTGAACGGTCGAAAAACCGTCGTTTTCCAATAGACTGACCCCGCTAACACCGGGCGCCCGCGCCCGTCCCGACCGCCCCGAGAGAGGACCCGCCGAATGCAGACCCGCTATGACTTCACTTCCGAAAGCGTCTCAGAAGGCCACCCCGACAAGGTTTCCGACCAGATCTCCGACGCGGTCGTTGACCTCTTCCTCTCCCGCGACCCCACCGCAAAGGTCGCTGTCGAGACCCTGACCACCACCAACCGCGTCGTGCTCGCCGGCGAGGTCCGCACCGATAATGGCGCTGTCATCACCCATGAGGAGATGAACCAGGCTGCCCGGGACGTGGTCAAACGCATCGGCTACGAGCAGGACGGGTTCCACTGGCAAAACATGGACGTGCAAAACCACGTCCACGGCCAGTCCGCCGAAATTGCCCAGGGCGTCGAGGCCGGCCAGGGCCTCTACCAGGATGAGGGCGCCGGCGATCAGGGGATCATGTTCGGCTACGCCACCAATGAAACCCCGGAGATGATGCCGTCCCCACTGGTCTATTCCCACCAGATCCTCAAGCGCATGGCCGAATTGCGCCATGCCGGCGAACGCCCCGAGTTCGAGCCCGACGCCAAGAGCCAGGTCACCCTGCGCTACGAAAACGGCAAGCCCGTGGGCGTCAACGCCGTTGTCGTCTCGACCCAGCACAAGGACGGCGTCGATCTCGCAGACCTGCGCGAAATGGTTCGCCCGGTCGTCAACGCCGTCCTGCCCGGCAACTGGTTCCCCCCCGAAGACAAATTCTACGTGAACCCCACCGGCCGCTTCGTCATTGGCGGCCCCGATGGCGATGCTGGCCTCACCGGCCGCAAGATCATCGTCGATACCTATGGCGGCGCCGCCCCCCATGGCGGCGGGGCGTTCTCCGGCAAGGACCCTTCCAAGGTCGACCGGTCGGCTGCCTACGCCACCCGCTACCTGGCCAAGAATGTCGTCGCCGCCGGCCTCGCCGAACGCTGCGTGATCCAGGTCTCCTACGCCATCGGCGTGGCCGAGCCGCTCTCGATCTTCGTCGATACTTTCGGCACCGGCCAAGCCGACGAAGCCCGCATCGCCAGCGCCCTGCGCGAGCTTTTCGACCTGTCGCCCAAGGGCATCCGCACTCATCTCGGTCTCGACAAGCCGATCTATGCCCCCACGGCGGCCTACGGCCATTTCGGCCGCGACCCTGGCACCGACGGCACCTTCAGCTGGGAACGCACCGACCTCGCCGACCAGCTCCGCAGCCTCGCCTGATGGTCAGGCGGGGCCCTAAAACGGCCCTCTACACCCCAGACGTGTAATTTCCGGTGGAGCCAGGCTGTCCCATTCGCTAGCAAGAGAGCCAGGCTCTGACAGGGAACAGCCATGGCCGACATTACCGGGACACCAGAAGACGAAACCCTCGACGGCACGCCAGACGATGACACCATCAACGGCCTCGCCGGCGACGACACCCTGAATGGCGGCGACGGGGATGACAATCTATTCGGGGGCGACGGCGACGATGCGCTGAACGGCGG
>JBCCBN010000240.1:0-3039 GCA_039034035.1 Pseudomonadota bacterium
CGGCTATTCGACCTGGGATACGCCTGCGTGGCCGGATGCTTGGGTCTTGGCGGGTGGTAAGGCGGTCGGAGCGCGGGATTGATGGGCCGGGCTTAGCGTCATCCTAACGGGGTGGTGCGTAAGGTTTGGCTATGGTTGCGCTGCCGAAATCCCCGAGCCTGCAAGTCTGGGCGACGTGCCTGTTGGGCGCGGCGACGTTGGCTATCGCTTTGCTGGCCTTCCTGCCGATCCGCCAGGCCCTTATCCCGGCCGGTGACAAGGCGAGCCATGTGGCCGCGTTTGCGTGCCTGGCGGTGCTTGCAGGGGCGAGTGGCATGGTGCTTGGCGCGGTTGTCGCGCGGCTGATGCTGCTGGCCGCCTTGGTGGAGGGCTTGCAGACGCTGCCCTTCATCACCCGCGAGGCTTCGCTGATGGACTTCGGCGCATCGGTGCTGGGTGTCGCCATTGGAATGGTGGTGTGGGGGGTGGTAGACCGACTGGCTGGACCGTGGGTGCGGCGATGGCGTCAGCGGGCGTCAGGCGACGAGAGCAGACGGGCAATGGGATGAAGCGGGCGAGTGGAGAAGCGGGCGGCGCAGAGGGGGTCTCGGTTGATCCCACCGTTTGCCTGAATTGTGGGGCGCGGCTCAGCGGCGATTTTTGCGCTGAATGCGGCCAGCAGGCGAGCAATCCCCGGCGGCTGGTTATCGGCCTGGTGCAGGATGTGATCGTTGATACGATATCGATCGACAACAAGCTCGTGCGGACCCTCGGGATGTTACTGGCCAAGCCTGGGCGACTTGCGCGCGACTATATCGATGGTCGGCGAGTTCGCTATACCGCACCGTTTCGGCTGTATCTGTTTTCGTCGCTGGTCTTCTTCCTGCTGCTGTGGACCGTCGTGCCATTCGATGAGTTCGAAGGGGCGATTCAGTTTGAAGACGGCGAAACGGAGCGGGTCGGAACAACAAACACGCCCACTGAGGGTTCCGAAACCGGCATCGAGGGTCTTGTGCCGACCGTTGTCCCCAACGTTGAGGAGACTGGGGACGCGGTCGATGACGCAGCTGAGCGCCCGCCGCTGCAGGCGGTTGAGCCCCCTGAAGACAATAGCTCAGATGAAGGTGCATTCGATTGTGGGGATATTCCCGAGACGGGCCCGGACACGTTGGCTGCTCGGCTTTGTGTATCGGGGAACGCCATCGAAGCTCGGTTGCAGGGGGCTGCCGACCGGGTTTCCCAGGACCCCAAACTGTTCTTCGTCCAAGTCCGCAGCAATGTTCCGCGCGCGATGCTTTTGGCGCCAATCATCTATGCGCTGATCAACATGGCGTTGTACTTCTACCGGCGGCGCACGTGGATCTATGATCACCTGGTCGTCAGCCTCTACATGCACGCGGCGCTTTATGCCTATCTCTCGATCGTCATTTTGGGAGTCCAGATACCCCTAATTGGGTGGTTCGCGCCATTGCTGCTGGTCTGGGGCTGGATCCAGTCTGTCATGGTGTTTCGCCAAGCCTATGGATCGAATTGGCTATCGGTAGCCCTGAAGTTTTCGGTGATGAACGTGTCTTACTTCGTCTGCGTGGTGTTGTTGTTGCTGCTGGGCTTGGGGCTCGCCTTGTACCAAAGTTAAAGCCGCTGGCTCGCCTGATACGGGAAAACATGGACGAAATATCATGTTCCAAGCGAGCATGGTGCTGTATCTTTTTCGCCGACGGGACGACAGATCCCTTGCGCGCCTGGCCCGGGCCGGCGCGAGGAACCAGGAGGAGGTGCAGCCATGACGCGGAAACGAGCCCAGGCCGAGACGATCGGGACCCGGCAACAAACCTATGCAACTATTCAAAACGGAGAAACCGATCGGCCAGACGCGGCAGCCTGGTTCATGGCCGCCTGGCCAAGTGGTTCGGCGAGCCCTTTTTCCCGGCAAATGCCGCTGTCATCGACGATCCAGGCCCCAATGATGGCGGCGTATGGAGAGATGGTATCGTTCTACCAGTTGCGTCTTCGCAGAGACTTTGAGACATTGGCGGCGATGACGCTTTGTCGCACGCCTCAGGAAGTGGCGGCCGTGTGTGTGAAAGCGGCGACAGATGCGACCAGCGACTATTATGGACTGATGACCAAACCTGTCCGTCCAAAGCCTTAGGAACTGGTCAATCGCGGACCCATCGCAGGACGCGGAGGAGGACTGGCCTTGAAGTTTCCGACCTTTCGAAGACGGGTGGTGATCTCCGACGTGCCGATGGATCTCACGACCATCAAACCTTCCCCGGTTGAGGAAAGCCGGATCAAGGCGCTGGCCAGAGACCGGTTCGCACGGGCCGACCGGATGATCGACACACTTGCCGCCAATGACGATCCCGTACGCCTGGGCGCGGACGCGGCCAAGGCCGCGCAGGCCTGACGCGCATCGGTGCCGCAATCAACGCTTCTTATTCATAGGGCGCATCAGACCTTCCTGAGCGACCGATGCCACAAGCTTGCCATCACGAGAAAAGACTGACCCGCGATTGAAGCTGCGGGCGCCACCGGCGTAGGGCGCGTCCATGGAATAGAGCAGCCATTCGCTGAAATCGACAGGCGCGTGGAACCACATGGAATGATCGAGGCTTGCGCCCATCACTTCGCCGGTCATCCACGAGACGCCATGGGGGCGTTGGGCCGTGCCGAGCAGGCGCATGTCGGAGGCGTAGGCCAGCAGGCAATGGTGAAGGTAGGGTTCGGCCTTGATGGCGCGGGCAACCTTGAACCACAAGTGGCTGACATCGGGCTTCGGCGTGGGGTCGAGCAGGTGCATGGGATCGATTTCCCGCATCTCCACCGCCCGCGGACGGGTGAACTCTTCGCGGAACTTTTCGGGTATGCGATCGGCCAGTTCGATCCGGTGCTGTTCACTGGACTGAAGGCCTTCGGGGCCTTCCACGTCCGGCATGTCATGCTGGTGTTCCCAGCCCTCCTCGGCCACGTGAAATGAGCAGGCCATGTTGAAGATCTGCTTGCCGTGTTGGATCGCGATCACCCGCCGCGTGGTGAAACTTCCACCGTCCCGAGACC
>JBCCBN010000241.1:0-3023 GCA_039034035.1 Pseudomonadota bacterium
CATCTCAGCTTGCCACCGCAATGCGAAAAGAGGTGAACCACCGGCGACCAGCCGCCCGACATCGCCACGACGTCGCAGAAGATCTTTTCCGCCTTTCCGGTCATCCGGCCAGAGGCGGAAATCCGTCCGTACTCAATTGCTTCAACAGACTTCTTGCCTTTGACCGCCGAGATCCCGTGCCGGGTCTTGACCGGAATTCCAAGCTCCCTGACCTGCTGTGGAAGCGGGCCGTTCGCCTCGGACCTGACATCCAGTACGGCACGAACGACGACGCCGGCGCGATCCAGGGCAATCGCTGTGCGGTACGCATCGTCATTATTGGCCGCGATGACTGCCGATGAACCCGGTGCGACGCCATAAAGCTCGACATAGTCGCGCACGGCAGAGGCCAGCATCACGCCCGGAACATCGTTCGTCGCGAAAGTCAGCGGGCGCTCGATCGCGCCGGACGCCACGACGATCTGCTTGGTCCGGACACGCCAAAGCCGGTGACGGGGGGCCCCGGGAGCGGGGTCGTGGTCACCGACCCGCTCATAGAGCATGGCATAGCCGTGGTCATACATCCCGGCCCCCATACACCGCGTGCGGAGGGTGACATTCGCCATGGCCTCGAGCTCGGCAATCTCGCGCGCCACCCAATCGGGTCCGCTCAGCCCGTCGATCGTGACATCATCGACAAGCGCCCGTCCGCCCCAGGCTTTTGTCTGCTCGACCAAAAGAACCCGGGCACCCGATGCCGCGGCTGTCCTGGCCGCCGCGATGCCGGCCATTCCGCCACCCACCACAAGGATGTCGGTATGAACGTGAAAGTGCTCATAGGTATCGGCATCCGCCTCTTTTGGCGCCTGACCAAGGCCGGCCGCCTGACGGATGAAGGGCTCATAGACATGCTTCCACGCCGCGCGGGGATACATGAACGACTTATAGTAGAAGCCCGCCGAGAAAACCGGAACGACACCTGCAACGGCGGCATTCACGGCGCCGACATCAAACTCGAGGCTTGGCCAGTGGTTCTGACTGCTCGCCTGCAAACCATCGAACAGCTCGGTCGTGGTGGCCCGCTGGTTCGGCTCAAAGCTTGCGCCTGCCCCAAGCCCCATCAGCGCATTCGGCTCCTCGGCTCCGCTTGCGACAACCCCACGCGGGCGATGATACTTGAAGCTGCGGCCCACCATCTTCTTGCCGTTGGCGAGCAACGCGGATGCCAGGGTGTCGCCGGGATGTCCGTTGAGCGTCTCGCCATTGAACGAAAACCCGATGGTGCGGGTGCGGTCGATCAGGCGGCCGCCGGCGTCGATCCGGTTGGTCATGCCCAGCCCTCCCAGTCCGGCCGTTTCTCCTTGATCCTTGCAATCAGATCCGCGGGCGGCTCCGATGTTTGCGCGGTATAGGTACCGAAGACCTCCAGCGTCGCCGTGCAGCGCGCGGCATGGAACCACTTTCCGCACCCGAACGCGTGGCGCCAGCGCTCGAAATGCACGCCCTTGGGGTTTTTCCGATAGAAGAGATAGCCTTCGAAGTCGGTATCCTTGCTTTCCGGTCCATAGCGCCTGAGGTGCGCCTCGCCGCCGGGAGCAAGCTCGGTTTCTTCGCAATGCGCGCCACAGTTCGGGCAGGTCATGACCAGCATCGGGTTCTCTCCCCAGAAAAGCCATCGTCCAGAGTGAGCTAGCAGATCGCACAGCGCACGCCAACGCAACTGCCTGGACCCGTCACGTCACAGCCTGTGAGCGACGCCGGCTGAGTTGCATCGTAACGCGAATTCGCGCAGGCTGCACCCGGATTGGGCGAGTGGAGATCGTTATGGCCGATTGGAAGAGCGCGCCGAAGGCAAAGGTGCCTGACCCGGAACCCGTGCCGGAACCGGTGCCAGAGGCGCCTGCCCCAGATACATTTGCCATGAGCGAACTCGAATTCGATATCGAGCTTCCGGCCTTCCTCGATCGTCTCATGGCATTCGATCTGATGGGCGAGATCAGCAAGCTCGTTGGTTTCGAGGTACCGCCGGTTGCCCTTCTTGCCGTGATCTTCGTGCTCGCCATCGGCCTCCTGCTCTTTGGCCTATGGGAACGCGAGCCGAAGCAAGAAGAGATCGACAAGTACCGCCCGGACGCCGAGGACAGGCTGCACTGACCCGCCTGTCTGGTCCCTGGGCGATCGGGAGGGTCGCGCGGCTCATCAGGATCGCGTCCTTCGGAGAGAATGCACCGAACAGCCGCGCGGCTGATGTCGCGCCGTTTCAGCCGCCCGGTGCCATGCGGCATTGATCCCCTGATCAGCGGTTCAATCGGCGGAAGGTCGCGGAGGATCGCTCCGCGCCACAGTGCCAGCCGGCCGGATCCGCATTACGATTGGCGTCAGTGCGCGACGGCTGCGGCCACGCTCTCATCGATCATCCGGCCTTCGGTGAAGCGGTCGAGGCCAAACGGCCCGGCGATCGGGTCCTGGCCCTTTGCGATCAGACCGGCGGTTGCCCAGCCCGAGCCCGGGATCGCCTTGAACCCGCCGGTGCCCCAGCCGCAGTTGATGAAGATCCCATCGACCGGCGCGGGCCCGATGACCGGAGAGCGGTCGCCGGTCATGTCGACAATCCCGCCCCACTGGCGCAGCATCTTGAGGCGCGAGATGATGGGGAACGTCTCGGTCAGTGCGCGCACGGTCTCCTCGACATGCTGGAAGCTGCCGCGCTGGGTGTAGTTGTTGAACCCGTCGGCACCGCCGCCGATGACCATCTCGCCCTTGTCGGACTGGCTCATATAGCCGTGCACGGTGTTCGCCATAACCACGATGTCCATGCAGGGCTTGATGGGCTCGGAAACAAGCGCCTGCAGGGCGACCGACTCGACCGGCATGCGAAAACCCGCCATTTCTGCCAGCACACCGGTGTGCCCCGCGACGACGATGCCGAGTTTGTCGCACGTGATCGGACCTTTGGACGTCTGCACGCCCATGACCTTGCCATTGGACGTATCGATCCCCGTCACTTCACATTGCTGAATGATATCGACCCCCAGCGACGAGGC
>JBCCBN010000242.1:0-2997 GCA_039034035.1 Pseudomonadota bacterium
GTGAGCAGTTCAGCGAAATCCTTGCGATACTCCCCCTTTCGGCCGCGCACGATCGGGGCCAGGAGATAGAGGCGCGTGCCTTCGGGCAGGGCCAGGGTGCGGTCCACCATCTGGCTGATCGCCTGGCTCTCGATGGGCAGGCCGGTGGCAGGGGAATAGGGAATGCCGACCCGGGCCCATAGCAGGCGCATATAATCATAGATCTCGGTGACGGTGCCGACCGTGGAGCGCGGATTGCGGCTGGTGGTCTTCTGCTCGATGGAGATGGCTGGTGACAGCCCGTCAATGCTCTCCACATCGGGCTTCTGCATCAGTTCGAGGAACTGGCGCGCATAGGCTGACAGGCTCTCGACATAGCGGCGCTGGCCCTCGGCATAGATCGTGTCGAAGGCGAGGGAGGATTTTCCCGACCCCGACAGGCCCGTGACCACGACAAGCGCTTCCCGGGGAATGTCCACATCGACATTCTTGAGATTGTGTTCCTTGGCGCCGCGGACGCGGATGGTCTTCAGGTCTGCCATGTATCGTCCCTGCCAAGCTGGTTCTTCCGGAGGCCCGGTGCGGCGCGGCGGCTGTACCGGGCGCGGCCTTCGGGCCATCCCTCAAGAGGCAAAGTGTTCGCCAGGCGCCGGATGTAAAGGACCCGCAGCGACATTCCAGTTGAAATCGGCGTGGTGGGGCGGTTCTAGGCCCAGCGCGCCAGGTCCGCGGGCGCTCCAGCTCGGGCGTGCGGGCCGAAACCCAATCTTCACCGGTTTGCGGCACACTCCTTATCAGGTGAGGTCTGTGAAGGGTGCCGGTGATGATCGATGTATTGGGATATTCGGTGAACCTGGAAGAAGGGCAGGCGCTCCTGTCGATGTACTTCATCATCTTCGCCGTGGTGACCCTGATCGCTTACCTCAAACGCCGGGGCGATGCCCTGCGCTGGCGTCCGGAAATGGTAAAGAGCGCGCGGGTGAACTGGACGTTCCTTGTCCTGAACGGTGCGCTGGCGCCGTTTGTCGTGTGGATCGTGTTCGCCGTGGACGGGGCGTTCAAGGCGTCCGGTATTCCCACCATTCCCGAGAGCTTTTGGGCCTTCGCGCCCGGGATCGTGCCCGCCATCATTGCGCTGATCGTTGCTGATTTCGTTGATTATTGGAGCCACCGGCTGCGCCATACGCCGCTTCTGTGGCCGATCCATGCGATCCACCATTCCGACACGCAGATGAATTACATGACCTGGTACCGGGCTCACATCCTTGAACAGGTGGTGATCCAGGCTGGCTATGTGCTGCTGGCCACCCTGATGGGCGCGTCACCGGCTGCGGTCGGGATCCTGGTCTTCCTGCGGGCCATGCACCAGCATTATGTCCACACCGAAGTCGACATCCATCACGGCCCCTTCTCGCTCGTGCTCGCCTCGCCGCGCTTTCACCGCTGGCACCATGCTGACGACCCGGCCGCCTATGACAAGAATCTCGCCAATATCATGCCTCTCTGGGACCGCCTGTTCGGCACCTATTACTGCCCCGGCAAGTGCGACGCGCCGATGGGCTTTCCCGGGAACCCGGGCGAAAACGTGGTCCAGCTTCTCGTCTTCCCGTTCACCGAATGGGGCCGAATGATTCGGCAAAAGCTCGACCGCAAGGCGCCCCAAACCCCGACAGTCTGAGGGATTTACCCGTCGTGCAGGTCGCCAACAGCGCGAAAACTGCCGAACAATAGCAGAACAAAGCCTTGACCCTCTCCAGATTTGTGGATAGCGACGGCGCGTTGGGGACTTCTCCAGGGCGCGCGGCTAGACTTCGCCGGTGGCCTCAGGAGGAGGCTTAATTCGTCAAGAATGGGTCAGGAGTGAAGCATGGCCGGATCGGTGAACAAGGTGATCCTCGTAGGCAATCTCGGGCGCGATCCCGAGGTGCGGCAATTCCAGAATGGTGGGCAGGTCTGCAACCTGTCGGTCGCCACGTCGGAGAGCTGGAAGGACCGCAATACAGGCGAGCGCAAGGAAAAGACCGAGTGGCATCGCGTGGTGATCTTCAGTGAAGGCCTGGTCCGGGTCGCCCAGAGCTATCTGAAAAAAGGCTCCAAGGTCTATCTCGAAGGCCAGCTTGAAACCCGCAAATGGACCGACCAGAGCGGTCAGGACAAGTACTCGACCGAAGTCGTGTTGCGCAACTATGGCAGTACTCTGACCATGCTGGACGGCCGGGATGGCGCCGGCGGTGGGGGTGGCCAGATGGGCAATGATGGCGGCTATGGGGGTGGTGGCGGCGGACCGCGCCAGATCGACGGCCCGCCGGAAGATTTCGGTCGCGCGGACCTCGATGATGAGATCCCGTTCTAGTCTGCCCGTTCCAACCCGGAAGACCGCCCACCAGCGGTCTGCTGGCACCCCTCCCGGTGCTGGCTGAACCCAGAAAAGGCGCCCGACCGGGCCGACAGCCGCCGATTGGCCGGAAAATGTGATGTATCTGCATCGGTTTCTGCGCCATTCCGTGGCCGAGGGATAGAAAGCGCTTGCGGGTTTGAAGTGCGCGCCGGGGCTTGCTAGTTTCATTTGAACAGCGGCGGTCGATTCGCGCCGCCCAAGCCTTTGCCGATCCCTTCGGCCGAAACGGACCTTTCCTTGAGCGACGATACCAACACTCCCGACGAGCCCGACCGGAGCGGCGGCCCCTCCGATGAGGGCGTCGATCCGATCTCCATCGAGAAAGAGCTGAAGCGCTCTTATCTCGATTATGCGATGAGCGTGATCGTCAGCCGCGCACTGCCCGATGTGCGCGATGGCCTCAAGCCGGTCCACCGGCGCATCCTCTATGCGATGCAGGTCGGCGGCAATACGCCCGACAAGCCCTACAAGAAATCCGCCAATATTGTCGGCGCAGTGATGGGCAACTTCCATCCCCATGGTGACAGCGCGATCTATGACGCGCTGGTGCGCATGGCCCAGCCCTTCTCCATGGGCCTGCCGCTTGTGGATGGGCAGGGCAATTTCGGCTCAATCGACAA
>JBCCBN010000243.1:0-2933 GCA_039034035.1 Pseudomonadota bacterium
CCAAGGCCGGTCAGCATGGCGATGGCCGCGACAGCCAGGGGCGCTCTAAAGGCCATTCTTGATCTCCAGGGTAACGGGGCCTGCTTCGGGCTTGCTGGTTTCGGCCTTGCTGGCGAACCAACTGGCCAACCCGAACAAGGCTGCCGCCAGCAGCGCCAGAATGATCAACCATTTTCGCATGTGCGCACCCTTCCAGATTTGCGCCCGCCAGGCGCCGGCTGGAACCGCTGAAAGCGGCTCGGCCAACATTGCTCCATCTGCGGCCAGCATATAGGACAGAGTCAGAGGAACCGGAAAGACCATGGGCGCAGACACACATTCGCTGGAAAAACCCGGCAAAAAAGAGGCGCCCTATGCCAATCGTACCGTTGCGCTGGTCGGCCTAATGGGCGCTGGCAAGTCCACGGTCGGCAGGCGCTTGGCCGAAGCGCTGGGCCGGCGGTTCCATGACAGCGACGAAGAAATCGAGAAAGCGGCCGGGCTGCCGGTCTCCGATATCTTCTCTCTCCATGGCGAGGCGGAGTTCCGCCGGGGGGAGCGCCGCGTGCTCGAACGCTTGCTGTCCGCACCGCCCCATGTGCTGGCGACCGGCGGCGGGGCGTTTCTCGACCCCGATACGCGGGCCCTGATGCGGCAACGGGCCGTGACGGTCTGGCTGAATGCTGACCTGGAAACCTTGTGGAAGCGGGTGCAGAAACGCGACTCCCGGCCCCTCTTGAAAGTGGATAATCCCCGCGGCGCGCTGGCCCAGCTGCTCGATGAGCGGAAGCCGATCTACGCCCAGGCGGACGTTTCTGTATTGAGTGCAGACGGGCCGCACCGCGATACTGTGCGCGCGATCCTGACCGCGCTGGAGGCCTGGTCACCGGAATGAGCACGATCGGGCATTCAGTCCGCACCGTCGAGGTTGGGCTCGGCGCGCGGAGCTATGACATTCGGATTGGATCGGGACTGCTGGCCAGGGCCGGGTTGGAGATCGCCCCCCTGGTCAAGCGGCCCCGGGTTTTCGTGGTCACGGACGACACCGTCGCAGGGGCCCATCTTCCGGCTCTGGAAACAGGCCTCAAAGGCGCGGGGCTCGACGCGGTTGCCTTCACCGTTCCGGCGGGTGAAACAAGCAAGTCGTTCAGCCAACTCGAAGCGGTTCTGAGCTGGCTCCTGGAACATGGAGCAGACCGGTCTGACGTGTTGATCGCGCTCGGCGGTGGCGTCGTCGGCGATCTGGCCGGTCTCGCGGCCGCGCTGATGAAACGGGGCATGACGCTGATCCAGGTACCGACCACCTTGCTCGCCCAGGTCGACAGTTCGGTGGGCGGGAAAACCGCAATCAATACCGCGCGCGGCAAGAATCTGGTCGGCACCTTCTACCAGCCCCGCCTCGTATTGGCCGATACCGATGTCCTATCGACCCTGCCCGCGCGGCAGCGGGCAGCCGGCTATGCGGAGATCGTGAAATACGGCTTGATCGATGATCCGGACTTCCTGGGTTGGCTGGAAAGCGCGGGGGACGCCGTGGTCGGGCTGGAGCCGGATGCGATTGCGCGAGCCGTAGCGGTGTCGTGCGAAGCGAAGGCTCGGATCGTCGCCCAGGACGAGCGTGAGGGCGGTGTGCGAGCGCTACTCAATCTCGGCCACACATTCGGCCATGCGCTGGAAGCGGAAAACGGCTACAAGCCCGACCTCCTCCATGGCGAAGCGGTCGCGTGTGGGATGGTGCTGGCCTTTCGCTACTCGGCACGGCTGGGCCTCTGCGCCGACGCTGAGGCAGACCGGACAGCAGCCGTGTTGCGCCAGGCAGGGCTGGAGACCGAGCTGTCCCGGCTGGCCGGAGGTCCCTATCGGGCGAGCAAGCTGGTCCGCCACATGCGTCAGGACAAGAAAGCGCGCGCCGGGCGGGTGCCCCTGATCCTCGCCCGGGGGATCGGCGGGGCGTTTATCCATCCCGATGCCGATCTTGATGATGTCGAAGCCTTTCTGGGCCAAGTGCCGGAACGATCCTGAGCGGACCTGACCATGATTTCTGGAACCATAATCGCTGTTGTTTTCCTGCTGGCCATGTCGGGGTTCTTCTCGGGATCGGAGACCTCGCTAACCGCTGCATCACGCGCGCGCATGCACGCGCTGGAGAAAGAGGGCGACCCGCGCGCCAAGCGCGTCAACGAACTGATTGCGGACCGTGAGGGCCTGATCGGCGCGATCCTGCTCGGCAACAATCTGGTCAACATCCTCGCGTCGGCGCTGACCACATCCCTGTTCATTACGATCTTCGGGCCGGGCGGTCTTGCGACCCTCGTCGCCACCGCCGTGATGACGGTGCTCGTGCTGGTTTTCGCTGAAGTGCTGCCCAAGACCTACGCGATCACCCGGCCGGATCAGATGGCTATGAGCGTGGCCCGGCCCATAGGCTGGCTGGTGGCCGGGGTCGGCTGGATTGTGAAGGGCATCCAGGCGATTGTGAATGTGACCCTGACCGTGATCGGAGCCCGCGACCCCGGTGCGGTGCCCACATCGGATGAGGAAATCCGCGGCGTGGTCGACCTGCACCATGCCGAAGGGGGGATCGACCCGACGGACCGGAACCGATTGGTCGGCGCGCTCGACCTCAAGGACATGTCGATCGAAGAGGTGATGATACACCGCAAGAACATCTCGATGCTGGATGCAGACCTGCCAACCCGCGACCTGGTGATGAAGGCGCTGGCGAGCCCGCATACGCGGCTACCCCTGTTCCGGGGCGACCAGGAAGAGATTATCGGCATCCTGCACGCAAAGGACCTGCTCCGGGCGATAGCGCCCCTTCGCGGGGACCTGGATGGAGCCGACATCGAAGCCATCCTGCGCACGCCGTGGTTCATTCCGGAAACCACATCAGCACAGGACCAGCTCGACCTGTTCTTGAAGAAGCGCAGCCATTTTGCCCTGGTGGTTGACGA
>JBCCBN010000244.1:0-2927 GCA_039034035.1 Pseudomonadota bacterium
CCCTCGAACACCCACCCTCAAACCCGACAGTCCAGCCCAAACACCGCCCGGCCCCGCCGCGGCGGCCGCTCGTGCTGGCGAAAACACTGCCCCTATCCTGGCCCTGGCGCCGGCGCATCCGCCTGCGCTTCTGGGGCAGCGGCCTGGAACGCCGGCAAAAGGGGCGGTTCAGGAAACGTCTCCTCGATCCATTCCAGAATCGCCACCGACTGGGCAATCACCCGGCCATCAACCTCAAGGCTCGGCAATCGCATTTCCGGGTTCACCGACCGGTACGCCGCGCCATATTGCTCGAGCACCTCCGGGTGCAGGCTGACGGGCACCGGCTCGTATTCAACCCCCTTCAGGGCCAGCGCGATCCGAACCCGGTAGGCGGCCGAAGACCGCCAATAGGTGTAGAGCCTGATTGCCACATCCAATCGCCCTCCCGGCCCGGTCAAGCCAGTGATGTCAGGCCAAGCGTGGCAACAATTGCCTCATAGGCCGCGAGCGCCTCAGGGGCAAAATCCGGATCGGCCAGGTCCTGCGGCGCCAGCCGGTCCCGATAGTGCCGGGTCACCGTGTCCTGAAGCGCATCGATCCGCGCTTCGGTGAGAAGAACACCCGGATGAACCGCCGCCAATTCCTCCGGCGTCACAACGACCCGCAACCGCAAGCAAGCCGGCCCGCCCCCGTTCCGCATCGACTGGCGGACATCGACAAAATCGACCCGGCCAATCGGGCCATTGCCCGCCGTCATGGCCTCGCAAAACGCCCGGGTCGTTTCGGTTTCCCGGGTCTCCAGCGGCGCCACCAGAACCAACCGGTCCTCATCGGGAAATTTCAGGAGCTGGGAATTGAACAGATAGGACGAGATCGCATCCGCCAGCGGAACCGCCCGATCCGGCACCATGACCGGCTGCAAGCTAAACAGGCCATCCGCGGCCCGGCCAATGGCGTCCAGCGTCCCGGCGGTGTCCTCAAAGGCAAACTCATGGAAGAAAAGCGTGTCCAGCGCGCCGACGCAAACAACGTCATTATGAAACGCCCCCCCCTCAATCGCCCGTTTCGATTGCCGCGCCAGAACAGTCCGGTCCGGCGCAAGGCCATGGCCGCGAATAATCGCCTCGCTGGCCAGCCGGGTCTGGCGAGCGGGAAACCCGGCAACCTGCTCGCTAGCGTCCCGGCCATAAACAAAAAGCTCCACGCCCGGCGCCCCATGCGAAGCGGCCAGGCGAACATGGTTGGCAGCCCCCTCATCGGCAAAGTCGCCATGGCCCGGCAGCGGCGGCGCGACCGCGAAATGAGCGTCATCACCGAAAACGTCCAAGAGGACCGCCGCGGTGCCATCGCCCTCGATCGACCGGTGCAGCATGGTCGAAAGGTTGGCCGCCGTCAGATGCACCCGGCCATCCGCCGTGTCAGCCGATGGCGAAACGGTTGCGGCATTGGCCGTCCACATCGAACTGGCCGAGAACGCCGCCTTCAAAAGCTGCGGCGCCTGCTCAGCCGCCCGAACAATCACCGACCGGTCCTCGCCCGAAAAACCGGCGCCATAGAGGAACATGAAGTCCGGCCGGGGCTGGGGCGGCAGAACCCCCTGAACCAACCCGGCCCGAACCAGCCGGCGCATCTTTTCCAGCCCCTGGAGCGCGGCCGCCCTGGGATTGGAAACATCCCCGGCATTCTTCGCACTGGCCAGATTGCCATCGGACAGGCCGCCATAATTGTGGGTCGGGCCGATCAGCCCGTCGAAATTCACTTCAATTGCGCTCATACACCGGCCTTAGCGGCGATCCGCCGGCCTGAAAACCATGAACCGCCCTGCAAGGCCCTGCCGAAATCGCCCAATCCATGCCCGGCCCCTGTTCTCCATGGCATTCCTCCATGCCCCCTCGCGCGACGGGCTGCGATTGGAGCGGCCCTGATCTTGCTTTCAACTTGGAAACTTGTTTCGACTGTGGAATAGGGCGCAAAAATAAAAGACGCGCCGGACCCTGGACGCAGAAGACCGACAGGGCCGCACGACGGTGATGTGAAGGGCCGCCCCACAAGGACGGGTGAGCCGAACAACGGTGGGTAGAATTCCATGGCAATTCAGGTTGGCCGTACGGAGGCAGAACGTCTCCAACTGAGCGGATACGTCACCGAAAACCGCGATGATGCCTCCGGCGACCAGGCGATCCGGGTCAACGGCCGCGGCACCGCCACCGCCTCGGATTCCTTCTCCGGTTCCGCCGGCACCTACACGCTGACGATCAATTATTTCGATGAGAATGACGGCCAGTCCAGTTTCCAGCTCCTGGTCAACGGCCAGGTGGTCGACAGCTGGGTGGGATCGGGCGGCGGTTCCGGCTTCGGCACGCTGGCCAGCCGGGACGTGGCGCTATCGCTGAGCCCCGGCGACACGATCGCCATCCGCGGCACGGTCGGCGGCGAGGAATATGCCCGTCTCGATAGTCTCGACCTGGTATCAACCGGCGGTGGCGGCGGCGGTCCGTCCGGTGCGACCATCGGCATCGGAACGACAGAAGCCGAAGCGCTGGATCTTTCCGGCGGCTACCAGATCCAGAACAATAGTGCCGCCGGCAACGGCCAAGTGGTCGGCACCCTGACCGATGGCGCGGTGTCCGGCGAATTCACAGGCGCCGCCGGCAGCTATGATGTCAGCGTCAACTACCTCGACGAAAGCGATGGGGTCGGAACCTACCGCCTCGTCATCAACGGTAATACGGTCAATACTTGGCAGGGCACCGGCGGGAATTCCCCATCGGGTACGCTGACCACAGAGACGACATCCGTCTCGCTCAATCCCGGTGACACGATCCGGGTCGAGGGGGTGCGCGGCGACGGCGAAGCGGCCCGGCTCGACGCCATCGAGATCGAAAGCGCCGGCGGCGGGTCCCCGCCGCCCCCTCCCCCGCCGCCCCCCCCCGGCGGTGCGACGG
>JBCCBN010000245.1:0-2892 GCA_039034035.1 Pseudomonadota bacterium
CCCCGCCATCGAGCACCCCGGTCACCGCATCGAACAGGCGGAACAGATCATCCCCGCCATCGCCGAATGCCGAGACGACGCCATCGGTGTCGAAGTCGATCTGGTCATTGTCGGCCCCACCCGAAATCGTGTCATTGCCCGTCGACTCGATGAAATCGACACCGTCCCCGCCATTCACGATATTCGTGCCGCTTCCCCCGCGCAACGTATCGGCCCCGCCCAGCCCGTTCAGCGTATCGTCGCCGCCAAATCCATTGATCTCGTCATTGGCTTCGGTTCCATCCAGGATGTCGTCGCCTTCGGTGCCGTCGATATCTGCCATGTCGCTTCTTCCGTTTTCTGACGTCAGCCAGTTGCACCGGCCCAACGCGACAAATGTCCCCCGTTATCCACAGGCCTAGCAAACCGCGCACCAGATCGGCCAGTGACAAATTCATTTTGACGGCGCCAGCCCGATTCCGATGACAGCCCCCTCGGACGGGGCGTCTGTCACCGTCCAGGCCCGGCCCTGAAACGCGCGTGCACGGCGCCTCACGAACCCAACCCAAACGCGTGAACGGGCGTGATTGGCAAGTGCGCGGCGACTGGTCCATCTCATCGGTGTCGCAAACGACGCCAACAAATCCGCCGAAAGGATCCCTCCCATGAAAGCCCAGCTCACCGCCATCACCTTCGCTGCCATCGCCGCCATCCCTGCCGCGATCGCCATCGCTCCCATCGCCCAGGCCCAGGTGATCGAGGCCTCCGTCGCTGCCCAGCCGTCCGGTGACTTCGTCCGCAAGGCCAAGCGGCTCAAGGGCGCCTACACCGTCATCGAGCGCGACGGCCAGACCATCATCCGCTTCTCCGACGATTTCCGCGCCGCGCGCGGACCGGACCTGAAAGTCTTCCTCTCCCCCAAGACCGTCGCTGATGTAACCGGCAAGACAGCCGTGGATGGTTCCATCAATCTCGGTGAGCTTGAAAGCACCAGGGGCGGTCAGGAATACCTCGTCCCCGAGGGCGTGAACCTCGACGATTTCGCATCCGTCCTCGTCCATTGCGAGGCCTACAGCGTCCTCTGGGGCGGCAGCGACCTGTAGGGCGGAACAACGGTCAGCCCATCCTCAAAGACACCCGCTCAGGCCTCGGGAGCTTCACACCTCCCTCCCTCACCCCGAACCTTCGGATCCTGAGCCTCACTGTCCCGCCGGGTTTCCCCTGGCGGGACTTTCTTTTTTGGTTGACATTTTATAATAATCCATGCATCCATGGATTATGGAATTAAATGACGCGCTCGATATGATGACGGCCCTCGCCCATGAAGGGCGCATGCGGCTGTTCCGCCGCCTCGTTCAGGCCGGGGAGGGGGGCATGCCCGCTGGAGACCTCGCCCGCGCCGAGGCCATCAATTTCACCACCGCCTCGGCCCAATTGTCCCAGCTCGCCCAGGCCGGGCTCGCCCAGCGTACTCGCGAAGGCCGCTCCATCATCTACACCGCCGATTATACCCGCATCCGCAGTCTCATCGCCTTCATGATGGAAGATTGCTGCGCCGGTCGCCGCGAAATTCTCCAGCCCCTCATCAGCCTCGCTCAGGCATGCTGCCAGCCGCAGGAAAGGACCCGCCCATGACCCGCCTTCACCTCCACATCTCGGTCGATGATCTCGACCAATCCATACGCTTCTACCAGACGCTTTTCGGCGCCGCGCCGACCTTGGTTGAGCCCGATTACGCCAAATGGTCGCTCGATGACCCGTCTGTGAACTTCGCCATTTCGGCCCTCGGCTGCGGCAAGGCCGGGATCGAGCATGTCGGTATCGAGACCGGCAACCGGACCGAACTCGATACGATCACTGCGCGCCTGCACGCCGCCGAAGAGGGCACGTTCCAGGAAGAAGCGACTACGTGTTGCTATGCCGTGTCAGACAAGACCTGGGTGGAAGACCCTTCCGGTGTGCGCTGGGAAACCTTCCACACCACCGAAAAAGCCACGGAGTATGGCGTCGACGCGTCCCTGGGCGCCGAGATCAAACCCACGCCGCCACGGCACAGCGGCTGCTGCTAGAGGCTTAATGCGAGCGTTTTCGGCGTTCGCGGAAACGCCGAGCAGGCAGAGCCGGGCGAGCGGTGAGCCCGCCCCCTCGGAAGCAAGCTAGCGCTGCAATTCCTTCATCGCCTCTTCGAGCCCGCTCAGCGTCAGCTCGAACATGCGCTGAGGCCCGATCAGTTCCCGCATCAACTGGATTGAGGGCGTGTATTCCCACGCCCCCTCCTTCACCGGGTTCAGCCACACCAGAGACGGGTAAGTGTCCACAAACCGCTGCACCCACAGCCCGCCCGGCTCCTCATTCCAATGCTCGACACTGCCCCCGGCATAGGTGATCTCATAAGGGCTCATCGACGCATCGCCGACCACGATCACCTTGTAGTCGCTAGGATATTTGTGCAGCACGTCCCAAGTGTCGATCTGGTCCGAGCGCCGGCGCCGATTGTCCTTCCACAGGCCCTCATAGGGGCAATTGTGGAAGTAGAAATGCTCCAGCGTCTTGATCTCCGACCGCGCCGCCGAGAACAGCTCCTCGCAGACCCGCACATACGGATCCATCGACCCGCCGGCATCCAGCAGCAATAATACCGAAATCGAATTTCGGCGCTCGGGCCGCATGGTCACATCCAGATAGCCCTGCTTGGCCGAGTTGCGGATTGTCTGGTCGAGATCCAACTCCTCATCGGCCCCGTCCCGGGCCCATTTCCGCAGCCGCTTCATGGCGACCTTGATATTCCGCGTGCCCAGTTCGACACTGTCATCATAGTTCTTGAATTCGCGCTTGTCCCAGACCTTAACCGCCCGGCGATGGCGAGACTTGTCCTGGCCGATGCGCACGCCCTCGGGATTATAGCCATCGGCC
>JBCCBN010000246.1:0-2869 GCA_039034035.1 Pseudomonadota bacterium
CAAAAGCCCAACCCCAAGAGCTGGCCCCTGCGGTCAAGCCGCAGGGAAACGGTTCGGAGCGGAGAGAGACCAACCGAACGCCCAAGCCCAGAGCCCGCAGCTAGATCCATCGCGTAGCGGATCGCGAAGCCGATCCGCCCAGCGGGCGATCAAACAAGAATGAGCCCTCAGCACGATCCATCGCGTAGCGAGGCAAAGCCGAGCCCAGCGGGCGATCAACCCAAAATGCGCGATCCGGCCAAAATGCGCGACGAAAAACCCATCAGGCGTTGATGAACATCCGCCCAGCATAAGCCGCCGACGCGCCCAGCTCTTCCTCAATGCGGATAAGCTGGTTGTATTTCGCCAGACGGTCTGAGCGCGCCAATGAGCCGGTCTTGATCTGCCCGCAATTGGTCGCCACCGCCAGGTCGGCAATTGTGGTGTCCTCGGTCTCACCAGACCGGTGGGACATGACGGCGGTATAGGCGTGGCGATGGGCGAGATCGACCGCGTCGAGGGTCTCGGTCAGCGTGCCGATCTGGTTGACCTTCACCAGGATCGAATTGGCCGCCCCCCGCTCGAGGCCCATGGAGAGGCGCTCCGGATTGGTGACGAAGAGGTCATCGCCGACCAGCTGGCACTTGTCCCCCACCGTATCGGTGAGCGTTTTCCAGCCGTCCCAGTCATCCTCTGCCATGCCATCTTCGATCGAGAGGATGGGATAACGGTCGACCAGATCCTCGAGATACTTCGCCATCTCGTCGGCGCCGAGGGATTTGCCCTCGCCGGCCAGTTCATACTTGCCGTCCTTGTAGAATTCGGTGGACGCGGCATCGAGGGCGAGGGCGATATCCTCTCCGGGTGTGTATCCGGCCGCTTCGATGCCCTTCATGATAAAGCCGATCGCGTCATCGGTGGAGCTGAGATTGGGCGCGAACCCGCCTTCGTCGCCCACATTGGTGTTGTGACCGGCAGCGACGAGTTGCTTTTTCAGCGCGTGGAACACTTCCGCGCCCATTCGCACCGCATCGGCAAGGCTCGGCGCGCTGACCGGCATGATCATAAATTCCTGGATGTCGATGGGATTGTCGGCGTGCTCCCCGCCATTGATGATGTTCATCATCGGGGTCGGCAGGATCCGCGCATTCACGCCGCCAACATAGCGGTAGAGCGGCAGGCTGCAGGTCTCGGCGGCGGCCTTGGCAACAGCGAGAGAGACCCCCAGCATGGCATTGGCCCCGAGGCGGGCCTTGTTGTCGGTGCCGTCCACCTCGATCATCAACTCGTCGACCATGCGCTGGTCGGTGGCGTCGAGCCCTTCCAGCGCCTGGAAGATCTCGCCATTGACTGCATCGACGGCCTTTTCCACGCCCTTGCCGCCAAACCGGGCCGGCTCGTCATCGCGCAATTCATGGGCTTCATATGCGCCGGTCGATGCCCCGGATGGAACAGCCGCGCGGCCTGTGGAGCCATCTTCCAGGGTGACGTCCACTTCCACGGTTGGGTTGCCCCGGCTGTCGAGGATTTCGCGGGCGAAGATATCGGCGATTTCGGTCATGGGTGGCCCCTTGGCGGTCGTCTGAAACGGGTCATTTGAAACTGCCCCGCGCATAGGCCGATTGGCGAGCCGCTGCAAGCAAGCCCGCGCCGGGCCGGTCGCCCTTGCGCCGTCGCCCCTGGCCGATACAGTCAGGACATGGAACAGCGCTTCACCCCCCAGCACCTGACCGGTTGGCGCCGGGATGGTGCGGTCTTGATCGAGAATTTCTTTTCGCCGGCGGAGATCACACCAGTCCGCGCCGACTTCGAGCACCTCTACGGCCAGCGGCGCCCGGAAACCGCTAGTCGCGCCGCCCACTATGATACGGGCGACCAGGTCGGCCAGTTCAACTTCAACCAGTTCCGGAACATTGACGATATGCCGTTCGACTGTTCACCGGCGCTGAACATGCTTGGCCTGCATCCGGCCCTGATCGACCTGGCCAAGGCGGCGCTGGAAACAGATGATGTCCGGCTCTACCAATCTCATAGCTGGGCCAAGTTCACCGGTGATACCGATTACGAACAGCCCTTCCATTGCGACTACAAGAACCACACATTGACGGTCCCCTCCGAAGAAGCCATCGGCCGGACGATCAATATCATGATCTATGTGACCGATGTGACTCTGGAGACTGGAGCGATCAGCTATGTCCCGATCGGCGACAGCGACCCGATCACGGGGCCGGACCGGCCGATGTTTGTGGATAATGATCCAGGCGCCCAGGCCGCTCTCAAGGCCAGCGAAGCGCGCGCGCCGGGACCGGCAGGCTCGATCTTCGCCTATAGCATCGACGTCTTTCACCGGGGCTGCAACCTGACGGCACCGGAAGGGGTTCGGTATACGCTAACGGCCAGCTTCAAGGCCGCTGGCAATGACATGATCGGCTGGTCGGCTTGGCCGTTCTCGTTCCTCAAGCCCTGGCACATCATCTTCAGTCATGCCGACCCGGAACAATTGGCCTGCCTCGGGGTTCCCCGGCCCGGCGATCCCTTCTGGACCCCGCGCACACTCCACCGAGCCCAGGATCGCTGGCCAGACTGGGACATGACGGCCTATAGGGCTGCGGTGATGGAAGAGGCTTGAGGCGCAAGCAAGGTTTGACGGCCGGCCAAAGCGTCGGGCTTCAACCGGTCAGTCGATGGCTACACACGCGGCAATGCCGATTTAGTCGGTCTTGGGTTCGAGAACCTGCTTGCCGCGATACATGCCCGACTTGAGGTCGATATGGTGGGGGCGGCGCAGTTCGCCCGATTCCGCATCCTCAATGAAGGTGCTGCCCTTCAGCCGGTCATGGGCGCGGCGCATGCCGCGGCGGGACTTGGAGATCTTGCTCTTGGGGACAGC
>JBCCBN010000247.1:0-2810 GCA_039034035.1 Pseudomonadota bacterium
AATGTGCCTCTCCTGCCATTAGGGCGTGGGTGTTGTTGCCGGGCGCGGGGTGTGGGGGCGGCGTATTGGGATTGCTTGGGTCGGAGGGGGGGCGCACGGGGATGCGCCGCCGCCCGTATCAAGGCCTCGGTTAGCCCTGGATCTCGTTGCCGACAACGGTCTGGCCGTCTTTCAGGCCGATCGGCAGGCTTTCGAGATAGGCGTTGGGCGCGCGACCGTCATAGCCGATGCCGTCAATGATATCGGCTGCCGGCGTCGGCTCTTTGTAGCCATCGGTATCCCAAGGGAAGTCGGCTTCGTTCGCCAGGTCCTGATCCACCAGCAGGCGCGCGGCTTCCAGGTAAATGTCAGGGCGATAGACCTTTTCCGCCGTCTGGAAGTACCACTCGTCAGACTTGGTTTCTTCGATCTGGCCCCAGCGGCGCATCTGGGTCAGGTACCAGATTGCGTCCGAGTAGTAGGGATAGGTCGCGTTGTAGCGGAAGAACACGTTGAAGTCCGGGATCTCACGCTTGTCGCCTTTTTCAAACTCGAACGTGCCGGTCATCGAGTTCGCGATCACCTCATAGTCGGCGCCCACGTATTCGGGACGCGACAGGATCTCGACCGCAGCTTCGCGATTGGCGTTGTCATTCTCGTCCAGCCAGATCGCCGCCCGGATCAGAGCTTTGGTCACGGCCAGTGTTGTATTCGGATACTGCTCGGCAAATTCCGCTGTGATCCCAAAGACTTTTTCGGGGTTGTTCTTCCAGATCTGGTAGTCGGTGATGACCGGAACACCGATCCCCTTGAACACCGCCTGCTGGTTCCACGGTTCGCCCACGCAGTAGCCGTGGATGGTGCCGGCCTCCAGCGTGGCGGGCATCTGAGGCGGTGGGGTGACCGAGAGGAACACGTCGGCGTCGATCTGACCGGTGACGTTGTCGGGGCCGTAGAAGCCCGGGTTCAGGCCCCCGGCGGCGAGCCAATAGCGCAGCTCGTAGTTGTGGGTCGAGACGGGGAAGACCATGCCCATGTTGAACGGCTTGCCGTCGCTGCGGAACTCTTCGACCACCGGCACCAGCGCCTCAGCTGAAATCGGGTGCTGCGGGCGGCCATCGTCCATCGACGGGATGTGCGGGCGCATCATGTCCCACACCTCGTTCGAGACGGTGATGCCGTTGCCGTTCAGGTCCATCGAAAACGGTGTGATGATGTGCGCCTCGGTGCCGTAGCCGATGGTCGCTGCGAGCGGTTGACCGGCGAGCATGTGCGCGCCGTCCAGCTGTCCGTCGATCACGCCATCGAGCAGCACCTTCCAGTTGGCCTGTGCCTCAAGCGTGACAAACAGGCCCTCGTCGAGGAAATAGCCTTGCTCATAGGCCACGGCGAGCGGCGCCATATCGGTGAGTTTGATGAACCCAAAGGTCAGTTCGTCTTTTTCGAGATCAAGAAGGTCAGCGGCGGCACCGGTTGCCATCAGGGCGGAGAGCGCTGCGCCTGCAAAAAGTTTCTTCATCGGGTCGGTTTCCCTGGCTCAGCCGCCCGGGCGGACGGCGCGAAAATCAAAAAAGCCGCTGGACCTGCCTTACGCGTCATCTGCGTGAGACATGTCGAGCGGCTATGCTCGGTTCGCCCTGTCGTGGGAGAAATCGTGAGAGCGCCGTTGCTCTCTGCGCATACCCGGCCATGCGGCAGGGCGGGTTTCAAGATTTTTGTCCGCAGGTGCTGGCGATTTCCGCATCGCAGCATTTGCGCGCCGGACAATGCTGCATTTTTGGTCAGTATTCGGTGACTGGATCAAAAATCTGGCCGTCAAAAAACCGGTTCTGCGCAAGAATCAACCGCCCGGTTTCCGAAGCAACAGCCGTGCCAGCGGCGATTCCACCCTCAATTTTTTCAGAAGCGCCGGGCAGAATTGCACCGGCTTCGCGCAGGGTGCGGCGGTAAATCTCGGTTCGAAAGACAGTGCGCGCGGCCTGCATGGCGGCTGCGCGATCCAGCCCGAGCCGGGCTGCCATCTGGCTTGCGATCCAGATCGCCTGGCTCTTCCAGGGGAACGTCGCGGCGCCATCGAAGAACTCGATAAAGCCCGGGCAGTCGCGGACATCGCCCTTGGGGCTGATCACCAGCCGCCCGGTCAGCGCGCGGTCAATGATTTCGGTCGGCAGGTCGAGGTAGGCGTTGCGGGCAAGAACCTCGGCGGCTGTTGTCTGTGCCCCGCCTTCGGCCAGCCAGCGCCCGGCCTTCCACACCGCCCGCATCAGGCGCGCGGTCAGCTCGGGCTCGTCATCAACCCACTTCGTGCGCACGGCCAGCACCTTTTCGGGCGCAAAGCTCCAGATCGCGCGCCCGGGTAAAAGAAGCGCGCCCGCGCCATTGTCGACCGTGATCGAGCCCCAGGGCTCACCCACGCAAAACGCGTCGATCTCGCCTTCGGCCATCGCTTCGGCCATCAGAGGCGGCGGCACGGTGCGCACGTCAAGCTCGTCGGGCGTCCGCATGCCAAGCGCGCCGAGCCAATGATAGAGCAGCTCTGCATGCATCGAGAAGGGAAACGGCACGCCGACCCGCAACCGCCGACCTGTGGCCGCAATCAGCGCGCCGCCGGTTGCCGCGGGATCGCCGAAGCCGCCAGGCCAGCCCTGCTCGCGCATCCTTTGCGCGAGTTCTGGGCTGACACCAACCACATTGCCGTTCACCGACAGGACCATCAGAGCGTCGATCCGCGTGGGCAGGCCGCCCAGGCCAAGTGACATCGCGACGGGCACGGGGGAGAGCATGTGCGCCGCCTCCAGCGCGCCGAGCGCCAGATGATCGCGCAAGGCCGA
>JBCCBN010000248.1:0-2796 GCA_039034035.1 Pseudomonadota bacterium
AGCGCGTTTTCCACTCTTAGCATGCACAAGGCGTACGGGCACATCGCATCCGGCCGTGACTAAGGCATGGCGCACCATTTCGCCGCCTTGATTAGCCTCAGCCAGAATGCACTCCGCGCCTATTTCACGCGCAACAGAAGCAGCGCGACCTGCCCAGTTAAGCGGCGATAATCCTTGTGCGGACGCATCCGCGATCACGTACGCTTTGGGTGCCACACCGTCTATACAAACAAGTCCGGCACCTATAATTCCGCATGTATCGGCTTTTGGCCCCTCAGAAGCTGGGGGGTCCACCGCAACCACGATGCGCTTCAATTCCGGTGCGTGCAGCACACGCACAGCGTCGAGACCACTGCGTGTCCACAGGGCACCGTCGGGATCTTCGATCAGCTCGCCGTCAATCTCCTGACGGGCAAGTCGCGAGCCGCCGTATTGTCTCTCCAGCGCCTCCAGAAAATCGGGGGCAAGATTAGCGGCATTGTCCGCGGTTGCAGACCGCGTCACCTGAACGCTCTCATCCCCGAGCAATCGTTTGACCAGTGGCACAGGTCGCGGCGTTGTGCTGGCCATAACCCGGGGATGGTCACCGAGGCGTAACGCCATCTGCAACATATCCCAGACATCTTCTCCACGAGGCCAGGCTGCAATCTCATCGCACCAGGCGATATCGAACTGCGGACCGCGCAGGCTGTCCGGATCCTCCGCCGAGAAGACATGAGCTTCACCGCCGTTCGGCCAGATAACCCGTCTGCGGGAGGGCTGGTATGTTGGGCGATCTTCCTTTTCGGCGGCGACTTCAATAAGTCCCGAGGGGCCCTCAATCATCACCTCTCGCACATCATGCAGTGTTGGCCCGACCAGTGCCGCGCGTTTGTAACCGCCGCGACAGATCGCATATTGCAGAAACTCAGCGCCGGCCCGGGTCTTTCCCGCGCCGCGTCCGCCCATGAATAACCATGTCCGCCAATCCAGCCCAGAGGGTGGGCGCTGGGCCGGTCTTGCACTCAACAGGAACGGCGTCCTCATGAGTTTCTTCAACTGCGGAAGCTCCAGGGTCTCCAGCATGCTCAGGGCGCGCGGAGCGTCGTTCCAATCCTGCCAGGCGTCTGATATCATTTCTAAGTTTGTCCTCGCGCTTCGCCAGAAGTGGGCGGCGAGAAAAGGCGCTATCGCGTCGCATCGGCGTCGTCCTTGTCTTGCGGTCTGAAGGGGTATCTTTCGACACTGCCGGTTTTAGCCCGAAAGTGTTCTCGGTCGGATTGATTCGATCGAATTAGCCTTAACGAGTAGGATTATTATCCTATAATGCGGGGATAGACTGCAATTTCTCCCCGCTCTGGCCTGCCTCTGCCATCTCGCTGACAAGATTATCAAACAATTAACAGCGGAGAGGGCACCCTTAAGAACGAAACCGAGAAGGCTTGTGCACATGAAGCTGGGGCCAATCCCACTGAACAGCACCACAATGAAATATGGTGCCTACGGGTTTGCGGCCCTCGTATTCGCAGGCGTCATCGCCTTCTTCTTCCTGATGCGCGCCATCTACGGCGACATGCCCCGCCTGCCGGACAATGAAGCCCTCTGGGCCACCAAGCGCGACCAGGCCTACGAATTCCGTGACAATGACGGCGACCTCATCACCGTTCGTGGGCCCCACTACGGACAGGTCATCCAGGCGAGGGACCTCGCCCCCCACGTCATCCACGCCTTCATCGCCGCCGAGGACAAGCGCTTCTACGAACACAACGGAGCCGACACCACCGCCATCGTCCGCGCTGCCTGGTCCAACTGGCGCTCGGGCCGCACCGTTTCCGGCGCCTCCACCATCACCCAGCAGACCGTGAAGTTCCTGATGCTGGACTTCCGCCAGACCATCAAGAGAAAGCTCCAGGAAGTCCGCCTCGCCCGCCAGCTTGAGCGCCAGATGTCGAAGGAAGAGATCCTCACCCTCTACCTCAACCGCATCTATTTCGGCTCCGGCGCTTACGGCATTGACGCCGCCGCCGAGGAATACTTCGGCAAGGACGCCACCGAGCTTACCCTCGGCGAAGCAGCACTCCTCGCCACCCTGCCCAAGGCCCCGTCCCGCCTCGCCCTCGACAGCAACCTCGAAGGGGCCCGCGAGCGCCAGCTTTACGTCCTCACCGAAATGGTCGACGCCGGCTACATCTCCGACGCCCAGAAGGACGCCGCCTTCGAAGCCGAGATCAGCCTCGTCCAGACCTCAGAGACCGCCGCCGAATTCGGCCACATCCTCGACACCGTCATGGAGCGCATCGACCAGATCCTCCCAGACGCCCCCGGTGACCTCGTCATCACCCTCTCCGTCGACGCCGATGTACAGCTCGCCGCCCATGCCGCCATCACCGCCGCCATCGAAGAGAACGGCGAGGAGCTGAACGTCTCCGAAGCCGCCGCCGTCCTCATGCGCCCCGACGGAGCCGTCCTCGCCCTCATCGGCGGCACCGACCACGACACCAGCAAGTTCAACCGCGCCATGCAGGCCCGCCGCCAGCCCGGCTCCGCCTTCAAGCCCTTCGTCTTCGCCGCCGCCCTCCAGACCGGCATCGACCCCTTCTCCGTCTACAATGACGAGCTCGTCCGCTTCGACGACTGGGAACCGAAAAACTATGTCGACGGCTATGTCGGCCCGGTCACCCTCGCCGAAGCATTCTCCAAATCCCTGAACACCGTCGCCGCCCAGCTCGGTCAGGACGTCGGCGAAGAGCGCATCATCTCCCTCGCCCGCAGTTTCGGCATCACCACGGAGCTCCGCCCGCTCCCCTCCATCGCCCT
>JBCCBN010000249.1:0-2781 GCA_039034035.1 Pseudomonadota bacterium
AACCGGATGCCCGCGATTGTCGATTCGGACGGGCCGGATGGCGCGCCGATCTCGATCTTTGAATCCGGAGCAATCCTGCAATATCTTGCGCGCAAGACCGGACAGTTTGGCGGGGCAACCGAGCGGGACCGCATTGCCGTCGATCAGTGGCTGATGTGGCAGATGGGCGGCGTGGGGCCAATGGCCGGGCAAACGCACCACTTTCGCTACGGGACCGTTGGTTGGAGGTTTAGCTCATTTGTCGAGGGGATTGAAGCGCTCGCGGTGGCGGTGGGCTTCCCTGTCCATAGTCGCGCGCGCCTTGGCTTCGAGCGGCCAGGTTCAGCCCGCGTTTGCCTCGATCGCGCTCGCCTGGACCGTGGGGGCTTTGACGGGGCCGGCTCGGACTGGGCTGGCCGGGTTCGCGGCGGTGTGGAGCAAACCGGGTCCGATCGCCCGAACCGTCGCGCTGGTGCTGTCGCTCGGCCTGACCACGCCCTTGGCGGGATGCGGCGCGCCCGATCCACTCGCAGAGTTGGTACCGGGGGAGCGCGGGCGCGTTGTGCGGGTCATCGATGGCGATGCGCTGGTGCTCGATACCGGCCAGAGTGTGCGCCTGGTGTCTGTCGAAGCGCCGGCGCTGGCCTGGCGCGACCGGGCCGGCCAGCCCTTTGCCGCTGAGGCCAAACGCATGTTGGAGGATCTGGTGCTGGGCCGGGAAGTGCAGCTGTACTATGCCGGGCTCAGCCGCGACCGCTATGACCGGGCGCTGGCCCATGTGGTGACCATCGATGCGCTGGGCCCGGAGGTTTGGCTCAACCGGGACCTGGTGCTGCGGGGCGCTGCGCGGGTGCGGGTCTATCCCGACACCGCGCGCGGCGCCGAAGGCCTTTTAGGCGCTGAACGCACCGCGCGGGAAACCGGCGCCGGGCTCTGGTCCCTGCCCGAATACCAGGTCACCTGGGCCGCCGACATGGACCGCGATGTGAGAGGGTTTGTGTTGGTCGATGGTATTCTGGGCGAGGCCCGCCTGCCGCCACCAGAGGGCGAGACCGACAATCGGCGTCCTCGGGCCTGCGTCCGGTCGCTATTGGGGAGTGCCTTGCGTGTGGGGGTGCAGGGGTCGGCGGTGGGTGTGTGCGAGATGGCGGCCGGCACGCGGGTGCGGGTGCGCGGCTATCTCCGCAATGGCGAGATCGAAATTACCCACCCGCTAAACGTCTCGTTGCTCGCGGGTGCAGATGGTGTCGCTGGCCAGGCGCCGTGACGTAACCGGCACTGGGGGCGCTCAGGCGCGCTCCCTGCAACCTGTTCATGGGCATGTGATCGTGGAGAACAGCAATTCCTCGGTCGCCCGCGGGCGCATGTAGAACACATCCGTCAGGGTCGGATCGGTCTGAAACACGCGGTTGAAGGGCGGCGAATAGGTGTACTCGATCTCGGCCATCAGGATGGAGCCGTCGGCCGACATGATGCCAGCGGGTAGGGTGACCGTGTCGCCCGGCGTCAGCGCTGTCCAGTCGCCATTGGCATAGCTCCAGACCACGTCCATCTGGGTCGGCGTGCCGGCATTGGGTTTGATCGAAGAGATGCGTAGCCGCACACCGGCGCTGGAGTAAGGCTCGAAGATCAAGCCTGTCGCGTCGAACACATTGTCGATCTCGCAATTATTGGCGGCCGGCAGACGGGCAACCAGGTCGCCCATTGTCGCGGCGGCAGACGTGACCTTGCGGTCGGCGAGGAGGGTCGATGCAAGCTCCACCGATCCGGCATAGAACAGCGCCATGATCGGGGCGATCAGTGCGAATTCGATGGCGGAGACGCCTCGCTGGTTGCGGGAGAAGCGGCGGGCGATGCGGCGGCTCATCAGGGTCAGGGACATTGGCATGGCAATCGACCTCATCAGAACGGTTCGTTGCGGAACACGACCGTCGACTGGATCAGCCGCGTATCGGTTCCGAAGTTGGCAAGAGAGCGCGACAGGACGGGCGTAATCAGCTGCCACTCGAAGAGGACCCGCACGACAACAATGTCGCCGCCATTTCCAGTGTCGAACGGGACGCTGGCCTGGGGGCTGAAGGTTCCGTCCGGCTCGGTGAAGTTGAGAGGCGGGACGTTGGCGAATGTGTCCGGCGAGTCGACCTGAACGCGCAGGGCGGCGCCACAATTGAAGAGCTGGATCATGCCGGTGCAGATGTCGGCCTGCAGCGGCACCCCATCGGTGCCGGTAAACGCGCCGGTGCGGATCGTCCGGGAGGCGTCCTCGGCGGCCTGCTCCATGACAGTTGCGACGATGAACACAAGGCAGATCTCGATCAGCCCGAACAGAAGGAAGAAGAACGGGCCGGCGACCATGGCGAATTCAAGCGCCGTGGTCCCCTCATTCCTCGCCTTGAAGCGCTCAAAGCGGGCATGGGCGCGCGCGCTGAGTGTGTTGTTGATCATGGCCAACCCCAGAAGGTTATCGATATACCCCCTAGCGTGTACGCGAGATCGGTTTGGGCTCGGTTAGTTTGCGCGGGAAAACTTGCGATAAATTTTCCTTGGCGGCTCGCTGGTTTTGCGTGTCTTTATAGAGCCGCGCGTGCGCGTAAGGTAAACGAATTACGAAGCACCATTCACGATCTTTCTGGTTCGTTTTACGGGATCCTAATCCGGCTCCTGTAAACCCAATCTCGTTCCGGGGCGATAACCCGATAACTCGGGACGAACTGCAAAAGTCTGATTGGATGGGAGTTTCCAAATGAAAATGTTCTTCAAAAACGAGTCCGGTGCCACCGCTATCGAATACGGCCTCATCGC
>JBCCBN010000250.1:0-2780 GCA_039034035.1 Pseudomonadota bacterium
ATGGCCGAGACGCTACCGGGCAATGGTTAAGGCCCCAACACCAGCCCCTGCCGCAATGCCCCCTCCCGAGCCTTCGCACCTCCCGCGTCGATCCGGAGGGTGAACCCTTGAAAAAAACGCGCTAAGACAGCCGCAAACGGTCGCAAATGCGTGCCACACTCCGAGGAGACACCCCATGATGCGCACCTCCACAGCGCTTGCCGCCATCTTCGCGCTTGGCGCCTGCCAGTTGCTCAGCCCAGCCGACACCACCAGCACCGACGCCGCAACCGAACCAGCCGCCACCCCCGTCGCGACAACAGCCGCAGCCGCTGCCCCCAAAGCCCTCGACCCCGCCATCGAAGCGGAAAGCGCCCGCCTCTTCGCCTGGTTCGAAGCCAAGTTCGACGAAGACGTCGCCCGCAGTCCCATGAGCCAGACCTTCCTCGGCATCAAGGATGACTACGACAAGTGGGACGACGTCTCCGACGCCAACCGCCGCGCAGAGCTGGATATCCAGCGCGCGAATGTCGCCGAATTGCGCTTAAGCTTCGATTTCAACAGCCTCGACGAGCAAGCCCGCCTCTCCTGGCGCCTCTATGAATACGACCTGGAACAGGCCGAAGCCGCCTTCCCCTTCCGCTACCACAATTACACCTTCAACCAGATGTTCGGCGCCCAGTCCCGCGTCCCCGCCTTCCTTGTCAACCAGCACCAGGTGACCTCCAAAGCCGAGGCCGAGGCCTATATCGCCCGCCTGAAGGGCGTCGAAACCTATCTCGGCCAGCACATCGAAAACGCCATCGAAAGCTCCCGCCAGGCCATCCGCCCGCCACGCTTCGTCTATGATTTCGTGCTGAACGACGCGCGCAACGTCATCACCGGCGCCCCGTTCCCCGCTGACCCCGACGCTGCCGCTGCTTCTGCCGAAAACGAGCCCGGTCCCAGCCCGCTCATGGGCGACTTCGCCGCCAAGGTGGACGCCCTTGTCCAGAATGGCGACATCACGGGCGCCGAAGCCGACAGCCTGAAGGCCGAAGCCGCCGACGCCCTCATCGCCCATGTCGGCCCCACCTTCCAGCGCCTCATCACCCTCATGGAAGCCGAACAGTCGATCGCTTCCACCGATGACGGCGCCTGGAAACTCCCCGACGGCAGCGCCTACTACAACACCCGCCTCAAGCGCATGACCACCACTGACATGACCGCCGACGAGATCCACGATCTCGGCCTCGCCGAAGTCGATCGCATCCACGCCGAAATGCGCGAAATCATGGCCACCGTCGGCTTTGACGGCACCTTGCAGGACTTCTTCGACTTCACCCGCACCGACCCGCAATTCTTCAAGCCCAACACGCCCGAAGGAAAAGCCGAATACCTCGCCGAAGCCACCGCCATGATCGACATCATGCGCGAGGCCCTGCCCAGCCAGTTCAACACCTTCCCCAAGGCCGACATGATCGTGAAAGCGGTCGAACCCTTCCGCGAGAAGTCCGCGGGCAAGGCCTTCTACCAGCGCCCCGCCCCGGATGGCTCACGCCCCGGCATCTACTATGCCAACCTCTATGACATGGCCCAGATGCCGGTCTACCAGATGGAGGCGCTCGCCTATCATGAGGGCATCCCCGGCCACCATATGCAGCTCGCCATCAGCCAGGAACTGCAAGGCATTCCCCGCTTCCGCAAATTCGGCGGCTACACGGCCTACACCGAAGGCTGGGGCCTCTATTCCGAATACTTCCCCAAGGAAATGGGCTTCTACGAAGACCCCTATTCAGACTTCGGCCGCCTCGCCATGGAGCTCTGGCGCGCCGCGCGGCTCGTCGTCGACACCGGCCTGCACGACAAGCAATGGACCCGCGAGGAAGCAATCCAGTACCTTATCGACAACACGCCCAACCCCGAAGGCGACTGCCGCAAGGCCATCGAGCGCTACATCGTCATGCCGGGGCAGGCGACCGCCTACAAGATCGGCATGAACAAGATCGTGGACCTCCGCACCCACGCCCGCACCGAACTCGGCGACCAGTTCGACATCCGCGAGTTCCACCAAACCGTCCTCAAGAACGGCCCCGTCCCCCTCGCCGTCCTCGAAGAAATCGTCACCGACTGGATAACCGAAACCCAATCCAACACCTGACAACGGCGCCGGGCAATCGTAGGGCGGGTTGAGCGAAGCGATACCCGCCACCCGGCCTCGCATCCCCACCGGCTCGTCCCGTATTCCGTCCACCCGGTCGCGCCACCCCCCCAAAAAAACTTATCCGACCGAATTAGCCCCGCGCCATACTCACCGGGCTATGTTCACCGATCCCCTCTTCGACCGGCACCGGGACGCCGTATGGCCCATGTTCTGGCCGGTCTTTGTCCTTGCGATCCTCCTGTTCCGGCAGCGCTCCAGGGCGCTGCTCGCGAGCGGCTGCCGCAGCATTGGCTATGAGGTGACGCCCTTCGGCATGGTCTACATCACCGACACATCCTTTCCCGCCGACGGGCCCGGCTGGAAAGACGACCTCTTCTCCGCCACCGGAGCCTATGGCGACGCCGGCACCGCGCTCGGCAGCGCCGTGCCCGGTGCCATTGCGCGCGAAGCCCTGTGCCCGACCCTCGTCCTTGAAGCCCACATTCTGAGCCTCAATTGGGTCATCCGCCGACGTGCCCAACGCCAGCGCCTCAAACCCTCATGCGCGCACAGCCCAATCGGCCTCCCCCTCCCGCACACCTGACCACGCTCCCAGACAGAGCGACACTTCAGATCGCCCCACCGACGCGGCCCCGCCACGGCGGCCAAACGTGCTGGC
>JBCCBN010000251.1:0-2768 GCA_039034035.1 Pseudomonadota bacterium
CCGTGCTGACGCGCTGGGGCTTCAAAGGGGCGTTCATGGCGCGTCCTCTCGCGGCGGTGTCAGTCGCCGATGCCATAGATGCCGGCGATGTCCTCCAGCATCAGGCGGGCGGCCAGAATGCCGCCCGACGTGTTCCAGATCGCGTCATCGACGGCGTGGACCCGGCCGGCCTCTACCGCCGTGAGGGCCTGCCACAGCGGATCGGCCAACGCCTCCTCCGCCGCGGCCAGCCCCTCGCCATTGCCGTTGTCCCAGGTGAAGTGGAAGATGCGGTCGCCATCCATGTCCGGAATGCTCTCCCGCCCGACGCGGAGTGCAAATTCGGGGACATTCTGGTTCTCGGGCCGCGCAAAACCGAGATCGCCGAGGACGACGCCAGAGAAACTGTCAAGCTGGTAGATCCGGATGTTGCCGGCCAGAAAGCGGATCACGGAGACCTTTTCGTTGCGCGCCGGCCCAAGCGCCTCGGCCAGATCGGTAACCGTCGCATCATAGGCGCTGAGCAGCGCCCCTCCCTCCTCCGCAAGGCCGAGCGCTGCGGCATAGAGTTCGAGGTTCGTCCGCCAGTCGCCGCGCAGACGCTCGGACAGAACCGTGGGCGCGATGGCCGAAAGCTGGCTGTAGATTTCCTCGTGGCGCTGCTTGTTGCCGAGGATCAGATCCGGCTCAAGGGCCGCGACCAGTTCCAGATTGACGGCGCTTTCCTTGCCAACCGGCTCCACCCCCGCCATCGCATCCGCGATATGGGCATACCAGGGGTCGCCGTTCCAGGAATTGGCGGCCCCCACGGGCGTGACGCCGAGCGCCAGCAGTGCCTCGGTCCCCTCATTGGTCAGGATGATCACCCGCTCCGCCGCATCCGGGACCTCGGTGTCGCCCATGGCATGGGAGATGGTGTCGGCCGCGGCGGCTGTCCCGAGCGTCGCGGCGGTCAGGATCGCGGCAAGGATTGCACGCATTTTGGATGTCTCCGAGCTATGGGGCGAGTGCCCGACAATTTTTATCAGGAAAAAGATTTACTATTTTTGTCGTATTTGCAAGCATCCCCGTATGCGTGTGGCCTGGCTTGGCGGAATTTGCGCCTGTCTTGCTTTGGCAGGGCTGGGCTTGCACCTTGGTGTCAGGGTCTATGCGCCGGGGCAGGTCTGGGCGGCGCTGACGCAAGGCGGCACTGATACGGCCAGCATCATCATTCGCGATCTGCGCGTGCCGCGTATGGCCCTGGCGATTGTCGTTGGGGCAGCGCTTGGGCTGGCCGGGCTTTTGATGCAAAGCGTGACCCGCAATCCGATTGCCGAACCGGGACTTTTGGGCGTGAACGCCGGGGCGGCCTTCGCCGTCGTGGTGCTGATCACGCTGGCCCCTGGCGCCAGCTTCGTGACCCTGGCCTTGGTCGCGGCTTTCGGCGCCCTGACCGCAGCGGTGCTGGTCTTCGGCCTGGCCTATGCGGCCGGGGGCCGGGTGTCGCCGGTGCAGGTGCTGCTGGCGGGGGTGACGGTGGCCGCCCTTCTGGTCGCGGGCCTGCAGGTTCTGATCATCCTCAACGAAGCGGTGTTGGAGGAGCTTTTGTTCTGGCTCTCCGGCTCCTTCGCCGACCGCCCGGTGACGGGGCTCTGGCTGGCGGTTGCGGTGCTCATGGCGGGCGTGGCCCTGGCGCTTGGCGTCTCCGGCGCGCTTGATGTGCTGCAGACAGATGACGCGACGGCGGAAAGCCTCGGCGTCCCGGTGCTGCGCCTGCGGTTCGGGATGCTGGCGGTTGCAGCCCTTCTGGCCGGCGTGTCCGTGGCGCTGGCGGGGCCCGTTGCCTTCCTCGGCCTCGTCGCGCCGCATCTTGCGCGGCTCTGCGGTGCTGTGCGCCACCGTGACCTCATCCCGCTCAGCCTGATCTTCGGCGTGGCCCTCGGGCTGGCCGCAGACCTTGTGGCGCGCTTTATCCTCTTCCCGACCGAGGCACCGATCAGCGCCGTCATGGCGCTTCTTGGCGTGCCGCTTCTGGTCACGCTCTTGCGCCGCAACCGGCTGCGCCTCGCGTGACCCTGACGGCCAAGGCGGCGGCGCCCGTCGGCGTTCTGCTGATAGCGCTTCTGGCTGTCGCCATCGGCAGTTCGTTCATGCCGCTTGACCGCGTCATTGCGGCGCTGCTCGGGGCTGGCAGCCGGGCGGATGGCGTGATCCTCTGGAACATCCGTCTGCCGCGGGTGCTGCTCGCCGCCCTCTCCGGCGCGGCGCTGGCGGTGGCGGGCCTGTTGCTGCAGCGGGCCACGCGAAACCCTCTGGCGGCACCGTCGGTCCTTGGCATCGTCGATGGGGCGGCCGTCGGGGTGCTGGTCTTCTTTCTGATCTTCTCGAACGAGGCCAATGCGCTCGTGGTTTCTGTCCATTGGCAGCCGCTGGCTGCGATTGGCGGCGCGCTGGTGTTCGCGACCACTGTCGGCGTGCTCGCCTGGCAGGACGCCGTCTCGCCCCTGCGCTTGCTGCTCTATGGTGTTGCGATGGCGGCGTTTGCCAATGCCATCGTGATCCTGATGATCATCGCCGGGCCGGTCTTTCGGGCCCGAACCTAGCCGGATCGCTCAACAACCTCGCCCTTTTGTTGAAAGCTCAGGTGTGTCGTTGTTTGGGAGTCGTGTTCAAGCTGTGGCGATCTCTCGAATTGCGCAGGGCAACTACGACGATGCCAAGCCGCTGTGCGAGCGAGCCATTGCGATCGGCGAGAAGACCCTCGGCGCAGAGCACCCGGACCTCGCCAAAGCGCTCGACAACTTCGC
>JBCCBN010000252.1:0-2709 GCA_039034035.1 Pseudomonadota bacterium
ATCAAAAGTGAGAGCCCTAATGCCGCTGTTGAATTTCTTTTCATTTGCAATTATGTTTCTGGCGATCCGCTGGCTGGCGACCGCTGCGCGGGCCCGCAATGAGAACACGATGCGCGAACGCCTTGCCGGTGAGTTGATGGACGCCTCCCAGGGGCGCGGCTCGGCGGTGAAGAAGCGCGAAGACACCCACAGATGGCCGAAGCCAACCGGGCCTTTTCCCACTACCGCTGGTAAGGATCGACTGTATCGAAACCGAATTTGGGGCCGTTGGGTGAGACCACGGCCCTTTCGCTTGACAGAATGGGATGTTAAGCGCCGCCCACCGTTCTATATACGCCGCACTCCGGTCTTGTTGGCCGGATCTTGAACCGAAGGACACGCCGCTCATGGCCCGCGATTATCCGCTCGACCGTTACCGCAACTTTGGCATCATGGCGCACATCGATGCCGGCAAGACCACGACCACTGAGCGCATCCTGTTCTATACAGGCAAGTCCCACAAGATCGGTGAGGTCCATGATGGCGCGGCCACGATGGACTGGATGGAGCAGGAACAAGAGCGCGGCATCACCATCACGTCGGCGGCGACTACCACGTTCTGGGAGCGCACCGAGGACGGCAAGAGCCCGCAGACCGAGAAGTTCCGGTTCAACATCATCGACACGCCCGGGCACGTGGATTTCACGATCGAGGTAGAACGGTCGCTGGCTGTGCTGGACGGCGCGGTGTGCGTGCTGGACGCGAATGCCGGCGTGGAGCCGCAGACCGAAACGGTGTGGCGCCAGGCCGACCGCTACAAGGTTCCGCGGATCGTGTTCGTGAACAAGATGGACAAGACCGGCGCGGACTTCTTCAACTGCGTGAAGATGATCAAGGAACGGACGGGCGCAATCCCGGCACCGATCCAGCTGCCGATTGGGGCGGAGACTGAGCTTGAGGGCCATGTCGACCTGGTGACCATGAAGGAATGGGTCTGGCAGGGCGAGGACCTTGGTGCGTCCTGGGAGCTGCGGGATATCCGTCCTGAACTGGCAGACAAGGCGGCCGAGATGCGGGCCGAACTGGTCGAGATCGCGGTGGAAATGGAAGAGGAGGCCATGGAGGCCTACCTGGAGGGCAACGAGCCGTCCGAGGAGAAGCTGCGCGAGCTGATCCGGATGGGGACGCTGTCGATGTCGTTCGTGCCGGTGCTGTGCGGCTCGGCGTTCAAGAACAAGGGCGTGCAGCCCATGCTGAACGCGGTGATCGATTACCTGCCCGGTCCGCTGGATGTGGAAGCCTATATGGGCTTCAAGCCGGGCGATGAGGACGAGGTGCGCGACATTGCGCGGTCGGCCGATGATGGCCAGCCCTTCTCGGGCCTCGCCTTCAAGATCATGAACGACCCGTTTGTCGGCTCGCTGACCTTTGTGCGGATCTATTCGGGTACGCTCACCAAGGGCGGATCGGTGCTGAACGCGACCAAAGGCAAGTCCGAACGGGTTGGCCGGATGATGATGATGCATTCGAACAATCGCGAAGAGATCGAAGAGGCGTTCGCCGGCGATATCATCGCGCTGGCCGGGCTGAAGGAGACGACGACGGGGGACACCCTGTCGGACAAGTCCCAGCCGGTGGTCCTGGAGACGATGAACTTCCCCGATCCGGTGATCGAGATCGCGGTGGAGCCGAAATCCAAGGCCGACCAGGAGAAGATGTCCGTGGGCCTGGGGCGCCTGGCCGCTGAAGACCCGTCTTTCCAGGTCGAGACTGACCAGGAGTCGGGCCAGACGATCATGAAGGGCATGGGCGAGCTGCACCTCGACATCCTGGTTGATCGGCTGAAGCGTGAGTTCAAGGTTGAAGCCAATATCGGCGCGCCGAAAGTGGCCTATCGTGAAGCGATCGGCCGGCCGGCTGAGATCATCTACACCCACAAGAAGCAGTCCGGTGGGTCGGGCCAGTTTGCCGAGGTGAAGATCCAGTTTGAACCGCTCGAAGCGGGCTCGGGCTTTGTGTTTGAAAGCGCTGTGGTCGGCGGGTCGGTGCCGAAGGAGTACATCCCCGGCGTCGAGAAGGGCCTGAACCAGGCCAAGGAAAGCGGCCTGCTGGCCGGCTACCCGCTCACCGATTTCAAGGCGACCCTGATCGAGGGCAAGTACCATGATGTGGACTCCAGCGTGCTGGCGTTCGAGATCGCAGCTCGAGCGGCGTTCCGCGAGCTGAAGGGCCCCGGCGACCCGCGCCTGATGGAGCCGATGATGAAGGTGGAAGTGGTGACGCCGGAAGATTATATGGGCGACATCATTGGCGACCTGAATTCGCGCCGCGGACAGATCCAGGGCTCTGAGCCCCGGGGCAATGTCACCGCGATTGAGGCCTTTGTGCCGCTGGTGAACATGTTCGGCTATGTCGGAAACCTGCGCGGCATGTCCCAGGGCCGGGCGCAATTCACGATGACATTCGACCATTACGCCGAAGTGCCGAAGGCTGAAGCCCAGAAAGTGATCCAGGAGCTGGCCAACTAGGCCGGGTCCACACCCCCCCAAGGCCAGCGCCCGAGACGGCGGCTGGCGAATGCGACGAAGAAGGAGGCCCCCATGGCCAAGGCAAAGTTTGAGCGCAACAAGCCGCATGTGAACATCGGCACCATTGGTCATGTGGACCATGGCAAGACGACGCTGACGGCGGCGATCACGATGGTGCTGGCCGAAGCTGGCGGCGGCGAGC
>JBCCBN010000253.1:0-2692 GCA_039034035.1 Pseudomonadota bacterium
GGTGAAGATCGCGACGATCGGTTCGGCGGCCAGGCTCGCCAGCAGCGCAAAGACACAGGCCAGGCCGGTGGCCGCCATCGTGCTCACCACCACCGCGCGGCGCAGATGCGGGCGCGAGCGCGCACCCAGCGCCTGGCCCACCAGCGCCTCTGCCGCCATCGCAAACCCGTCCAGCGCATAGGCCGCAATATGCAGGAACTGGGTCAGGATCCCATTGGCCGCCAGAACCGTATCGCCCTGGGTCGAGCCAAGCCGCGCCACCCAGGCAAAGCTGAACATCAGCAGAAGCGAGCGGATGAAGATGTCCCGGTTCAGCGCCACGAACTGCCCGAACTCCGCCGGGTCCGCCAGGCGGCGCCAGTCCAGCCGCCAGCCCTGTGGCGCGATCTGCAGCACCCGCCCCCGGACCCGCCAGGCTCCGAATGCCAGCCCGGTATAGGAGGCCAGAACCGTGCCCAGCGCCACGCCCTCGACCCCCCAGCCAAAGCCCAGCACGAAGACCAGATTGGCAACGATATTGACCACCGAGATGACGATCTGCATCTCGAAAAGCCGCCGGGTCAACTCCTGCCCGGTGAACCAGCCCAGAATGGCGTAATTCGCCAGCTCAGCCGGCAAGCCGAACAGCCGGATCTCGAAATACCGCCCGGCCAGCGCCTCCGCCTCGGCCGATCCCTCGAAGAACGCGAGGCCCAGCCGGGTCAACGGCCCCTGTGCCGCAAAGATCAGAGCCGCCACGACAGCGGCCATGATCAATGCCCGCATCAGCGTGTTCATCACCCGGCGATGATCCCCTGCTCCCAAGGCCTGCGCCGCCAGACCCGAGGCGCCCATCTGCAGAAAGTTGAACGCCCCGACGATCAGCGTGAACAGGGTCGCGCCAAGGGTCACTGCCGCCAGGAACACCTCCGACCCCAGATTGCCGATGATCGCCGTATCCACCGCCCCCTGCAGCGGTACCGTGACATTCGACAGCACCACCGGCAGGGCGATCGCCGCCACCCGGCGATAGGTCACCTCGCGGATCGGTGGCACGGTCATGAAGGGTCCTCGGGAAGACGTAACGGGCTCTCTGTGGCCACTCTTACTCTCGCTGGCGACAATCCAGAAGCACCCATCGGCACGACCGGCATTCCCCGTCTGGGGGTTGCCCTTCCGCCACCCGCAATCGTGATCGCGATATCCCGCATGAGGGCCGGTGGGCGGGCGACCGTGTCCCGCAGGGACGCGGGAGAGCGCGCCCGGCCCTACCCGACCGGCGTCAGATTAAGCGCAATCGAGATCCGAACCTTGTCCCCGGTATAGGGCCGCACCCCATGGCTCAGCCACGAAGGAAACATCACCAGGTTCCCCTCCAGCGGCCGGATCATCTCGCTCGCGCCCACCGCCTGCCCGCCATTGGTCGCGAAGCAGAGATGGGGCGCCAGCATCGCCGGTCCCGCTCCGCGTGGATCCGCCATTTCGAACTCGCCACCCAGCGAGGGGTCTTCCCCCGCGCCGCCGTCGCGCACGTAATAGGTCGCCGACCAGAACGCGCCCGGATGGGTATGAAACTCATTGCCCTGCCCCGCGCGGTTGATATTGGCCCAGGCATTCATGCGCCAGTCCGGCGCCGCGGGCTTGCCCGTGCGCTCCGCAGTCAGTTGCGAGGCCAACTGCTGCGCGGTCTTCAAAACCGCGTCTCCTTCCGACCCGCACCAGGTCGGGAAATCCGCCGGGCTCTGCCAGCCGCCCCAGTTCGAGTGATGAACCGAGGCGACCTCTTTTTCCCGTGCAAAGATCCGTTCCGCCAGCGCCGTATTGATCGCTGCATAATCCGGCAGTCGGAACACCGCCACCGGCGTTGGGAACAGATTACGCATATGGATCTGAGGGGCGTTCTGAGTGCTCATGGTCTTGTCCTATCGCGCATCCGCCAGCCGCCTCAATCCTTTTTCGTGCACGCGCCGGACAAGCGCGCCAGATAAGGCTGGGTGGGCGGGCAGCCGTGCCTCGTCCCGCAGGGGCGTGCACGCTGGATGCTCCCCAGCCAGCCTGCTCAGTCAGGCATCAGGAAATTGCCCCGCATCATGGCTATGGGCCGGTCCTGCGCATCCTGCCAGGCCGCCACATGCACATCGACGCCTTGCGCCATCAAGGCATAAGCGGGCAGCACGGCATTATGTTCCCAGCAATTCAGAGCCGAAAGCCGGCCCCAGTCTCGCGCCACGGGCTTCAGGCCCTTGGCGTCGCCGTCGCCCCAGACCGAGCGCTCATGGTGCGTCGGCTTCAGCTTGCGGTGGCGGTTCAGGATTTCGCCATCGCGCCCAATGGTCAGCATGGTGCAGTACAAGGTCGCTTCGGTTTGCGGGTCGAGCTCATTGACGCCAATGACCAGATCGGCGCCTGCCCGCTTAGCAGCCTGACACAGCGCTGAGACCTCGGGACCATCCAACCGCACACCATTCTTCAGCAACTCACTTGCGGCGCTCCACCAGGTGTCTGACAGTGGACTATCAATGAAGAATGGATAGCCGGGCAGCCAGGCTTCGCCAAAGGCAATAATGTCAGGTTTTTCCCTGGCCGCCTTGTCGATCCAGTTGATCGCGGTCTCGAGGCTGGCTTGCTTGTCGAACAGGATGGGTGCGGCCTGAACGGCGCACAAACGAACAGTATCAGTCATGCGTCCCGATACGCTGGATGCAGGCCTCTA
>JBCCBN010000254.1:0-2689 GCA_039034035.1 Pseudomonadota bacterium
CTAGCCGCCGATATCGTCCGGAGTGAAGAACTGGGCGATTTCGGTCGCGGCATTCTCCTCACTGTCGGAGCCGTGAACAGAATTCTCGCCGATAGATTTCGCGAACAGCTTGCGGATGGTGCCATCATCGGCTTCGGCGGGGTTCGTCGCACCCATCACGTCGCGATAGGCCTTCACGGCATTCTCGCCTTCGAGCACCTGCACGACCACGGGCGCCGACGTCATGAACTCGACCAATTCGCCATAGAACGGCCGCTCGGCATGGACCTCGTAAAAACGTTTGGCCTGATCTTCAGTCATGTGGATGCGGCGCTGGCCGACGATGCGGAGACCGGCCTCCTCGATCACCTTGTTGATCGCGCCGGTCAGGTTCCGCGCGGTAGCGTCGGGCTTGATGATCGAAAATGTGCGTTGGATAGCCATGGGACATCTCTGTATTCGTGCGGGAGAGTAAAAGCGGTAGGCCGGGCCTATAGCGGCGCTGGCCGGGTCGGGCAACAGGAGCGCTACTTTCCGGCTTCCTTCCAGCCCCCATTGGGGGTCTGCTGGAAATACCGGCACACCAGACCTGCGTCCTTGGCCGCCTTGAACTGGAGCCGAGCGACCTTGCGAACCGGGTCGTCGCCACCATCGAACATCACCATGCAGCGCTTGAATGGGGCATTGGGCGGTGCCTCGGTACCATCCAGCAGGAAGGCTGCGTCGGCCCCGTTTGCATTGTCGAGCGTCTCGGTGATCAGCACCGGTTGTCGGTGGGGGTCGAGGCCATCATCGTCAGCTCGGCCATGGGGCAGGAAGCCCTGCTCATCATAAGTCCAGAGCCCTGCATCGAGCCGGGACCGTCGCGTGGCACTTTCGCTGACCGCCAGGACGCGCCAACCCTTCTCCAGGCATTTCGCGAGGAGCGGGCCAGCCGCCTGTTCCAGCGGTGACCGCTCAAGATGGTAGAACCACCACTCCGGTGCCGGTCGCGTCTTTGAGGCCATTGGCCGCTAGCTTTCGTAATTGTCAGCCACCCAACGGCTGAGCAGACGAGGACCGAACCCCGACGCCCAGCTTGGATCGGTGGCGGGCTTCTCGCCTTCACGCCAGGCAACCCCGGCAATGTCGAGATGGGCCCACGGCATGCCATCATCGACGAAGCGTTTCAGGAATTGGGCAGCCGTGATCGAACCGCCAGCCCGCCCGCCAATGTTGCGCATATCGGCAAACTTCGATTTCAGCATGTTGTCGTAGTACTCACCCATCGGCATCCGCCAGGCGCTCTCGCCCGAAGCCTTGCCCGCCGCCAGGATCTGCTCGCTCAGGGCATCATCATTGCTGAACAGGCCCGCATGTTCATGGGCCAGCGATATGACGATTGCGCCTGTGAGAGTCGCCAGGTCGATGATTGCCTGGGGTTTTTCGTGGGTCTGGGCGTACCAGAGCACGTCGGCGAGAACGAGACGGCCTTCCGCATCGGTGTTCTGGATTTCGATGGTCTGCCCGGACGCCGATGTCAGAATATCCCCGGGCCGGATCGCATTCCCGTCCGGCATGTTCTCCACGAGGCCCACCAGCCCCACCACATTCGCCTTCGCCTTACGCTTGGCCAGCGCGAGCATGGTGCCGGTAACGGCCGCGGCCCCGCCCATGTCGCCGCGCATATCCTCCATACCCGCACCGGGCTTGAGGGAGATGCCGCCGGTGTCGAAGCAGACCCCCTTGCCAACGAGCGCCAGAGGCTTCTGGGTTTTCTTGCCACCATGCCAGCGCATGATCGCCATCTGGCTTTCGCGCACCGACCCTTGGCCAACGCCGAGGAGCGAGCCCATACCGAGCTTAGTCATCTCCTTCTCGCCGAGCACTTCCACTTCGAGACCGTGTTGTTCCAACTCCCGTATGCGGGCTGCGAAGCTTTCGGGATAGAGCACGTTTGGTGGCTCGTTCATCAGGTCCCGGGCAAGATAGGTGCCGTCAATGACAGCGTCTTCATCCTTGAAGGCCTTCCGCGCCGACTTGTCGTCGTCCGTCACCAAGATGAAGGACTTGAGGCTGGGCTTCTGAGCGGGTTTGAGCTTGGTGAAGTACGTATCGAACCGATAGGCCGCGAGCTTTGCGCCGGCGGCGGCGGCAACCGCATCATCGGCTGACCCCAGCGTCAGGGCGAGGGATTTGAACCCGCTGCCAGCATGGCCTTTGACCAGCCCGGCACCGATCGCCTCATGGGCCTTCGCGTCGCGGTCCTTGGGCTTGCCGCCGCCGACCAGGATAACCCGCCGGCACGGTGCCGATTTCGGCATGACCACCAGCGCCTGCTGACCGCGCTTGCCACTGAAACGCTCGGCTGCCAGCGCTTCGCTCAAAAGACCACCGCTGGCTTCGTCCAGCTCGGCGGCTGCGTCTGGCACGCCGCCATTCTCATCGACGACAAATGCTTGGATATCGGCCTCAGCCGAGACCTGGAAGCTGAACTTCATCTGCTGAAATCTCCTTTAGGCCCGCACCCTAAGCATCGACGCGGGCCGTGCAACTCGCTAGTTGGGGAAAACAGACCTAGCCCGATGAAACGGAACGCCCGTCCCAGATGAACCGCATCCAGTCCTACCTGTTCGGCGAAGTCCTGCGCACGGTGCTGCTGATCGTCGGTGGGCTCGCCCTGCTTGCCCTGCTCGCGCAGGGGCTATCCCAAACCGACCTGATCATCGAG
>JBCCBN010000255.1:0-2664 GCA_039034035.1 Pseudomonadota bacterium
ACATCAAGTTCGGGCAGATCTTGTCGACGCGGCCTGACTTCGTCGGGCCCGAACTGGCGCTGCAATTGCGGGTGTTGCAGGACAAGCTGCCCCCGTTTCCGACCGAGGTCGCCAAGGCCATGGTCGAACGGGATCTGGGCGTTCCGGTGAGCAGCGTGTTCAGTGCGTTTTCGGAGCCGGTGGCGGCGGCGTCCATCGCGCAGGTGCATCAGGCCCGGTTGACGGCGGACGGGCGCAAGGTGGCAGTGAAGGTCCTTCGGCCCGGGATCGCGCGAGCGTTCCGCCGGGATATCGACGCGTTCTATCTGGGCGCGCAGGTGGTCGAGCTGCTATCTGCGTCGTCCCGGCGACTACGGCCGAAGGATGTGATCGCCCATTTCGATGCGACCGTGCAGCAGGAACTCGATCTGCGCACCGAGGCTGCGGCCGCCAGCGAGTTCCACGCCAACATCGAGCGCGACGCCGGGTTCGCCGTGCCCCGAGTGGAATGGGGTCTGTCGGGTCGGGCGGTCCTGACGCTGGACTGGGCCGAAGGGATCCAGATGGCGGACCTGGAGGCGCTGGATGCGGCGGGTCACGATCGGGTCGAGCTGTCGGAGCGGGTCATCGCCATGTTCCTCCGACACGCGCTGCGTGATGGGTATTTCCATGCCGACATGCACCAGGGGAACCTGAAGGTAGCGCCCGGGGGTGACATCGTGGCGCTGGATTTCGGGATCATGGGGCGGCTCGACGAGTATACGCGACGCGTCTACGCCGAAATCCTGATGGGGTTCATCCGGAAGGATTACCAGCGCGTGGCCGAGGTGCATTTCGAAGCCGGTTACGTGCCGGCCGACCGGGATGTGGACCTCTTCGCCCAGGCGCTCCGGTCGGTGGGGGAGCCGATCTTCGGTATGGACGCGTCGCGGATTTCCATGGGCCGGTTGCTGGCCTATCTGTTCGAGGTGACGGAGCGGTTCGGGATGGAGACGCGGACCGAGCTGATCCTGCTTCAGCGGACGATGGTCGTCGTCGAAGGCGTGGCGCGGACGTTGAACCCTCATATGAACCTCTGGACCGCCGGGCGGCCCGAGATCGAGCGCTACATCCGCGAGAACCTGGGGCCGCGGGCCTTAGTGAGTGACCTGGGTCGCACGGCTTTGGTTCTGGCGCGGTTCGGGCCGCATCTGCCGGAGGCGGTGGAGACCGCGCTGCGGGGCCGCGACCGGGCGCCGGTGATCGTGACCGCCCCGCGGCGCAGTGGCGCGACGGGCTGGTTCGCCCTCGGCGCCGGCACGGCCATGGCGGGGATGGTGCTGGGACTTTTGCTCGGCTGAAGGGCTAAAGCGTTCCGCCGAAGGCCTGGATCGTTTGGATTTCCTTGAACATTGATCTGTTGTTCATCCTTCTTGGGAGGCTGGATCATGTCGGCACCTTTGCCAGACGCGCTGCGGGCGCGGTTTCAGCGGTTGGTTGAGGAAGGGTTTAGCGGGCGTGCGGCCGCGTTGCGCCTGAGACGGTCACCGGCGACCGGCGCGCGCTGGTCCTTGTCGATCCGGCGAACTGGTCAGGTCCGCGCAGCCCCCCAAGGCCGCCCCAAGGGCAAGGGAAAGCTTGATCCGCATCGCGCCTTCTTCTGTGAAGTCATTGCGCAGGATGGCGACATCACGATGTCGGAACTGGCATCTGCCCTGCATGCCGCGACCGGGATACGGGCGCACCCGAACGCGATTGGTAAGTGCCTTCGCAAGCTCGGCTATACGCACAAAAGAAGGCGCTGGTTGCCGCCGAGCGGCGCCGGGCCAAGGTAAGGCGGCCGCGCGAAGACTGGTTCAGGGACCGCATCCCAGCCGTATCGGCGCAGCCCAAGCGCGTTGTCTTTGTTGACGAAACCTCGGTGAAAACAAACCTGACCCGGCTCAGGGGATGGGCGCCGCGCGGGGATCGCCTGGTCATGGACGCGCCATTCGGTTCGTGGGGGACACAGACCTTCATCGCAGGTCTTACCGCCGATGCCATGATCGCGCCCTGGGTGATCAAGGGCGCAATGGATGGCCCAGCCTTCGCCGCCTATGTCGAGAACGTGCTGGCCCCGGAACTGGACCCCGGCACGGTTGTCATCCTGGATAACCTCGCCACCCACAAAAACGCCGCCGCGGCCAAGGCGTTGCAGGACGCAGGCGGCTGGTTCCTCTTCCTGCCGCCCTACAGCCCAGACCGTTCGGACGCTTTCGCGGCCCCACCGGGGCCACGGTCGTCCTCACCCCATCGACATGGCTTTCTCAAAGCTCAAGGCACCCCTCCGGCGGATTGGCGCGAGACCATTCACCGACATGTTCGAAGCCATCGGCCAAGTCTGCCATCTCTACGCGATGCAAGAATGCTGGAGCTACTCTGAAGCTGCCGGATATGCCTCAGGTCAAAGGCGGAGCGCTTTGGGTTGCCGCGCGTAGATCAGCCGGGTCCGCGCACCGTCTGGAGTTGGCTCACTGGGAGACGGATGCCATCGGCCAGCAGGAGTTCGGGACCCGCATCGGTGGGCGCGACCTCGCGCACGGTACCGTAATGACTGACGGGAATCGATGCCATCTGCTGTTCGCCGGCGCGCGGTTCCACTCGCAGGTTGTACTCACCGGCCGGAAGAGGTCCGGAGGGGCCCGGCCAAGCGATCGGCTGAAGACG
>JBCCBN010000256.1:0-2603 GCA_039034035.1 Pseudomonadota bacterium
CGGCGACCCGCGCAGACCGGCTCGCAGGGCGTGGCGCCATGAGCGCGGTCCTGGTTTCCGCCGAAGCGCTGGTCAAGCGCTTCCGAACGGGCGGGCTTATGCGCGCGCGCTGGGCCATGGCGGTCGACGGGGTGAGCCTGTCGATCCGCGAAGGCGAAACGCTGGCCCTCGTTGGCGAATCCGGGTCTGGCAAGTCTACCGTTGCCCGGCTTCTGATGCGCCTGCTTGAGCCGGACGCCGGCCGCGTGATGTTCGAGGGTCAGGATCTGGCCCAGCTCGGCCCCCGGTCCCTCAGCAAGGCGCGGCAAAAATTTCAGATGGTCTTTCAAGACCCGCTGCTGTCGCTTAATCCGCGGCGTTCAATCGGCGACAATCTTCGCCGTCCGCTGGCAAATGCCGGGATCCGAGGCACAGAAGCGGACGACCGTACCGAAGCGCTGTTGCGCGATGTCGGGCTGGGTGCCGACACGGCGGCGCGTTTCCCTGGCGAGATCTCGGGCGGGCAATGCCAGCGGGTGGCGATTGCACGGGCCTTGGCGCTGTCACCCCGGTTCCTTGTGCTCGATGAGCCTGTCTCTGCGCTGGATGTTTCGGTTCAAGCGCAGATACTTGACCTGTTGCTTGACCTCCAGGAGAGCCGGCGTCTCGCCTATCTCTTCGTCACCCATGACCTCAAGCTTGTGCGGCTCATGGCGCCGCAGGTCGCGGTTATGCACCGCGGCCGCCTTGTCGAGCGCGGCACGAGCGAAAGCGTCCTATCGGATCCAACCCATTCCTACACGCAAAGCCTCTTGCGGGGCGTCTTGCGCCTTGATGCGCCCCCGGATTGGGACGCGCTGACGGCTGAATTGCCGCAAGCAGAGGCCCCGTCACACCAAGCATCCATACCGAAAGGAGAACACGCATGAACGACCGCCTAGGAAAGATCGGCACCCTCGCACGGCGCAGCCTGCTTGCAGGTGCGGCAGCGATCGCCCTGTCTACATTCGCGTCCGTGCCGCAGGCCATGGCCGACGAAACCACACTGACCGTCGGCATTGAAGCCGATCTTGCCCGCCTCGACCCGCATATCTCGACGACCTGGAACACGTTCAAGGCACTGGTGCACATGTACGAGGGCTTCGTCGCCGAGGATCTGCTGGCAACCGATGTGTCGACACCCCCCTTGGTGCCAGCGCTTGCTGAAAGCTGGGAGATCAGCGACGACAAGACGGTCTACACGTTCACACTGCGCCAAGGTGTGACATTCCACGACGGCGAGCCGTGGAATGCTGAGGCGGCCAAATTCAACCTTGATCGCATGACCAACCCGGATTTTGAGTTCCACCAGCCCGGGTCGGTCGGGCTGTTGCAATGGGTGTGGGGCGACCTTGAAAGCTACGAGGTGGTGGACCCGTTCACGTTCCGGATTGTCCTGAAACAGCCCAATTCAGAGTTTTTGCGCCGCCTGTCCGCCGGCGGCTCGGGCACGCCGCGGATGATAAGCCCAGCCGCCGTCCGCCTTTATGGCAATGACGGGATCAACGCCAACCCGGTGGGGACAGGCCCCTACAAGTTTGGCGAACGCGAAGTCGGTGTCCAAACGGTGCTCGTGAAAAACGAAGACTATTGGGACCCTCAGCGGATCCCGCAAACCGACCGGCTGGTGTTGCGCGGCGTCCCGGAGGTGACCACGCGGGAACTCGGACTGTTGACCGGCGAGCTTGACATGATCGCGACCCCGTCGCCTGACTCGCTTGAGTATCTTGAGGCGCAGGGCATTACCCTGGCGAAAGGCCCCGTTTCCACGATCTACCCGATCTGGCTAAACTTCCGCGAAGAGGCCTTGCAGGACGTGCGGGTTCGCCGCGCGATGGCGATGGCCATCGACCGGGAGGGCATGGCGAAGTTTCTGCGTCGCGGGACAGCCCAAGCCGCCTATGGCATCTTGAACTTCGGCGGCCCAGGCTGGGATCCTGAATACCGCGATTTTCCCTATGACCCAGAAGCAGCGAAAGCGTTGCTCGCCGAAGCCGGGTATCCCGATGGGTTTGAGACGCGGCTTGACTGGACCATGGGCGGTGGCGGCGATGTGAACACGCGCGCCGACGCAGAATGGATCCAGCGCGACCTTGGCCGGATCGGGATCCGCGCGACGATCGAGACCTTCGACAACGGCACCTATTGGGACATGCTGGGCCAGGGCATCCGTGAGGGCAGCTGCTGCATGCAGGTTTCCTGGGGGGAGACAGGCTTCTTCTGGCTCGACCTGATCCTGCCGACGAGTGCCTTTCCGCCCAATGGCTTTAACAGCGGCTATTACGACAACCCGAAGATGGCCGAGCTGCTGGCAGCGGCCCGGGCGGCACCGACTGAAGAGGAGATGGTCGGCCTGCTTCACCAGATCCGGGACATCGTGGCAGAGGATGTCGCCTTTATCCCAGTCTACACGCCGCTTCAGGTCTATGCGATGCGCCCGGACGTCAAAGGCTTCGTTCTCGCGCCGCAGCACTGGGCCGATTACACCAGCGTCTACAAAGAGTGACGCAAGGGCGCGGGCCCCGGGTAGGGGGCGCGCCCTTTTTTTATGTTAGGAACCCAGAAAAATCTCGGCCGCCCCCCAC
>JBCCBN010000257.1:0-2603 GCA_039034035.1 Pseudomonadota bacterium
CTTCCGCAGTGCAGCGGCGATTACAGTTCTACGAGGAAGAGATAGGCTTTCAGATCTTCGACCGGGGACCGCAGGGCGTGGAACTGACTTCGGCAGGCGAACTGGTGATCATGCATATTCGTGAAACCTTCGCCGAAACCAGCAAGCTTTCATCGCGCCTCGCAGACCTGTCCGGTATTCGGCGCGGCGAAGTCCGCATCGGCTGCAGTCAGGCCTTGGCCCCCTATTTTCTCCCGCACCACATCAGCACCTATCAAGCGACCTATCCAAATGTGAGTTTTGAAGTAATTGTTATGGAGCATCGCGCAGCGCAAAGTGCGCTGGCGAGTCACGCCATTGATCTCGCGCTGGTTTTCGGCGCGGCTGAAGCGCCAGACTTCAAGGCCCTGCTTGGCGTAAGGCAGCACCTTGCGGCCGTCATGGCCCCCAATCACTCTCTTGCCCGCTTTGAGCGGCTCCGCCTGCGCCAATGTTATCAACATCATGTCGCCTTGCCCGGAATGGGCTTTGGGAGTCGCGCGATGATCAACGCGGCCTTGCAGGAAAAGTCCTACGCCCGTGCGCCAGAGCTGGAAAGCAACTCGTTCGAATATCTCAAGGCGCATGTGGCCAAGAACATGGCTGTGACCTTTCAGATTGAGATCGGCGCCCCCTTGCCGCCAATCCAGGAAACAGGCCTTACAGCCCGCCTGATCGACGCACGGGATGTCGCGCCCGGGACGTTGTGGATGGGGCAAATGGCGGGGCGAAGCCTGTCCGTGGCGGCCTCGCGTTTTTCAGAGCAAATCGGGCGTGACCTGTCGGAGCGGTATCAGCATGTCTAACTCGATGCCGGTGGCATGTAGCCTAGGCATGTCGATCGCAGACGCCGTCCGTCAGCGATCCACTTCACATCTCGACGCGCCAATATGCGCGTCTCGTCCGAGACCGGGTCAGCACGATAGGCCTTGAACCCAGCGTCTACGGCGCTCACTCGATGCGGTGGACCAAGATTGCGCAAGTCTACAAGAAGACAGGCGCTCCGCCCGCGGCTCAGCTTCCTCTTGGCCACACGAAGATGGACAGCACGGTTAGTTATCTGGGTGTTGAGCCTGAGGAGCTGACATTCAATGTCGGAAAGCTGGGGCGGACGCGACGGGGCTGGTTCACATTGGCTGGAGGTAGGTTTTCGCGAAAGCGGACGGTTCAGAAATTGCGCACCGGGAAACCTGACGCCGGTCTGAAGCTAATCCCGAGTTAGGATCTGGTGAACTGAACCTGAAAGATCTCATGGAGCAGATGCGCCGGTGAACATAGACGCCAGATCCTCCCGCGATACGACGTGGCAATAGATCATGTTGATCACTTCGAGCTCATGGCGGTGCAGGGCGTCAGTCGCCGCCGCGCAGCAGTCATGGACGACGAGGACGTCAAAGCTCTCATCCGCCAAGCTGCGCACGGTTGACGAGACGCATTGGTCGGTGAAGATCCCTGCGCAGATCACCGTCTCGACGCCGAGATTGCGCAGCGTGAGGCGCAGATTTGTCCCGGTCAGCGCTGAGTCAGTGGTTTTCAACACAGTGATTTCGTCGCCCTCGGGCGCCAGCTCCGGCGCGATCTGGCTGTCTTCGCGGTCCTTGGGGAGCAAAAGGTAGTTAAAGCCGGGCTTCTTCTGGCTCAGCGACCGGTCTCGACCATCCAAGGTCTGACAGGCGATCCGGGCGTAGATGACCTCGACCCCGCGCGTCCGGGCATCGGCGATTAGCTTCTCGGTGTTCGGGATGACGATCTCGCGCATGCGACGGAAGAACGGTTGCCAGCGAGCGTCTTCCGCCGGATCTTCCTTTGGCTCGAGATAGGTGTTTTGGATGTCGATAACCAAGACCGCGGTGCGGGTGGGATCAAGATCGATATCATCGGGTGGTTCCGCGTTCGCGTAGTAGAATGAGCGAAAGGCGGTCTTCCAAACGGGCTCGGTCATTTTCTCCTCCTCTGCCCTGGTGGGGCCTGTGCGTGGGGGCCATGGGGCGATACTGAGAGATATGGCAAAAGATCGCGATCAACGCCGTCGCCGGATTCTGGCTGAGTTCGAACAGCACCCCTCTCTCAGGGTGTCCCAGTTGGCGCAGCGGCTCGGCGTATCGGCGGAGACGGTGCGGCGCGACCTGGACGCCTTGACAACCGAAGGACAGGTCGAGCGCACCTATGGCGGGGCGATGCGGCGGCGGTCGCTGGAGCCTAGCGTGTCCGAACGCCATAGCATGCGCGCGGCTGAGCGGGAGCGGATCGCGCGGCGCGGCCGCCCCTTGCTGGAGGGCGCGGGGCTGGTCATGATCGGCTCCGGCGCCACCACTGTGCATCTGGCCCGGCGCATCGCGCTGGAGATGAACGGCCTGACGGTGATCGCCCATTCCTTCGGGGTCGCGACGGTGTTGGCGCTGAACCCGACGATCACGGTGCTGATGGCGCCGGGCGCCTATCATGCCGGCGAAGGCGCGATCCACGGGGCGGAGACGGTCGGTTTTCTCGACGGGTATCAGGCGGACTGGGCAGTCCGGGGAGCGAGCGGCATGGATGCGGGCGGGCCGAGCGACGCCCGGTTGGAGGCGGGCGAGGTCTATCGC
>JBCCBN010000258.1:0-2537 GCA_039034035.1 Pseudomonadota bacterium
CACCTTCATGCCCGGAAGCTGGCCACCCTCTCCGGGCTTTGCGCCCTGTGCAACCTTGATCTCAAGCTCTTCGCAATGGTTCAGGTACTCGGCCGTCACACCAAACCGGCCCGAGGCGACCTGCTTGATCTTCGCCGACGGGTTATCGCCGTTCGGCTCCGGCACGAAATGCGCCGGGTCTTCGCCGCCTTCACCGCTATCGGACTTCGCCCCGATCCGGTTCATCGCCACGTTGAGCGTTTTGTGCGCCTCCGGCGACAGCGCCCCGAGCGACATGCCCGGCGTCACGAACCGCTTACGGATGGAGGTGATACTCTCGACCTCCTCCAACGGCACCGGCTTGCCGAGCGTCTTGATATCCAGAAGGTCCCGCAGATGGATCGGCGGGTTCGATTTCATCTTTTCGGAGTACTGCTTCCACAGCTGGTACGACCCGCGATTACACGCTTGTTGCAGCATGTGCATCGTCGTCGCTTCCCAAGCGTGCTTTTCGCCAGACCGACGCGCCTTGTAGAAGCCGCCGATGGGCAGCACGTCCTGACCTTGCAGGAACGCCTTGGCGTGGACCTCCTCGACCTTGGTCTGCAAACCGGTCACGCCGATCCCAGAAATCCGCGAAATCATACCGGGGAAGTAATCCGCCACCATCGCGCGGCTCAGGCCAACAGCCTCGAAATTCAGGCCGCCGCGATAGGAGGAAATGACACTAATCCCCATCTTAGACATGATTTTCAGCAAGCCCGCATCAATGGCCGCGCGGTACCGCGCCACAGCCTCCGTCAGGGTGCCGTTGATCAGGCCCCGGTCGATCCGGTCCGCGATGGAATCCTGCGCCAGATAAGCGTTCACCGTGGTCGCACCGCAGCCCACCAGCACCGCGAAGTAATGCGGGTCGATGCATTCCGCCGACCGCACATTGAGCGAACAGAAGGTCCGCAAGCCCTTCCGCGTCAGCCAGCTATGGACCGCGCTCGTCGCCAGGATCATCGGCATCGGCACACAGCTTTCGCTCTGATCCTGATCGGTCAGGATCAAGTGCCCGGCGCCCGACCGCACGGCATCTTCCGCCTCAGCCCGGATCCGCTCCAACCCCTTGCGCAAGGCCCCTTTCGACCCTCCCGCCGGGAAGCAGCAGTTAATGGTGACGACATTGTCGTCGAAATGCTTCACCATCGCGTCGAACTGCGCATTGCCCACAAACGGGCTGTCGAGCACCAGAATTTCGGTCTGCGACGAATCCTCATCCAGCACGTTCTTGAGGTTCCCGAACCGCGTCTTCAGGCTCATCACCCGGTATTCGCGCAAGCTGTCGATGGGCGGGTTCGTCACCTGGCTGAAGTTCTGCCGGAAATAGTGGCTGAGCGGGCGGTACTGCTTCGACAAAACCGCCGCCGGAGTGTCATCCCCCATCGACGCCAGCGTTTCCTTCCCGTCCTCGGCCATCGGCGCGAGGATCTGTTCCAGCTCTTCAATCGAATAGCCCGCCGCGATCTGCCGTTTGCGCAGGTCGGCCCCCTCGAACAAGGGCACCTCGGTCACACCGCTGGTTTCGGCCTCAAGATTGGTGATCTTGCCGACCCATTCGCCAAACGGGCGGGCGTCGGCCAGCGCATCCTTGATCTCGGTGTCGTGGAATAGCTTTTGCTCATGCATATCGACGGCGATCATCTGCCCCGGCCCAAGCGCGCCCTTTTCGACCACGCTGGCCTCATCAATCGGCACCATCCCGGCCTCGGACCCGGAAATCAGCAACCCGTCCCCCGTCACGACATAGCGCATCGGGCGCAGCCCGTTCCGGTCGAGCCCGGCGCAGACCCAACGCCCATCGGTCATCGCCAAAGCCGCCGGGCCGTCCCACGGCTCCATGACCGAATTGCAGTAGGAATACATGTCCTGCCAAGCCTTCGGCAGTTCGCTCGCCGTGTTCGACCACGCCTCGGGCACCAACATGGTCTTGGCCATCGGCGCATTCCGCCCGGCCCGCACCAGCACCTCAAAGACCGAATCGAGCGCCGCTGAGTCCGAGGCCCCGTTCGCGATGATCGGTTTGATATCCTCCGCCATCTCCCCGAAATACGCGCTGGATAGCCGGATCTCGTGCGACTTCATCCAGTTCACGTTGCCCTTGAGCGTGTTGATCTCGCCGTTATGGGCCAGCATGCGGAAGGGCTGCGCCAGCCACCATTGCGGGAAGGTGTTCGTGGAATAGCGCTGGTGGTAGATCGCGAAGGCGCTCTCGAACCGCTCGTCTTTCAGGTCCGGGTAGAACTCCGCCACCTGTTCGGCCAGCATCATCCCCTTGTAGATGATCGACCGGCAGGACAGCGAACACAGGTAGAGCCCTGGCGCCTGCGCGGCCGCCGCCGCCTTTTCGATGCGCCGGCGGATGACGTATAATTCGCGCTCAAAGGTTTCTTCGTCGACGCCCTTGGCATTGGAGATGATGATCTGCTCGATCTCGGGCCGGGTCGCGTTGGCCTTGTCGCCCAGCACGCTGATGTCGACCGGCACGTGCCGCCAGCCATAGATGTAGTATC
>JBCCBN010000259.1:0-2525 GCA_039034035.1 Pseudomonadota bacterium
CAGATTACAACAGAATAGCCACGTCAATGCAACACAGACACACAAACAGGATAAAAAATACGTCATCCAATCACACAAGCGTCTCGCCAATGAACCGCGTGTGAAAGTTGAACCGCAAGCACTGGCCATCGAAAACCGTCACATATTTCGTATGCGTCCGCCCATTTCGCGTCTCGGTCCGGCGTTGTTTCAAATGGGCTTCATAGAACTCGAAATCGATCCCGTTGCGCTGGCCCACCATCCGGTCCTCAAAGGCCGAGCGGTCAAATCGCGGCAACAGGCCCGACCGGCGCAACTGGTCGGTAGTGTCCACATAGCCGGGATCCTCAACGAATTCGATGGCGAACCGTTCGGCAATCGGGGTCACGAACAGGCCCTTCGCTTCCCGTTTCAACCGCCCGAGCGGCGCCCGACCCAGCGCCACCGCCGCCGCGCCCACTAGCCCCGAGACAACCGCCACAATCGGCTCATCGAATACGGCCAGTCCGCTCGCAATTCCGCCGCCGCCAACCACCAGACCGCCCAGCGTCGCCTGCCGCGCCGTCCGGGCCGCGCGCGCCCGTTCCCCTTCGCGGGCCTGCAAGGCCGGCCGGATCTCGGCTTCATAGGTGCGGGCGAACCCCCGAAAGTCATCGGGCAGCCCCTCCACCAACTTGGCCAGGTCCGGGTCCAGAACGGCTCGATCGGATTCGCTCATGTCGCCTGCCTCCACTGGCCGATACCGCCCTTACCCAAGCAGCGCACCCGGTCGAAACCCGGGTCTACGGCCCCTTCTACTACACCCCACGCCCCGCCAGACAATGCCATGCTGGGCGGCAAGCCTGTTCGGTGTTAACGCTTTTCGGAATTCGCGTCATTGGCAAAGGAGGAGCCCCCATGACACGCCTCACAATCCTGCTCACCGCAGCATCCGCATTGACCCTCGCGGCCTGCGAAACCCAGTCCGGCGCGCTGGAGGCCGAACCCGCCATCGCAGCGGCGCCGCCCGCCGAAGCCGCTGAAACCGCCGCCACCGACGCCGTGGAAGTGGCCGAGGAAACCGCCGACGACATGGCTGAAGAAATGGCCAGCGACATGGCAAAACCCGCCATGACCAGCGCCGAGAAGCTGGACGTCATCCTCGCCACCCAGCCCGCCGACGTCCAGGCCCGCTACGACCAACGCAACCCCGCACAAACCCTCGCTTTCTTCGGCATCAAGCCGGGCATGACCGTCGCCGAAGCCCTGCCCGGTGGCGGCTGGTACACGAAAATCCTGCTGCCCTATGTCGGCCCCGAAGGCAAAGTCGTCGGCGCACAATACCCCGACGCGATCTGGTCCCGCTTCAATTTCGGAGAGGAATGGGCCCAGGAACAGACCGAGGCATCCGCCAACTGGACCACCACGGCCGCCGAGTGGGACATTGACGGCGCCGCAGACATTGGCGCTTACCAGATGACCAGCGCGCCCGACGACATGGCCGCCAGCCTCGACGCCGTCCTGTTCATCCGTGCGCTGCACAATCTGCATCGCTTCAATGGCGATACGGGCTGGTTCGATGACACCGTCGCCGAGACCTTCGCCCTGCTCAAACCCGGCGGGATCGTTGGCGTGGTTCAGCACCAGGCCCCGGAAACCAATCCCGATGAATGGGCCGACGGCAATGCCGGCTATCTCAAACAAAGCCGGGTAGTCGAGGCGTTTGAAGCGGCAGGCTTCGTGCTCGAAGCGACCACTGATGTGAACGCCAATCCGGCTGATATGCCCACCACCGATGATTTCGTTTGGCGCTTGCCACCAAGCCTGGCGAGCACCGAAGAGGGCACCCCCGAGCGCGAAGCGATGGAAGCCATCGGCGAATCAAACCGGATGACCCTGCGGTTCCGCAAACCGGCCTGATCGGGACACTTCGAGCCGTCATGCAGCCCGGGTGGAAACGCACGGGTTGCAAGCAGGCTGCGAAGAGGCCGGCAAATCAACCAGCATGCAGGTGACACTGCGCGCTGGCCCCCTTACACCTCTCCTCAGGGGCGAGTGGGGACGAAAGGCTTTCTGGCATGAAAAAGCGCGGCGATCTGGTCAAACACGCTATTTCCGGATCGGAAGAGAAACAGCCCTGGCACTGGGCCATGCTGGATCTCGCCTTCACCCAGATGTTTAAGAACCTGGTCTACCCCCAGATCTGGGAAGACCCGGACGTCGACATTTCAGCCCTGCGCATGAAGGATGGTGACCATGTGGTCTGCATCGCGTCAGGCGGCTGTAATGTCCTCAACTACATCTCCGCCGCCGATGTCCGCGTCACAGCGGTTGACCTCAACTCCGCCCACATCGCCCTGAACCGACTGAAGCACACGGCGATCCGGAGCATGCCGAACCACGAAACCTTCTACCGCTTCTTCGGCTACGCCAATGAGGGCGGTAACAAGCACGCCTATCGCACCTATCTCAGCCCAAATCTCGACCCAGACAGTCGCGCCTATTGGGAAAGCCGCACCCTGCAAGGCAAGCGCTACCACTTGTTCACCCGCAATTTCTACCGGTTC
>JBCCBN010000260.1:0-2498 GCA_039034035.1 Pseudomonadota bacterium
CGGGCAGGAATTTCAGCGTGTCGGGATTGGGGGTGGTTTCGGTCTGGATGAACATGGTGGCCGGCCTTTACTGTCAGCTCCTCAACAGTTGGCCGGTTCCGAAGGGGATTTCAATGCCTTCTCAACGCTGGTGCGGCTCGGCCTTGGGCCGAATACGCTAAGGCGCCGATGTCGGCGTCAGCACCAGATCGTCGGCGCCGGCAATCGAGATGTCGCCCTCAACCGTGCCTGACAGCATGTCGGTGAGCTGCCGCGTCGCCGCTTCAGCCTGGTCCAGATGCCACGCCATGGCGGCCAGATGGTTCGGAAAGAGGGGATTTTCGCCGGTCTGGTTCGACACCACCATGGGCGCCTGCTGGGCGACCCGGAGCCAGTTCGACCGGGCCTCGCGCACCTGCGCCCGCACCGATGCCGTCGCCGAAAGATTCGGGTCCTTGGCCACCGCTGCATCGATCATGTTGCCGGCCACCTGCGCCCGCGCGCGCGCCGTGTAGAAAGCGCGAATATCGGCCCGGCTCGCCGGCCAGGCAGCGCCCAGCGCGATCTGGCCAGACAGGTCCCGCGCCGAATCCTCTGCCCAGCCCGCAAACAGGTTCAGCAGCTCACTCACCTGTTCGGCGCTGTCGATATCGGCCGCCGTTCCGTTCGCCACCCGGGAGTCGTAGCTCGCCAGGGCTTCAGCCGCCGCAATCAGGCGCGGCGTCATGGCTTCAGTCCGGGTCGGCCGCAGCAGCCGGCTGGCCGCCACCAGATCGGTGTCGGGCTCGCCCCCCGCTTCCGCCAGCGCTGCCGACAATCGGGTCACATCCGCCAGGCTATAGCTCAGCGACACTTGCCAGGCCGGTTGCGCGGTCAAATGATGGTTCGGGTGCCAGTCGGCCTTGTCGCCGCTCCAACCCGGGCCACTCACCTCCCGGGCGATCAGCGTCATCGCCACGCCGGCCTCGTGCGAGGCCCAATTGTTCTCATCGATCGACACCGCGCTGGCGTCCACCGTGTGGCTCGCCATCATCCATCCGGGATAGGCGCCGGCAAAGGCTGCAAACAGCCCCAGTTTCACCAATCCCTTCGTGCGCTGCCACACGGCCCGGGACTGCTCCATCAGCGGATGGGGCTGGGCATCCTGGATATCCATCTCCTCATCGCCGAGCACCGTCACAACGGGCCCCTCGCGGAAGTATGGATTGTCGTCTTGGTAGTGGTCTCGAGGCATGAACGGCGCTCTTTCTGGGGACCGCCCCAACGTGCGCGTCCCTGCGTGAAACCGCAACAGCCCGTCGTTAAATTTTCAGCAACATTTTCCCCAGGTGCGCAACCCTATTCCCCCAGTTGCCGAACCGTCGCTTGCACATCAACGCTGTAGGACGCGCCCTCGCCATCCTCCACCGTCAGCTCCAGCGGGAAAGCCGAGCCCGGCTCCAGCGGTTCGATCCCGAACAGCATCAGGTGATCGGCGCCCCTCTTCAGCGTCACCGGCTCACCCGCCGGCAGGTCCACCGCCTCGATCTGTTCCATCCGCATCATGCCGTCTTCGCGGAACATGGTGTGCAGCTCGATCCGCTCCGCCAGGGCGCTCGACGCCGCCACCAGCCGCAGATCGTCACCCACCGCCACCAGCGTCACACCGCCGGACGTCATCGTCCGCCCCGCTGCCGGCTCCTGCACATACGCCCCCTCCACCGTCACCGGCGCGCCCGCCAGCGCGCCCGCCGCCGCTTCGGCTCCAGCCGATCCCGCCGCATCAGGGTCGCTGCCACAACCAGCCAGTGCGAGGAGGGCGAACGCTGCCGCCAGGTGGGAACAGGTCTTCATGGGGTCATCTCCAACACCGGTCCGATACCCGCCCAGACTACCCCTCACGCCCCCGGTTGCCAAAAGCCGATAATGTCGCGCACCTCGGCCATCACGCCGCTTGCAATCGCTTCGGCCCGTTCGCCGCCCACCTTCAGGATCCTGTCCATCTCTGCCCGGTCATCCATCAGCCGCCGCATCTCGCCAGTGATCGGCGCCAGGTGCTCCACCGCCAGCTCCGCGAGCGCCGGCTTGAACGTGCCAAACCCCTTGCCCTCGAATTCGGCCAGCACCGCATCGACCTCCATCCCGGCCATGATCGCGTAGATCGCCACCAAATTCTCGACTTCCGGCCGATCCTTCAGCCCATCGGCCGTCGCCGGGATCGGCTCGGGATCGGTCTTCGCCTTCTTGATCTTCTTCGCAATCGTGTCGGCATCATCCACCAGATTGATCCGCGACAGGTCTGACGGGTCCGATTTCGACATCTTCCGGCTGCCATCCTTCAGGCTCATGATCCGCGCCCCCGGCCCATCGGCCAGCGAGACGGGCAGGGGGAAGAAGCCCGGCCGGTCAAACTCGCGATTGAACCGGTCGGCAATGTCTCGGCTCAGCTCCAGATGCTGCTTCTGGTCCTCGCCCACCGGGACATGGGTGCCCTTGTAGATCAGGATGTCGGCGGCCTGCAGAGATCGGAAGAGCACACG
>JBCCBN010000261.1:0-2492 GCA_039034035.1 Pseudomonadota bacterium
CCCGGCTGCCGCCCTGATTGGTCCCGAAGCCGGGATCAGTTGGGAGAGCGCTTGAATGGCATTCAAGAGGTCGGCGGTTCGATTCCGCCTGGCTCCACCACCTCAATCTGTTCGGCGCGTCCATCTCATTGTCCATCAGGCAATAGGAAGTACGACTGCGACCCAAGAAGGTCGTTAAGCGGCTTCCAGGTGCCGAACGACGAAATCGCGAGCTCGCCGGAAACGCTGACCCGCTGGCGAGAAGAAGATCGAGGGTGACAACCTTCGCGCTTCGAACCTTGCCAATCTCAATGGTCTGGCTAATGCCGTAGGTGATGGATCGGACGGACAGGCATTTTGAAGCGCGGCTCTCTGCGGCGTTGGACGGCAAGACGAAACCCGTTGGCTCCCTTGGGCGGATTGAGGCGCTCGGGGCCACGATCGCGCGCATTCAAGGCACGCTGGACACCAGCGCGGAGACCTGCGCCCTGAAGATCTTCGCCGGGGATCACGGGATGGCAGAAGCAGGTGTCTCAGCCTATCCCCAGGCGGTGACCCGCCAGATGGTAAACAACTTCCTTGCCGGTGGCGCAGCCGCCAATGTGTTTGCCCGGTCCGTCGGCGCCTCGATTGACGTCATCGATGCCGGGGTTGCGGGCGAGCCCATTGATCATCCTGATCTGATGAGCCGGCGCGTGGCGAGCGGGACGCGCGACGCCATCGAGCACGCTGCCATGACCGCAGAACAGGTTTCCAGCGCGCTCTCCTTGGGTCGCGACATCGGCGAGGCCATCACCGAAGACGTGGCCTGTTTTGGCGAGATGGGGATCGGCAATACTTCGTCGGCCGCTCTGGTCAGTGCCAAACTCCTCTATAGGCCCGTCGCGACCCTCACCGGACGGGGCACCGGCCTCGATGATGGCGGGTTGGCGCGCAAGCAGCAGCTGCTGGAGACTGCGGCGGCGCGAACATCGCCAAAGCTCAATGTGATGACCGCGCTGTCTGAGTATGGCGGGTTTGAAATCGCGATGATGGCCGGGGCTATGGTGGGCGCTGCCCAGCGGCGGCGGATCGTGATCATTGACGGGTTCATCGCCACCGCTGCCGCCCTTTGCGCGCGCGAAATCGAGCCGGGCTGCGACGTCTGTTTCGTCTTCGCCCACCGGTCCGCCGAAGCCGGGCATGGCGTCCTGCTTGACGCGCTAGATGCCCAGCCGTTGCTCGATTTTGACATGCGACTGGGTGAAGGCACCGGCGCACTCCTCGCCTTCCCGCTTGTGAAAGCGGCCGCTGCGATGCTCCGCGATATGGCGAGTTTCGAGAGCGCCCAGATTAGCGGTCCCGCATGAAAGATGAGGGCGCTGCGTTCTTGCTGGCTGTACAGTTCCTGACGCGCTTGCCCGTAGGCTTTGACGGCCTTTACGCCCCTGAGCGCATGGCGGCATCGGTGCGCTATTATCCGCTCGTCGGCGTGATCATTGGCAGCGTATCAGCCGCCGTCTTCTTCGCCGCGCAGATGGTCTTCCCGGTCCTGATCGCCGTGCTCATGGCGACCGGCGCGGGCTTGCTCCTGACGGGCGCATTTCATGAGGACGGCCTCGCCGACACGTTTGACGGTATTGGCGGCGGGCTGACCAGGAAACAGGCGCTCGACATCATGAGGGACTCGCGCCTGGGCACCTATGGCACACTCGCCTTGGTGCTGGCGCTCGCTCTGAAGGTGGGTGCTTTGACCTTTCTATCGGCGTCGGTCATCCCGCTGGCGTTGATCGCGGCCCATGGCCTGTCGCGGCTTTCCAGCGTCCTCGTGATCGCGACGAGCGCCTATGTACGCGATGAGGGAACGGGAAAACCTGTGGCCGGTGGGATATCAATGACGGGCCTTTTGGTCGCGCTCGCAACCGGCGTCGCAGTCCTTGCGCTGTGGAGCGTCTGGCACTCACCGATGGCTCTGGTCTGGGCGGTCGGTGGACTGTTCACGGGGCACTTACTCATGCGCCTGTTCTTCGAGCCAAAGCTCGGCGGGTACACGGGCGATACTCTTGGTGCGGTTCAGCAGGCGAGCGAAATCGGCGTCTATCTCGGGCTTCTGGCATGGCTCTGATCCTCGTGCGCCATACGACGCCGGCGGTGGCACTCGGCATCTGCTACGGTCAGACCGACCTGGATGTGCGTGAGAGCTTTCCCGAAGAAGCCCAAGCGGTTTCGGACGCCCTCCCGAAATTTGACCGCATCGTGACGAGCCCCCTTCAGCGGTGCCGCAAGCTCGCAGACGCCATGGCTAAGGCCTCAGGCTTTCCGGTTGAGCAAGATCCCCGCCTGATCGAGATGGATTTCGGGTCCTGGGAAGGCACACCCTGGTCAGACATCCCCCGAGCGGAGCTGGACGCCTGGGCTGCCGATTTCCTCAACGCCCGGCCCCATGGCGGAGAGAGCGTGGCTGTGCTCCGCGCGCGCACGATGGAGGCGCTTTCAGACTGGCGAGACAGGGGCAGCGAACCCTTGATCGTCAC
>JBCCBN010000262.1:0-2489 GCA_039034035.1 Pseudomonadota bacterium
AGCGGGTCGGTGTAGAAGGTGGCTGGCACTTCCGAGTTGCGCGCCTTGCGCACGAGTTCGACGTGGTTGATGTAAGCCGAGCCGTCGGCCCATTGGTAGGCGCGCGGCAGGGGGCTTTCGCAGGCATGCTCGTGGAACCGGTCTGAGGGGACCGATCCGAGGGCGAGTTGCTCGAATAGTTGGGCCAATCTCGGGCCGGTCTTGTCCCAGTCGTCGAGGGCGGCCTGAAGGGTTGGGGCGATCGCCGTGGCTGCCGAGTAGCGGGTAAGGTCGCGCGAGACCACGACGAGCTTGCCGTCTCTTGTTCCGTCGCGCAGCGTTGCGAGCTTCATCCCCGGTCTCCTCTGTTCCGGGAGAGTCTAACGCGGGATAGTTTCAGGTGGAACCATCAATCGGCGACCTTGACCTCGAAGCTGACAATTCCGCGGTCGCCGGCCACCATGGAACCGGGGCAACCCCATTCGAGATCGCCGGCATAATTTGGGGCGGGCATGGCTGGTTCGGTCAGCGCGCACGCAACGCTATTGGGCTGCAGAACGATGCCGGGAGCGACCGCGGTGAGTGCGGAATAATCGGGGGTGCGGTCGTGGACGGCGACTTCATCGATGGGATCGGGGCCCGGCGCTTCAAACACGATCCGGTAGACCAGCACATCACCCGGGCGTCCGGCATTGTTGACGCCGAAACCCGCGCCCGTGGCCGCATTGCAACTGGTTGTGGTCGCGTTGCACACGGCCTTGGTCAGCGCAAGCGCTGCGCCCTCGTTCACCGTGATGCGGTCGGTGTTGGTGAGCGTGTCGAGCGCGGTTGTGGCGGTGTAGGTGGCCTGGGCTTCGAGGTCGTAGCTCAGGCTGGCTCCATCGGCGGTGGGCGCGACATGGACAACGCGAACCAGGACGCAGACCTGGTCACCGGCGGCAAAGCTACGGGCGCCGGCGACAGCTGCATCGGTCGCGTTGACGACGCCATTGCAGTCTTCGTCGTAGAAGGGGAGCGTGGTGAACGCGCCTGCCGGGCTTTCGGCGGCATTGGTGACCGCGAACACGACGTCCATGGCGCTGGTGGCCGTGAAAGTGTGGGGGACCAGCAGCGTTCCGCTGGGTGCCACGGTCCGGGTCTGGTCGGCGGTGAGCCGCGGTAGCTCTACCAGGCCGAAGTCGAACTGATAGGCCGTGCCCGTTGCCAGGGTAAAGGTGATGGCGCCATCGGTGGCATCGGGATCGGCCGCACCGGTAGTGGCGCCGGAAACGTGGCGGGTGCCGCCGGGCGCGACTGCGCGGATGGTGAGCCCGCTGCCGACGAGGGCTGTGGGCAGGCTCAGCGTGTAGCTGCCATCGCCGAGCGTGGTGGTTGTCGCGACGATGGAACCGCCAGCGTCGACCGCTTCGACACGGACGCCGCCGGTGCCTGCCTCGGTGCCAGCCTGGCTGCCGTCATGCGGGCTCACGCCGGCGCCTGTTCCCGTGTCGAAGAAGACGGTTCCCGTAACATCGATACCGGCATCGCCAATGGTGAAAACCACTTGTGCTTCGTCATCATCGACCGGGTTGATGTCGCCGTCCCGGCCATCATCGGCGGCGATGCCGTTTACCGCACCAGTTCCAGGAATGGAGTCGGCGTCGGGCTGGTCGGATGCGGTGATCTCGGCGGTGTTGGTGACCGCGCTGGTGCCTGAAACGGTGGTTATGATGTCGAGGCGGACGCTGGAGTTCGCAGGCACGGTGCCAACGGTCCAGAGGCCGGTGGCCGAAGCGTAAGTCCCGGTGCCGGTCGCGCTATCGAAGGCAGTGGCGGCTGGCAGCAGGTCGCGCACCTCGACGCCGGTGGCGTTTGTGCCGCTCGAATTGGTGACGATCAGCGTATAGGTCACCACGTCGCCGTCTGCCGGTGCGGCAGGGGCGACGGTCTTGCGCAGGGAGAGATCGGCCTCGGCGGCAAAGCCGAAATCCAGATTGGGATAGGTCTGGCCGGCTGCGACCGTTTGCTCGATCACGGTGGGGGTCACCGCAATATGGCTGGCTGGGATGTCTGTGTCTGCGGTATCGACACGGAACTCGTAGGTGCCCGCCGGCAAGGCCATGGTGTAAGGGGTTGCCGCCGCCGTATCCGTGCTGGCGACTTCCACATCGTCGCCGTCGCCAAACACCGCATTGGGGCCGGCGGTGAATGCGCGAACCGTTACGGGCTGGTATTGGGTTTCAGCCCCATCGAAGGTGCCGTCTTGAGCGGTGTCCTCGAAAACGGTTCCGGTGATCGTGGCGAACTGATCCACCGTGATGCGATAGTCTTCGACCTCACCGATCGTGGTGCCGGCAGATGCGGGGGTTTGGGCCTCGGCCTGGTTCGCGCTGAGACGGAGGCGGAGGTAGGTTGTGGTGTAGCCGCTTTGGAAGTTCAGCCCGCTTGGCCAGGACAGTGTGACGGATTGGACGCCCGCGGCAGGCAGGAGTGTGACGCAGGACTGCTCTGCCCCGGTCGCGAACTGTCCG
>JBCCBN010000263.1:0-2481 GCA_039034035.1 Pseudomonadota bacterium
AGCGCGATCGGCGCCGAGGGCAGGGGACTGGCCACGATCGCCAGCGTCATCAGCGCCACCACCAGAAGCGGACCAAGAAGACCAGCCGCCTCGATCCACAGGCGCAGGTTGTCGCGCTCCGGCAGATCGGCATCGAGCCCCGCAAGGTCCGGACGCGCCAGGACGAGAAGCGAGAGCCCCAGAAGGACAATAACAACGACACGCACCATGCCTACCTCGTATAAAGCAGCACAAGAAAGGCTGCCGCTATCAGGTCAAAGACGACGTAAAACGGGATGTACCAGTGTGGGACCCGGGCAAGGCGGACCGCATTGTGATGGGCAAGATCCCACAGCGCATGGAGCGCGAGACCCAGAGGCAAGGCTGCCCAATGCCAAAGGAGACCCGCTACCGCCGCCGCCCCGAAGAGAAGAGCGACGCCGAGCTCAGACCAGAACACGGAGCGACGGCCATCGGCGGCACCGAACCCGATATAGGCCCCGCCAATCATAGCCAGTGTGACCGCTGCCAAGGCAAGCGAGTCTCCCTGTTCCAGGAGGAGGTGGGCGGGCATTGTGACCACAAAAAGTGCAAATCCGATCCACGCGCGCGCCGCCATGGTCCGGTGCGCTGATTGGGCGGGATGTTGCCCCGATATGTCTGGTCTTGCGCCTGTCATGCCGCGTCAGATGGGGCTTCCAGCAGCTGGAGGGTCAAGACATGTCAGGTCTATTGATACATATTGCGACAAACGAGGTGCGGGTCTTTCCCGAAAGAACAATCTATTCTGGGTGTTATGGAACTCAATCTATTGAACAGTGGGCCGATCGGCCAGACGTGCCGATGTGTGGGACCCGATCGCTGATGGCGGCATCGGCGCATATTCTGGTCGTCGATGATCATGCCGAGATCCGGCACTCCGTGACGCGCTACCTGGAGAAAAACGGGCTGCGCGCGACGGGAGCCAAAAGTGCGGGCGAGATGGATGCACGATTGGGCGAGGACGAATTTGATCTGATCGTGCTCGATATCATGATGCCGGGAGAGGACGGGCTCGCGGCCTGCGCACGGTTGCGCCGGGAGCAGCAGCGAACGCCGATTCTCATGCTGACGGCGCTCGGCGACGATGACGCTCGGATCAAGGGGCTCGACACCGGCGCAGATGACTACTTGGCCAAGCCCTTCAATCCGCGCGAGCTTCTGGCACGGATCAATGCGATCCTGCGCCGTGCGGGAGACGGATATGCGCCCCATGGCGGAACATTTGCGGGCAAGCGGGCCGTATTTGCCGGGATCACATTCGATCACGACGCCAGCCATGTCATTTGCCCCGATGGCACGGTCAATACACTGACCACGGCCGAAGCAAAGCTGCTAACGGTCTTACTTGAGCGTCCTCGGGCGGTGATCGGCCGGGATGAGCTTCTGGAATTGAGCGCCGGCCGTGTCGCCGGACCATTTGACCGGACGATCGACAATCAGGTTTCGCGCCTGCGCCGGAAAATCGAACCCGATGTGCTTCGCCCCCGGATCATATCGACCGTGCGCAATGGTGGATATTGCCTGAACTGTGATGTGGAGGTCGAGGCCTGATGCGAATGGGGTTCCGCTCACAGATCGCCCTTTTGGTGGTGGTGGTCCTGTTCGTGGCGCAGGTCGTGGGTTTGTGGCTTTTCGTCGATGAACGGTCGCTTGCCGTGCAGGCGGCCATCGGCAGCGAGGCAGCCGGACGCGCAGCAAACGTCGCCCGTCTGATCGAGGAAGCACCGCCGACGTTGCATGAGGATATTGTGGCGGCGGCAAACTCGCCGCTGGTGCGCTTCGATCTCGACGACCGCCCGACCGTGACGCACACCCATCATGACGAAAACGGGTACATCGAAGCCCGCGTGCGTGCGCTTTTGAACGATGGCTACACCCGCGATATCCGGGTCGAGGTGCACGAGATTGAACAGGGGCTGTTGCCGCTGCCAAACCTCTCGCCGGAAATGGCGGAAATGCACGCCCAGATGATGCAGGGCACACTGGCGGCCCTCGAGATGGAAGTCTCGATTGCCATAACCGGGGGTCAATGGCTGAACGTCGCCACCCGGTTCGAGCGGCCGCCGATCCAATGGTCCTGGGCCTCCACCCTCTCTTTCGTGTTGACTGCCACCGTGTTGCTGCTGGCGATCTTTTGGTTTCTGCTGACGCGCCTGACACGGCCCCTGAATGATCTTGCGGCGGCGGCGGAGGAGTTCGGGCGCGGTGGCGGGCAGGGACCCCTCACGCCGGTCGGCCCAAACGAAGTGCGGAACCTGACGACGGCCTTCAATGACATGCAGACGCGTCTGGCCAGCTTTGTCACGGACAGGACGCAGATGCTGGCCGCCCTGGCGCATGACTTGAGATCGCCACTCACCGCGCTCAGGGTTCATGCCGAGATGGTGGAGGATGCGGAGACCAAGACCGGCATCACGGCCTCTCTCGACGAGATGCAGGATATGGTGGAAGCCACGCTGG
>JBCCBN010000264.1:0-2329 GCA_039034035.1 Pseudomonadota bacterium
CAAGGTGGCACATGGGCCGCTGCAACAGAGGTCAGTCAGGGCAAGGACACCCCCTCGGGGCATTTCGACGGTAACCCCGCCGTCGTCGATTCGACTGATACGCGTGACCCGGCGATCGTGAACTTTGAGCTCGGGCTCGCCGACAATGTGAATTACAACAATGCGCCGTCCGGCAATCCGGCGGATGCCGCTGCCGATTGGGGATACGCTGCCAACACGCTCTACCTTCAGGACGAATGGAGCGTTAATCCTCAACTCAACCTGATCCTCGGACTACGCTACGATTTCTGGCAGACCGACGATGCGCCAGCAGAGAACGCCGATTTCGTCGCAGACTACGGCTTCTCCAACGCCCAGACCCTGGACGGCGAGGGCCTGCTGCAACCGCGTTTGGCGTTCACCTATGACGCCCAGGACAATCTCATCGTTCGGGGCGGCGTTGGCCTCTATTCCGGCGGCGACCCGAATGTGTGGCTGTCGAACACCTATTCCGCAAACAATGTCCTGCAGTTTGGCGCCGATGGTGGCCGGGTTGACCCCAGCCTCGAAGATGGCGTGACCTCGCTGTTCGGCATCCCTTACGGCCAGTGCGAAGACGGCGTGCCGGAGGGGCCAGGCTATTGTGTCCCGCAATCGCTGATCGATTCGGTTGCCAGCGGTACCGGGTCGAACTTCGAGATCAACTATCTCGATCCTGACTTCAAGATCCCGTCCGAGTGGAAGATTTCCCTCGGCGCAACCTGGATACCGACCCTCCCGGCGCCCAATTTCCTCGGCGGTGAGTACGTCGTGAATGCAGACCTGCTGATCTCTGAAGGCCAGGACTCCGCAATAGTCCTCCGCGGTGATCTTGAACAAGTGGGCACCACCGAAGAAGGTTACCCGATCTTCGACAGCCCTCGCGCCGACTCCTTCGTCCTGACCAATTCGGACGAAGGCAACCGGTCGACCACGGTTTCGTTCAGCGTCGCCAAGGACTATGACAACGGTCTCAACTGGGCCTTTGGGTACGCTTGGAACGATGCCGAAGATGTCCAGCCGATGACGTCTTCGGTTGCGTTCTCGAACTACAACAACCGCGCCTTCTTCAATCCGCAGGAAGACCGGCTCTCCACATCCGACTATAATATCGAACATCGGTTCACCTTGCTCACGAACTATGAGCGGGCCTTCTTCGGTGAGTACAACACGACGATTTCGGCCTTCGCGACTGCACGGTCCGGACAGCCCTACTCGCTGGTGCGCGAGGATGGCGGCTCGGGCTTCTTCGGGTTCACTCCGTTCATTAATGGCGGCTCGGTTCTGCTGCCCGGCGGCACGCGGAACAGCGAAGAAGGCTCCTGGTGGGGCAAGGTTGACCTGCGGCTTGAGCAGGAATTCCCGGGCATCCTGCCCACACACCGGACGGCTGGCTTCATTGTCATCGACAATCTGACCAACCTTATCAACGATGAGTGGGGCATTTTGCGCGAGCCGGACTTCCCGCCAAACGTTGATGTGAACCCGGTCACCGGTGCTCTGACCCAACCTGCGGAATCCCGCATTGGTGGAGCATCGCTGTTCGAGGTTCGCTTGGGCCTTCGGTACGAGTTCTAGTCCGAGCCGTTCTTCGCGGCGTCATGTGATTGCTGCCGCGTTTTCAGTGTAGAGTTTGCGGGCGGTCCGGTTATTGGGCCGCCCGCTGTGTTTTGGGAGAGTGGAGTGCGGGGTACCGGTTCAAATCGTCGCTCCTGGCCTGGGCATTCGGATGCGGTGGATCGTTACTGGCCCGCAGAGTGGACGCCGCAATCGCGGATCTGGGTTGGTTGGCCCCGGCTCGCCCATGAATGGTCCGGCTTGATGGACCGGGCCAGGCGCGAGATTGCAGACGTCGTTGACGCGCTTGTCCAGCACGTCCCGGTTCGGGTGGCCGCTGGTGCCGATGAAGCGGCGGCGATCGCCCGGCGCGCGCTGCCATCCGCCGCTGAGATTGTCATGATACCCACCGGCGACATCTGGCTGCGTGACACGGGGCCCGTCGTGATGGAGACCGGCACCGGAGCGCTTATCGCCAACCAGTTCGCCTTCAATGGTTGGGGGGGGAAGTTCGATATGCCTGGAGACACCGAAACCGCCGCCGCCCTAGCCGCCGCTGAAAGTCTGCCGACCCGCGCTTACCCGTTCGTCCTGGAAGGGGGCGCTATTGAGGGTGACGGCGCCGGTCGCGTGCTCACGACGCGGCAGTGTCTGCTCCATCGCAACCGCAACCAATGGACGAAAGCCCGCGCGGAAACCGCTTTGGACGAGAGCCTTGGTGCCAGATCCGTATACTGGATCGACGAAGGTCTCG
>JBCCBN010000265.1:0-2260 GCA_039034035.1 Pseudomonadota bacterium
AGACCGGAAGAATTACTACATCCATGAGAGCGTCGGCATCGCCACGGGATTGCTGATTGCGGCCTGCCACACGGCGGGGCTGGCGACGCTGGTGCATACGCCGAACCCGATGGGCTTTCTGACTGAGGTTTGTGATCGTCCGTCCACGGAAAAGCCGTTCCTGATCCTGGTGGCTGGTCATCCCGCAGGTGCCGCGATGGTGCCGAAACATGCGCTGCAGAAGAAGGCGCTGGGTGAGATCGCGGCGTTCTTGTGAGGCCTGTACGTCTGTGGGCAGATCGAATGTGCGGCTGCCGAGCGTCAGCGCACCAGCACAGCGGGGCCGGGATAGGCGATGGTGAAGACCCGCAGGGGGTCTGCTGGGTCGGGCTTGCGGCCGCGCAAAACCAGTCTGCCCGGTCCTGCCGGCAAGGGCGCGACCCCGTCGAGGGGGATGATTGCGCCGGCGGCGGTTTCGACGCCATAGCCGTCAAAGGTCCAACCTGGGAGGCGCCCTTCGCCGAACAGGACCACCCCATCGGCCGGCTCTGCCACCAGGACCGGCGTTGCTGGTGTGGACAGGGCGGCGACCTGGCTGACGAAGAGCTGGGTGGTGAAGAATTTGTCTTCGATGGCGACCACGCCGATCGCCATGTGCGTGCTGTCTTCGGACAGGATGTTGGCGCGATGGCCCGGCGAATTCATCAGGCCGCGATGGATCCAGTCGACGATCTCACCTGGATCGATGGCACCACCAACGCGGGAAACGTTTTCCCGGGCGCTGGCATGGAACAGGGAGCGGTCGATGGCGGCAATCCGGTCGAATGGCGAGCGACCTGAAGCGCCCCCATGGCCGATCCCGGCGGTGATGGCCATGTCGAGGCTGTGGAACCGGGCAGGGCGTTGCAATTCGGCGCGCACGGCGAGTGACGGCAGGCCTGCCTCGCTGCGGGCCCGGTTGATCGCGTCGGCCAGCGCGGCTTCGAGGGCGGTGTCGAACCGCGCTGGCCGGGGCGGCACGGCGAGGCAATTGTCGGCGAGGGCGCTGTAGCCGGGCAGGTCTGCGGGGCGCGTGCCGGGCGTCAGGTCGCACAGCGGCGCAGTGGTGGCCTGGAGCGCGGCGAGTACCGAAAGGAGAGCGGAAAGCATCTTATCAGCTAGGCATGACGACGGCGCGCCATCAATCCCCTTATCGGCGTTCGGCCAGCACGTTTTCGTGGGACAGCCGTTCGAGGATGGGGGCGAGCATACGGTCTATAGCGCTGCGGGAGGGCTTCACATCGCCATAGGCCGGCAGGCCCTCATCGGCGATCACCAGGTCGGCCTGGAACTTTGCGGGAAAGGTGAACCGGTAATGGGCCGGGCGCACGGTGGCGAGGTATTGTTCGAGCACGTCTTCAACGTCCCGGTCGCGCTCGAGCACATCGCGACGCAGGCGCCGGGCCAGACGGAGATCATCGGGCGTGTCGACATAGATGCGGAGATCGATGAGCGGGGTCAGGGTCGGCATCGAAAGCGCGTGGATGCCTTCGAGCAGGATGACGGGGGCCGGCTCGACGCGGCAAACCTCGGCGGAGCGGTCATGGCGGGCATAGTCATAGATCGGGACATTGACGGGGTTGCCGGCCTTGAGGGCGGATAAGTCTGTATGCAGACGGTCGACTTCCTTGGCTGATGGGTTGTCATAATTGATGGCGTCGCTGGCGCCGGCATAGTGGGCCAGGGGCCAGTAATAGGCGTCTTCAGCCAGGGTGACCGAGCCGCCCGGCCCCAGCCGCTCGCCGAGCGCCTCGACCAGGGTGGACTTGCCGGACCCGGACCCTCCGGTGAGCGCGATCAGGAATGCGGTGTGCGAGGCCATGCGCGCTCATTACCCCAGTTCGAGCATCGCCGGAAAGGGTTGCGCCCTGCCCGGGGCCCCAGAAGCACCACAAGGAGGATGAGAGGCTGTGGCAGGCGGCCACGAAGCGCAAGGCCAAGGGCAGCGCCCAGGAGGGCGCCAAACCCGTGGAGGGCGATGGTGAGGCCCGCTGCGAGCGCTTCCGCGGCGGCCCCGCTCACCCGGTCGGCGGCAAAGCTTGCCACGAGCGGGCGCGTTGCGGCGAAGGCGGCAAGGAGAAGGAACGGCACCAGAAGCGCCGCCGACCGGGACAGGTGGCGCCGGAAGGGGCGGTCGAACACAAGATCGTTCAGCGTTGCGACCGTTGCATCGATGGTGGGGCGAAGGCGGGCGTCGGTGTCGAGGGCGCGCACCTCATCGGCAAGGGCGGTGAGGCGGCGG
>JBCCBN010000266.1:0-2220 GCA_039034035.1 Pseudomonadota bacterium
CCGGTTCACCGTGCTGGAGCGCGGCGCGGTGAAAATGAGCGGGCGGTCGGGCGAGATTGCGCGGGGTGATCTGCTGGCGGCGGTGTCGGTCTGAGTGGTTAGGCGTAGAGCGAAGGGGCTGTCTGCCCTCTAGAGCGAAATCGGTTTGACCTGCATCACCTTGCATCACTTAACGCGTTGAAATCTTTGATTTCAGGCAGCATTAAGTGATTCAGATTTGCCGATTTCCGCTCTCGCGCTCCCCCGAGAGTATTTTTCGACAGAAGAAACGAAATTTCAATCAAATTGTCCGGGGGGTCGGCGGCTCAGGTCAGGCCGAGCGCTTTGCGACGGTCTTCGGCGAAGCCTTGCACCAGACGGTCAGCAATGAAGGCGAGGATCGCCATGGCAGCCCCTGCGCTGACGCCAAGGCCGACATCCGCCTGACCGAGCGCCAGATAGATCGATTGGCCGAGACCCGTGGTGCCGATCAGTGCGGCGATCACCAGCATGGCGAAGGCGTAGAGGATCGTCTGGTTCAGCCCCAACAGGATTTGCGGCGCGGCATAGGGCAGGCGCACGTCGCGGAGGATCTGAGCTTGTGTCGCGCCACTGGCGGTGGCGGCTTCCAGCAGGGTGGGCGGGGTCGCTGTGATGCCGGCTTGGGTGTAGCGGATCATTGGCACGATGGCATAGGCGCAGATCGCAAGGAACGCGCTGAACTCGCCGATCTGGAAGAACATCAGGACCGGAATCAGGAAGACGAAGAGCGGGATGGTTTGGAGCATGTCGCAGATGGGGCGCAGGATGCGCCACGCCATGGGTGAAACAGCAGCGAGCAGGCCGAGGGCACCTCCGGCGACGGCGCAGGCCGCGACGGCGGCGCCAGAGAGGTAGAGTGACAGGAGCGCACGTTCCCAGAGGCCCGAGATCAGGATGGTACCGAGGAGCAGGGTGACCGTGATCGCCAGTCGTGGCCCTTGCGCGACCCAGGCCAGCGCGGCGGTGCCGATCAGTACAAAGGGCCAGGGCAGGTTGGTGATGCCGGTCTCAAGCATGCCGATCAGGATCAGCGCCAGAGCCCCGGCGATCGGGCGACCTATGAGCGCCAGCAAGACGCCGGTGAGGGTCGCGGCGGCGAAAAGCCAGAGGCTCATCGCGTTTGTCCACTGAAAACCCCAGGTGAAGGGCAGCACAGCCTCGTCGAGACCGATGCGCAGCGGCAGCAGGCCATAGAACATTGCGTTGTTTTTGACCGCATCGAGGCTTGTGCCATTCGCTGCTGTGAAATTGCCGAGCGCCGTGTCAACGGTTTCAGCCACACCGCCAAAGATGCCCTGCGGTGCAGCCGTGGTGCCGTTCAGCGCCAGAAACAGCGCGCCCGCCACGCCGATGCCGAGGATGTTGAAGGTCACCCGCGCGTTGTAGCGTTGGCGTTCCAGCGCCAGTTGCGCTGACATGCGGTCGATCACGATGGCGAAGGTGACCACCACCAGCCCGGCCAGAAACGCCTGTCCAAACTGGGCTTTGCGCATGGTCAGCAGCACCTCCCAGCCGATATCGTCGAACCCGCCGATGACAGCGGCGATGATGACCATCGAGAGCGCGGCCATCAGGCATTGGTTCACGCCGACCATGATTTGCCGACTGGCGGCCGGGATCTCGACCAGTGCGAGTTGCTGGAACCGGGTTGCGCCCGACATCACACCGGCCTCCTTGACCGAAGGGTCGACGCGTTCGAGGCCGAGGATCACGTTCCGCGCCATGGGTGGGGCGGCATAGATCGCCGAGGCGACGAGGCCGACAACCGGGCCAAAGCCGAAGAGGAGCAGGAGGGGGGTCAGGTAGGCGAAGGTCGGGATCGTTTGCATCGCATCCAGCCCCACCAGCAGGGCCGAGCGGACGCGGGGCACTTCATTCGCCAAGACGCCGATGGCCCCGCCCAGCAGCATCGCCAAGGGCACCGAGACGACGACGAGGGCGAGGGTGTTCATGCTCTCATCCCAATATCCCGAGAGGAGGACAAAGCCGAAGCCGACCAACCCGAGGAGCGCCATGCGCCAGCCGCCGAGATGCCAGCCGATGGCGGTGACCACGCCGATCACCAGTGGCCAGGGCGTGCCCGCCAGCAGGAAGTTGGTCCAGTCCATCGGAAAGGCGATGGCCCAGGAAAACCAGCGCATTGTCGGTTTGATCGCGTCCAGCACGACCTCCAGCCCGCCGCCAACCCAATCGGTGGCG
>JBCCBN010000267.1:0-2131 GCA_039034035.1 Pseudomonadota bacterium
AGAGCCCACCGCAAGAGCCGTGAACCTCACCGAGAGCTTTTCGGGGAGGGAGAGGGAGGAGGACCAGGAAGCAATGCTGGGCTGCTCCTTTCCTCCTCGCTAGCTTCGGACCTAGCGATTCCCTTTCGGGCCTTAAGCCCTCCGAGAAGATCTCGGTGCGCAAGACCTTTGGCCTGGACACGGACATGGTGGTCATGGGCTTCAAGCAGCGGACTGAATATGTCCCGGAGATCGATCCGGCGTATCGGTTCGACCCCCAGACGACGCTGGCGATCCTGGCCGGGTTCGAACATAATCGCCGGGTGATGGTGCAAGGCTATCACGGCACCGGAAAATCAACCCATATCGAGCAAGTGGCGGCGCGGTTGAACTGGCCGATGGTGCGGGTCAATCTAGACAGCCACGTGTCGCGGATCGATCTCGTCGGCAAGGACGCCATCGTCCTGAAGGATGGCAAGCAGATCACCGAATTCCGCGAAGGCATTCTGCCCTGGGCCTTGCAGCGGCCCGTCGCCATTGTGTTCGATGAGTATGATGCTGGCCGTCCCGATGTGATGTTTGTGATCCAGCGAATTCTCGAAGCCTCGGGCCGGCTGACCCTGCTCGACCAGAACAAAGTAATCGCGCCGCACCCCCATTTCCGCCTCTACGCCACGACCAACACGGTTGGCCTGGGCGATACGACGGGGCTCTATCACGGCACCCAACAGCTCAATCAGGGACAGATGGACCGCTGGTCCATTGTCACCACGCTGAACTATCTTGAGCACGACGCCGAAGTTAAGATCATCATGGCGAAGGACACGGGAGTGGACGAGGAGACCCTGTCGAAGATGGTGCGCCTGGCAGACCTGACGCGCAATGCGTTCATGAATGGCGACCTGTCCACCGTGATGAGCCCGCGACCGGTGATCACATGGGCTGAGAATTTCGCGATCTTTGGCGACCTTGGCCACGCCTTCCGCATGACGTTCCTTAACAAGTGCGACGAGTTGGAGCGGCCTTTGGTGGCGGAGATGTACCAGCGCTGCTTCGCTGTCGAGTTGCCCGAAAGCGCCCTGATGGTGCAAGTGGCCTGAGGCCACCCGGGAGCGGGTCGTGATCCCGCTCTTGCCCGCGGCCCCACCTTCTCAGCGCGCTTGCGCAACGAGCCGTTTTACGCCTATAGCCCCCAGAAACCGTAGCGGACCTCGGGCCCCTTCCTTGGGCCACGCACTAACGCTTAGGACCAAACGCTGCCGGCTTATGCGCGTCTCGATCGGCGCCAGGCCGGCCTTTGTTTCTGGAGCAACCGGCCGTGGATCACACCGCTACCCCGTCCGCCCTGATTGCCGCGAACGCGCCGGTGGAACCGCACTTCCTGTTCCGTCCAGCGCAACTTGCAGCGGCCGCTCGCTGGTTCCTGGACCAGTTTCCGGCCCGGCCGTTCTATGCGGTGAAGGCCAATCCCGCGCCGCACATCCTTGCTGGTTTGTGGGAAGCGGGGGTGCGCCAGTTCGACACCGCATCAATCGGTGAAGTGCGGGCCGTGCGAGCGCTTTATCCGAATGCGGAGCTTGCCTTTCTGCATCCGGTCAAGCCGGAGCCAGCCATCGCCGAAGCCTATTTCGACCATGGGGTGCGCACCTTCGTGCTCGACAGCCGGGCAGAGCTCGACAAGATCGCGCGCGCAACGAACCGCGCCAATGACTTGACGTTGCTCGTCCGCGTGCACGTTTCCAACGAGGGTGCCGCCAAGCCGCTGGCGGGAAAATTTGGTGCCGGAGCGGGAGATGCCCCTGCCTTGCTCCGCGCAACACGGACGCACGCCCATCGGGTCGGGGTATCGTTCCACGTGGGCAGCCAGGCGCTAAACCCCGATGCCTGGCGACGCGCCATGGGCGATCTTTCCGCCCTCATAACAGAAGCGGGCATCATCGCAGATATTGTCGATGTGGGGGGCGGGTTCCCGGCGCCCTATGCCGACGGCGTGATGGTAGGTCTGCCGCCAATGGACGCCTACGCCGCCCTCATCGCGGAAGCGTTTGAGGAAATGATGGTGCTGGAAACCGCCGAACTGTGGTGCGAACCAGGCCGAGCTTTGGTGGCAGAGGCCGAAAGCCTGTTGACCCGCATTGACGGGACAAAGCCC
>JBCCBN010000268.1:0-2128 GCA_039034035.1 Pseudomonadota bacterium
CGTTCCAGCGACTGGCCGGCATCCTCATAGCTGTTCTGGGCCGCGGCCGAGACGAGCGCGCCGGTCGTGGCTTGTGTTGCCACGCGGTTGGCCCCGGGATTGCCGCTGGTGGCCATTTCCGAGAGGGTGTCATCGTCAAATCCGAGATCGGCCAGCACCCGATCCATCTGGGTTTCGATCTCGCCCGCGCCTGACCCGGACAGGCCGGAAAAGTCCCCTGTCTTGATGGCTTCGATGGTGGCGAGGATGTCGCCGAACTCCTGATCGAGCAGGCCGTTCAATTCATCTTCCATCTCGGTGCGGATAATCTCGGGAAGCTCGGCAAGGCGGGTGAGCGCTTCGTAGGTTCTTTGCAGCTCCGCGAGTTGGTTCGTGAGTGTGGCGAGCTGTTCGCGGAGCTGCATCAGCTGCTCGTTCTGCAGGATCTCGTCTTCGATCATCTGCCGGAGCTGCTGGATATTTTGCGCGATGTTCTGCGTGTCGACGACGGGCACGCCTTGTGCGAGGGCAGGGGAGAGAGTGCCGAGCTGCAGACCAACGCCGAGTGTCGTGGCCAAAGCCGTTCTCATGAATAAGTGTCCCATCAGTCTATCTCCCTGATCGTGAATTTCATGAATGCGCCCTCGGCCATGCGGGCGCTGGCCTGCGCCAATTCTTCTGCGCTCAGGACACGGGTCCGCGCCGCCTGAAGCCGGATGCGCGCGGCGACGAGGCGCACGAGTTCGGCGCGGGCATAGGTGTTGAGCGCGACGCTCTCCTGCACGTCCTCGGTTTCGGAAATCCGCTCGACGATATCCACAATACGCAGGGCGGCTTGGCGGATCGCGGCGGGCGAGTTGCTGCCATAGAAGGCCGCGCCGTGCCCGGTGATTGAGAGGTTCGCATTGGCCAGAAGCGCGGGGTCGATCGTACCGAGCGCTTCGATCCCGCCGATGCGGCCCAGGTAGAGATTGTAGCGTTCGGGGATGACCTGGACGTAGTGCTGGGTCTCGCGGAAGGGTGGCACGCCCCCATATTCGAACACGCGACCGGGGCCGGCGTTATAGGCCGCGAGCGCGTTGATGATGTTGCTATCGAAGGTGTTGAGTTGCGTTGCGAGATAGCGCGCGCCGCCATGCACCTGCAGGTAGGGGCTGTCATAATATTCCGGGTTGATGCCGAGATCGCTGGCGGTGCCGGGCATAATCTGGGTGAGGCCAAAAGCGCCGACCGGCGAGCGGGCGCCGATGGCAAACCGGCTTTCCTGCCAGATGAGCGCCTGTAGGAGTGCGCGCCATTGGACTGGGGAGAGGCCCGCGCGGCCAACTCCCGCAAAGCTGCTTGTTTCCTGGGCGACGCGGATGATGAGCTGCTCGATGTTTTCGGCGGCATCGCCAAACATCTGTGCGCCGCCGGGATTGGGGTCGATGTCGGCATTGCCGTAGACCGCTTCGACGGAACGGGCTGGATCGCCGCTTCCGTTTTCCAGCCCTGAAATCATCGCGGGCAGGCCCTGACCGCCGAAGCTTGTCTGGGCATCGAGGATGCGTTGAAGTGTGGCCAATTGCTCGCGTTCGATCTCGGCAATGAGTTCGCGCACGGACAGCTTGTCCGCCTGGATCGCAAGGTCGGCCTCGCGATCGCCGGTCTCGACGATATCGCGCGCGGTCAGCCCGCTGTCATTGGTCGGCACGCCTTGAGACAAGGCGAGACCGGGCAGCAGGCAAAGGACCAGGATATGAGGCAGGCTAGACTTCAATATCGCGATCCGGGGTGCCAAGGGGCGTGAAGGAACAATCGGGTGCGACGGGGGCTGTCGAGGCCAGGAAGGTAAAGCAATTGGCCTGCGGCTCCTGGTACTGGGCGCAGGAGGCCAAAGCGCCGAGCGCGGCGAGAAGCAACAAAATGCGTGTCATGAAAGCCTCCAGAAGTCCGGGCGGTCGCGGTAATCGGCGCCGACGAGCGCTTCACCTTTTTCCATGCCGCCGAGGATGGTGAGATTGGGCCCGAGGGCGCTCAGATCGGTATCGACGACGATGGATCCCTGGTCGTCGCGGATGAGCGCAAGGCGGCTGTCGCTGCCGGTGTTGAGAAGCACATCGAGTTCCTTCTCATAGAGGTTCAGCATCGCGTAGTCGGCGGCATGGGC
>JBCCBN010000269.1:0-2125 GCA_039034035.1 Pseudomonadota bacterium
ATGAGGTTCGAATTGATCGGCGTGAAGGAATGCGTGACGATCATGTCGACCGGCAGGTTTAGCATGTCGAACATGGTGCAGGAGGTGGCTTCGGAATATTCCCCGATGGTGAAACTCTTGCCGTAGCGATGTCCCACGACGCCTTCGGATAGCTCGAAGTGATCTCCGTGAAACGTCACTCGCGTGTTGGCCACGTTGAAGGACAAGAAGCCATAGGTGTTCGCCGGATACAGCGGCAGTTCCTGGCCAGTGTTGAGGGCCCCCAGAAAGCCGATCAACTCGCCGCTTTTGGCCGTGAGTACATGCGGGTTCAGCTCCGTCAGGCCAGACAGGAACACGTTCACGGCCTCGCTCAATCGGCGAAGGCGCTTCTCGGTCGCTTCCTTGAGGCGATCCGGCGCGCTGCGGTTCAGGAACGGCAGGACGCTTTTTGGAGGCGGGCGATGGATCACCGTGAGGGTCAGGGTCTTGTCGCGCAGGCCGCTGGTTTCGAGTTTCGCGCGCCAGAGCCGGTCGACTTCTCCAGCAAAACTGTCCTCACGCACGGGTTCGAGGTCCGGCGTGATCGCCTTCGAGACCTTGTGGACATAGTAGCTGAACTCCGGCCCCAACTGCGCGATGATCCGGGCAAAAAGCGCGGTCACCTTGTCGAGATAGGCATCGTCGGTCGTATAGCTGTTGACCCCATCGAGCCGAATGCACTGGAAGAGCTCGTTCACCCGTGTCCGCACGGTCCGATCACCGACCAGGCTGACGTAAGGCAGCATATGCGCGAGGCGGGTTTCGCGCGCATACCAGTCGGGAGTCATCGTGCGGAGATCGAGCGCGACTTCACGGGGCATAACTGTCCCCGCCGTGGATAGAGCGGTTCCGCGTCGGCGGTGTCTCCTGCAGCGCCGTCATCATCACGTCGATGAAGCGCGGATCCCAGTCCGCGGCCTTCCAAAGCACGGGATAGAGCAGGGCGGCGACAGCCAGCACTGCGACGTGCTGGACCCAGACAAAGAGCAGCACCGAACCGAAGAGCCAGACCATCGCGTACATGATGGGCAGGCCCAGAAGCTTGGGCGGGCGCACGAGACCCAGAAAGAGGGGCGCGCGCTCAGCCACCGGCAAAGACCGCGGCAACGATCGTGGGGGCGGCGGCAACACCGGCGATGCCGACAAGCACCCAAAGCGCCTGGCGCAGATCGATGATGTTGAAGAACCAGCTCAGGAAGACGCCCAGAACGGCGAGCGTCGCGATGACAACACCAAGCGGGCCGGTCAGCGCATCGACGATGCCCTGCAACAAGCTCTGGATCGGCGAGAGATCGATGCTTTGGGCAAGCGCAGGTTCGGCAATGAGCAGGAACAGCGCCAAAGAGGCGACGAATAGATTTGAAATCTGTCTCATGAATTTGATCCTTCCAATCGGGCCACGACGGCCATGACACGGGTCACGTGGTTCTGAGTTTCTCGGTAGGGGGGAATGCCGCCGTACCTGCGGACCGCGTCCGGCCCGGCGTTGTAGGCAGCCAGCGCCAGACGCGGATCGCCGAATGCCTCCAGCATCATCGCGAGGTAGCGGGCGGAACCGTCTAAGTTCTGAATAGGATCACGCGGGTCGACACCGAGGTCGCGCGCCGTCGCTGGCATCAATTGACCAAGGCCAATGGCGCCTGCACTCGAGACCGCATCCTGCCGGTAGGCGCTCTCCACCTCGATATTGGCACGGTAGAGGGTTAGCCAATCGCGAACCGAGAGCTCCGCGCCGCGTAGCCCGGGATGCCCGGCATAGCGAAAGGCGGTGGCCTCGATGGCCGTGAGGATATCGGCGCGGGGTAGGGGCGCAGGCCGTGAGAGGGCTGCCAATTGGATGTCGTCTGGCTCACCATCCCGTTCGCCAAAGATTGCCAGACCATCGGCCGCTGAACCTTGTCCAATGCCGTCATTGTAATTGCGGGCAAAGCTGTCCTGGGAGCGGGATGGGGTCAGAGAGCCGTCGCTCTCCATGACCAGTACCATCTGCGCAGCGGCGGGACCCGCGAGATACCAGAATAGGAGGAGGCTACATGCTGCCGCCCTTGTCGGTCGCAGCCAGCTTGTGCGTTGTTCGCTGGCCTTCCTCGAGCGGGACATCGGC
>JBCCBN010000270.1:0-2106 GCA_039034035.1 Pseudomonadota bacterium
AGCCAATCCTACAACACGCTTAAATTCGCAAAAGATGGCCGCGTGGCCTCAGTGACACTCAACCGGCCCGACGCGCTCAATGCGCTGAACGCCGAAGTAATGGCGGAGATCGCCGACGTGGCGCGCCTGATCGACGGGGATCCGGAACTGGCGGTTACGGTCCTGACGGGTGAAGGCCGCGCCTTTGCCGCAGGTGCAGACATCAAGGAAATGCAACCCCAGAGCTTTTCTGACATGTATCTCGCCGACTATTTCGCCGGCTGGGACAGGTTTGCCGCGTGCCGGAAGCCCTGGATTGCGGCGGTGAACGGCTTTGCCCTAGGCGGCGGCTGTGAGCTTGCCTTGATGTGCGACATTGTCCTGGCATCGGACAAGGCCAAGTTCGGCCAGCCGGAGATCAAGCTCGGCGTCACCCCCGGCATGGGCGGCTCCCAACGTCTGACCAAGGCGGTGGGCAAGGCGAAAGCCATGGACATGGTATTGACCGGCCGAATGGTCGAACCCGATGAGGCGGAGCGGTGCGGGATGGTGTCCCGGATCGTGCCCCATGACGATTTGCTGGCCGTCGCCCGGGATGTGGCCAACACCGTGGCCGGCTATTCGATCCCGGCGATCGTGGCGTCAAAGGAAATGGTCGCGCGTTCGCTGGAACTCTCGACCACAGAAGGCGTGCGCTTCGAACGGCGCCTGTTCCAGGCCCTGTTCTCGACCCAGGACCAGAAGGAAGGCATGGAAGCGTTCCTCGAAAAACGCAGTCCGCACTTCAACGACCGCTGAACCCGCTCAACCGTCTGACAACGGTTCTTCCTTCACGTCTTCAAATCGGTCGGCTGTGGCCAACTGTGGGAACAGGCGCATCCAGATCCCCGCCGCCGCGATGGCAACGGTGCCCCCCAGCAGGACGGCGCCGACGGGGCCGAGCGACCGGGTGGCGACCCCGCTCTGGAACTCGCCCAACTCATTCGATCCGGCAATGAAGATGAACGAGACCGAGGTGACCCGGCCTTTCATGGCATCAGGCGTGGCCAGCTGGATCAGCGATTGGCGCACGAACACGGAGATCATATCCGCAGCGCCGTGGATCACCAGTGCGATGAAGGACAGCCAGAAAAAGGTCGACAGGCCGAACACGATGATCGAGACGCCAAACAGCGCAACGGCGCCAAACATCCATTGACCCACCCGGCGGGTCAGCGGCCGGGTTGCAAGGATCGCAGCGACCGCGGCAGCCCCAATGGCGGTGGCAGACCAGAGCAGGCCATAGCCCTGGGGCCCGACCTCAAGAATATCCCGCGCATAGACCGGTAACAGCGCCACCGAACCGGCGAAGAACACCGCAACGAGATCCAGCGAGATCGCACCGAGCACGGTCTTGTTCGAGGCGACATAGCGCAACCCGTCCCAGATCATCGCCAGACCCCGGGCGTTCACCTGCTTGACGTGGGCCGGCGTGACGGCCGTCGCAATCGCGAGCAAGGCCCCCAGGCTCATCGCCATGCCCGCCACATAGACCAGCGGCAGGCCGACGGTGATCAGCAAGCCTGCGACGGCCGGGCCGAGGATCGATGAGCTCTGGTAGCCCAGCGAGTTCCAAGCGATGGCCTGGGGCAGCTCCTGGCGCGGCACCAGGGTCGGGAACAGCGCATTCGATGCCGCCGGAACGAAAGCGTAGATCACGCCCAGCACCACCGCACCGGTAAAGATCACCGGCAGCGCTAACTGAGCCGGCAAGCTCACCGAGACCGCAAACGCCGCAAAGGCGAGGAACCGGACCAGATGCGCTGCGATGAGAATGTACTTCTTGTTCAGCCGGTCTGCGGCCTGTCCACCGATCAGGGAGAACAGGAGGACTGGAACGAAAATCGTGAGCCCGATCAGACCGGTAAGGAACGTCGCGCCCTTTTCGTCCCAGCCAAGCCCGCCCTCCAGCAGAGGCGCCCGAGCGATGCCATAGACCTGCCAGGCCAGAGCGACCATGACCATCTGCCGCGCAGCCGAGACCAGCTGGCGCATGATCCAGTAATGGAGATAGCCCTGATGCCGAAAGATGGCGAGCGAAGGTGCCAGAAGGGCCCGGTCGACACCCAAACTCGATTTGGGGCGTGC
>JBCCBN010000271.1:0-2078 GCA_039034035.1 Pseudomonadota bacterium
AATTCTTGAATACATACAACCCTTGTTCTTGAAAAAAATAGGGTAACTGTGGCGTAATTTCGCCTCCCTCCCAGGCTTAGAGGCGCGGCTCACAAGATCAGGTGGCGGGATTGTCCGGCTGGTAGGTCTGGATCAGCGCCCGACCCGGATGTTCGGCCCGGCCGGCCCGGCCCGCCACCTGGGAGAGGAGCTGGAAGGTGCGTTCGCCGGCGCGCAGATCGCCGCCCTTCATGCCGGAATCGGCGTCGACGACGCCCACCAGCGTCAGTTTCGGGAAATTGTGCCCCTTGGCCACGATCTGGGTGCCGACCATGATATCGGTCTCGCCGCTGGCCATCCGTTCAACGATGGCGCGGGTGTCCTCCCCGGTCTGGGCGGTGTCGGAGCTGAAGATTTCGATCCGCGCTTCGGGCAGCATGGCGCGGACTTCTTCGGCGATCCGCTCTACGCCCGGGCCGACCCCCATCAGCGTGTTGATCGCGCCGCAATGGGGGCAGGCATCGGGCTTGCGCATGGTGTAGCCGGTGAGATGGCAGACCAGCATGCCGGTATAGCGGTGCTCGGTCATCCAGCTTTCGGTACCGGGGCTCTGGAGTTTCTCGCCACAGGCGCGGCACAGGACGAGCGGCGCATAGCCCCGCCGGTTCATGAACAGGAGGCTCTGCTGGCCCGCGATCAGATTCTCCGCCAGCGCCTCGCGCAGCACCGGTGACAGCCATTGGCCCTTTTCCGGCGGATGGGTCCGCATATCCACGATCTCGATGTCGGGCAGGCTGGCTGCGCCTGGTCGGGCGGCGAGTTTGAGCAGGCCATACCGGCCCTGCTGGGCGTTGACGGTGGTTTCCAGGGCTGGGGTCGCGGACGCCATGAGAATGGCCGCATCGGCGAGCTTTGCCCGCATCACGCCCAGGTCGCGGGCATGGTAGGTGACGCCCTCTTCCTGTTTGAAGCTGCCATCATGTTCTTCGTCGACGATGATCAGGCCGAGCTTTTGGAAGGGCAGGAACAGCGCTGACCGGGCCCCCAGGACAATGCGCGCCCGGCCATTGGCGACTTCCCGCCAGGTGCGCCGGCGCTCTTTCTCGCTGAGGCCCGAATGCCAGGCGGCGGGGTCTGTGCCGAACCGGTCGCGAAAACGGGACCAGATGGCCTGGGTGAGCGCGATTTCGGGCAGCAGGACGAGGATCTGAGGGCAGTCCTCGCGCTCCAATGCTGCGGCGATAGCTTCGAAATAGACCTCGGTCTTACCCGAACCGGTGACCCCATCGAGCAGGAAAGGCGCGAAGCCGCCATTGGAAACGGCCGCTTGCAAAGTCTCCGCTGCCACCGCCTGTTCGCCGGTAAGGTCCAGCACTCGAGGCAGGTTCACCGGCGGTGGAAAGGGCAGATCGACCGGGCGGTCCCGCGCCTCCAGCGCGCCGGCATCCACCAGTCCCTTCACGACCCCGGCGGAGACCTGCGCCTCGGCGGCGATCTCTGCGCCCATGCCCTCGCCCAGTGTCTCGACCGCCGCCAGCACCCGTTCGCGCGCCGGGGTTATCTTGCCCGGCTTTTCACCGGTCAGCCGGTAGACGCGCTCGGTGGGAGAGTGGCTGAGCCCGCCCCGGGACCGCAAGCTCATGCCCAATATGTGGCCCGGCGGCGTGACGGTGTACCGGGCGGCGAACTCGATGAAGCGCCGCATATCCTCGCCCATAGGCTGGGTGGGATAGACCTCCAGCACCGGTTTGAGATTGCCGCCTCGGCCATTGGGGTCGCCCGTCACATCCCAGACGACGCCCACCCGTTCGAGCTTGCCCAGCGGGGCGCGCACATAGCTGCCCGCGACGACATCGAGGCCGTCTGGCACCACATAGTCGAACGGCTCGGGCAGAGGGAGCGGAAACAGGACACGGGCAATCGCCATGTCCGCCCTTATGGGATGGCTCGCTGCCGGCTGCCAGAGCCCTTTCATTGGAATTTGGGCCGCCTGACCACCGGCCTTTTGCGCCAGGGCTGCGTCACAATCCTACCAGCATGCTGGCATGCTGGTGCGGTCTGCTCCTGTCCCTGACCCAAAACTCCAGCGCTCAGGCGGC
>JBCCBN010000272.1:0-2071 GCA_039034035.1 Pseudomonadota bacterium
ATCAAGGATGTAGAGCGTCCGGCCCGTGGCGCGCTTGGAGAGTTCCTTGGCCAGTTTCACCCGTTGGGCCTCGCCGCCCGACAGGGTCGTGGCCTGCTGGCCGACCGTGATATAGCTCAGCCCGACACGGTTCAGCGTCTCCATCTTGCCGGCGATGGCGGGCACCGCTGCGAAGAATTTCGCCGCTTCCTCCACGGTCATGTCGAGCACGTCGGCGATGGATTTGCCCTTGTACAGGATTTCCAGCGTCTCACGATTGTAGCGTTTGCCGTTGCAGGCTTCGCAGGTGACATAGACGTCTGGCAGGAAGTGCATCTCGATCTTGATGACCCCGTCGCCCTGGCAGGCTTCGCACCGTCCACCCTTCACATTGAAGCTGAACCGGCCCGGCTTGTAGCCCCGGGCCTTGGATTCCGGCAGCCCGGCAAACCAGTCTCTGATCGGCCCGAAGGCGCCAGTGTAGGTTGCCGGATTGGACCTGGGTGTGCGGCCAATTGGGGATTGGTCGATATCGATGACCTTGTCGAGATGCCCCAGCCCTTCAATGCTCTCATAGGGCGCCGGGGAGGCAGAAGAGCCCATCAGGCGACGGGCCAGGGCCTTGTAAAGGGTCTCGATCACAAGTGTGGACTTACCCCCGCCCGAAACGCCCGTCACCGCGGTGAAGACGCCGAGCGGAATGGAGCCGGTGACCGATTGGAGATTGTTGCCCCGCGCGCCCTTCACCGTCAGCGTCCGTGATTTCTTGATCGGACGGCGGTTCTTCGGGATTTCGATTTCCATTGCCCCGTTGAGATAGGCGCCAGTGAGGCTGCTTTCGTCCGAAATTACCTCCTCCGCCGTGCCCTGGGCGATGACTTCGCCGCCATGGACCCCGGCCGCGGGACCCATATCGATGACATGGTCGGCGGTCAGGATAGCGTCCTCGTCATGCTCGACCACGATCACGGAATTGCCCAGGTCGCGGAGGCGCTTCAGCGTTTCAAGCAGGCGTTCATTGTCGCGTTGGTGCAGGCCGATGCTGGGTTCGTCCAGCACATAAAGGACCCCGGTGAGGCCCGATCCGATCTGGGAGGCCAGCCGGATCCGCTGGCTTTCGCCGCCCGAGAGGGTGCCTGATGCGCGGCTCAGTGTGAGATAGTCGAGCCCGACATCATTCAGGAAAGTGAGCCGGTCATTGATCTCCTTGAGAATACGCGAGGCAATCTCGTTCTGCTGGTCGGTCAAGGTTTCGGAAACGGACCCAAACCAGTCACCGGCCTCGCGAATGGAGAATTGGGTCGCGTCGGATATGTCCAGCCCGCCAATCTTCACCGCGAGGGCCTCTGGCTTCAGCCGCTTGCCGCCACAGGCCGGGCAGGGGGCCGAGGACTGGAACTTCTCGACCTCTTCGCGGACCCAAGCGCTGTCAGTCTCGCGATAGCGGCGCTCAAGGTTTGGGATGACGCCTTCGAACGTCTTCACTACTTCATACCGGCGCATGCCGTCATCATAGACGAACTGGATGTCTTCATCGCCCGTGCCGTACAGGATCACCTCTTGGAACGTCTTGGGTAGCTTGTTCCAGGGCTTCTTCAGGTCGAAACGGAAATGGGCTGACAGGGCCTGCAAGGTCTGGGTCTGGTAGGGGGAGGAAGACTTTGCCCAGGGCGCGATGGCGCCGTCGGTGAGCGCCAGGTCCTTGTCCGGGATGACTAGTTCGGGATCGACCTTGAGCTGGCTGCCGAGCCCGTCACAGGTCGGGCAGGCGCCAAAGGGATTGTTGAACGAGAACAGGCGCGGTTCGATCTCGGGGATGGTGAACCCGCTTTCGGGGCAGGCAAACCGCGCCGAATAGATGATCCGCTTGGGCTCGGTCTCGCCGTCTTCTGTGTCGGCATATTCAGCGACAGCTATGCCGTCGGCCAGGGCGAGGGCGGTCTCGAAACTCTCGGCGAGGCGCTGGCTCATATCTGGCCGGACCACGATGCGGTCGACCACCACGTCGATATCGTGCTTGAGCTTCTTGTCGAGGGTCGGCGGGTCTTCCAATTCGTGGAACGCGCCATCGACCTTCACCCGCTGGAAGCCC
>JBCCBN010000273.1:0-2051 GCA_039034035.1 Pseudomonadota bacterium
CGCAGGTGCCTGTTTCGCACCGGGCACCAGCTGGTAGATCGGAGTAGCGGAGCGGACCGAGCCCATCGCCATCCGCAACGACCACCCGCAAGACCCCGCTCGGTCCCGCAATATAGAGATCGCCATTGGGGGCCCAGTGGAAATCGGCGCCGCGAATTTGCGACCAAACGACGAAGGCCGCCACCGGCAAGAGTCCCAGTCCTGCCCAACGTACCCAGCCTGCCACGACAATGGACCAACCCACGGCAGCGACGAGAAGGGCTAGGCCCCACCCCGGCATGGGCCAGTTCGGCACCAGGGATTGACCGGGCACCGCCGCGGCCCAATGGGCAACAACGAGGACCGCTTCGAGCCCCAGTCCGAACAAGCGTAAACCCCATTCCGATAGTCCGAATGGGGCCAGGATGAGCGCCAGTCCAGCCGACGGCGCAGCGGCCACCGACACGATCGGCATGGCGAGGAGATTGGCGACGAGGCCGGCCCCGGACACCCGATCGAAATGGTAAAGGGCAAAGGGCGCGGTGGCCAGCGACGCAACCAGGGAGGTGACCACAAGGGACTCGGTCGCTGCATAGAGGCGATTGCGCCCACCGGGCAGGAACTTGTCCGCCCGGCGCCGGGTCAGCGCCTTGTAGGTCGCTATCAGGGCGCCAGTGGCCGCGAATGACATCTGAAAGCCCGGTGAAGTTACGCTGACCGGGTCGATGGCGATCACCGCGATCATGGCGACGGCAAAGGCGCGCAGGCTGAAGCCGGGCCGGTCGACCAGAATGGCACCAAAGAAGATCGCGGCCATGATGAAGGCGCGCTGGGTCGATACGCTCGCGCCGGACAAGACCAGATAAATCCCGCCCGCCAGAAGGGCGAAGGCTGCAGCCGGTTTCTGCACCGGGATCCGAAGGGCCAAGGGCTCGATCAACCCCAGGCTTCGGCGGACGATGAGGTAGACAATCCCGCAGACAATGGCGAGGTGGAGCCCGGATATGGCCAGCAAATGGGCGAGACCGGATGCGCGGAGGGCTTCCTGGTCTTCTGTATCCATGAAGCTGCGATCCCCGGACACCAGCGCGGCGGCGAACCCGCCCGCACGCTCTCCCGACACGCGGACAACATACTCGGCCAGGCGACGGCGCTGGCTGTCAATCCAGAGGTTTAACCGGCCGAAGATGCCTCGCGGCGCGCCCAACGCCCCGCCCCGACACCGTCCCTGGACATAGCCAACTGCGCCCAGCCCCTCGAAAAAGGCCTGGCGGCGGAAGTCATAGTCGCCCGAAATCGCGGGCGCAGGTGGTGGACGCAAGACCACACGGCACCGGACATAGCGGCCCGGGCCGACCGCGAGGGACAGGGGATGGGTCACCCGGACGGTCTGGGGCGCCAATCGCGTGTCCATCGACTGGATCGCATGGACCTGGATCCGCAGCCGGGGACCGTTCCGGCCGCTCTCGACCTGACGGACCCAGCCCTCCAGCTGTACTGGGCCAACCGCCTGGCTCACGGTTCGGGTCGCGCTGCGCTCGGCCGCGTTCTTGGCGTGCGCGAAACCGAGTGCCAGCCCAAGGGCGACGCCAGCGCAGACCAGAGCGATGGCGCCCAGCATGCGTTGAACCACGACCAGACCAACGCTCGTAGCCGCGAGCGCGATGAGCGGTAACGTCCAGCCCGGTTCGCTGGGCAAGGCGAAATAGGCGAACGCGCCAGTGGCGAGGGCAAAGGCAAAGAGGATTGGCGCGGCGGTTCGGAGTTCGACGGTTTCCCGGATCGGCGCGCGCGGTTGGTCGCCCCCTCCAGCGCCGAGCGCGCCGGGCTGAAGGTCTGAAACCGCGCTGGCGCTGACAGGCCCGGTGTCCCGGCCCTTGCGTCCCGGCGCAGGCCCGTGTTCAACGCCGCCAGACGCCCATAATCGCCGCCATGATCGCCGAGACGGGCTTTTGACCGAGGAATTCATATGACCGTCACAACCCGATTTGCGCCCTCACCCACGGGCATGCTGCACATTGGGGGCGCTCGCACGGCACTTTTCAACCATCTTCTTGCGCGCCACCATGGCG
>JBCCBN010000274.1:0-1993 GCA_039034035.1 Pseudomonadota bacterium
CTTCACACACCTCGGGTGAAAAGTTTCCGATGCCTTCCTGCGCATCCGGAGAGCCGCCGTTACCGTAAGAAAACGGGCCTACCGCACCACGATGATCTCGACGCCCAGCGTCTCGCCCAGCTCCGCCCAGGCGCGGTCGGCTGTGACAGCGGGAAGGCCGACGCGTTTGGCAAGGGCAAGGCAGGAGCGATCGGCGAGACCCAGGCCGAGCGCCCTCGTTGCCTCGCGCATGAGACCCGCCTCGATCGCGTCGGCGGCGTCGTGAGGATGCACGGTCAGGCGCAAGCGCGCGATGAGATCAGAAACTTTGTCGGCCGGCACACCCTTGTCGAGCGCCTTGGCAGCAAGCTCATGCAGGTTCACTGCCGAGATGGCCGCATGCCGCAACCAGCGTCGTGCTTCATCGGCACCCGGCTCTCCCTGCAGATCCACGAAGATCGCCGAGGTATCAATTACGCAGGAAGTCACGAAGGATGGCCCTCGCCACTATCGGCTTCAGTCTCGTTTTCGGCACGTCTGTCCGCAATGAGCTCATCGGCCACATTCGCATCATCGGTCAGATAGGATCGAAAAAGGTCTCGTGCCTCGTCAAGGGCCCGATCGGGCGTTGCAAGACGCACGACATCGCCATCCACCTCTGCAACAATCTGACCTCCCTTCTCTACCCCTAGCTTTCTGCGCAGAATGGCCGGCAGGACCAGTCGACCATTTGGAAGAACGTTGACCCGCATTGAGGAATTCCACTTAAGGCTAATGACATCTCTGTTATTACACGTTGTCATTCATGCTGAAAAGGTCAGAAGATCTACTTGTGTCATTAGCATTCAATCTGAACGCCATCGGTCGCATAGTCTCTATTCTGCGAGATACCCTGTCCCCTACCGGATGGTTTCGGACAGGCATATGGCGCTCTGTCCGAAAAGCAGCACAATGCTATTGCGGACACACATATAAATACGTACACCCGTTCCGGACGATCTTCATGCCGACTGGATCTCATGTCCCGCACCTTTGCCTACCTGCGCGTCTCCACCGAGGGGCAGACGACAGACAATCAGCTCGGTGCGATCGAGGCGACCGGCTTCGCGGTGCAGCCGCGGCGAGTGGTGGCGGAAACGGTCTCGGGCTCGGTCGCGGCGCGCGAGCGTAAGGGCTTCGCGCGGCTGCTCGACCGGCTGGAGGAGGGCGACGTGCTCGTCGTGACCAATCTCGATCGGCTGGGGCGCAATGCGATGGATGTCGCCGCCACCGTTGCTGCGCTCGATCGGATGGGCGTGCGGGTCCATTGCCTGGCGCTTGGCGGCGTCGACCTCACCTCGTCGACGGGCAAGCTGACCATGGGAGTCATCAACGCCGTGGCCGAGTTCGAGCGGGACCTCCTCGTAGAACGCACCCAGGCGGGCCTGCGCCGCGCACGCGCCGAGGGCAAGGCGATCGGCCGTCCCGCCAGCCTCTCGCCGGAGCAGCGGGAGGAAGTCCTGCAGCGCCTCGGTGAAGGCGCCTCGGTCTCCAGCCTCGCGCGCACCTTCGCCACCAGCCGTCAGACCATCATGCGCGTGCGCAATCGAGGCCGGACAGTAGGCGACTGACTGCGCGGCCGCGTCTTAGGGTCCGGAACCTAAGGGTCGCCAATAGCCGCTGAACCTAGTTCCGACAGGGCTGTCAGACCCCACCATTTGCTCTTTCCACCCGTTTCGCCGAGTCTTGCGGGGCGGGCATACGCCTTGCCGAGGAGATCGAGACGAGGGCGGTGGTGCGTGCCGATCCGGCCTGAGCAGCAGCATTTCGACCCGATCGACTGGCCGCAGCTCAGCCATGCGATCCGCTTTGGGCGGGCCGGCGGCGTCTGCGAGCGGTGCGGACGACCGCATGGCCACGTCGTCTGGCATTTGGGCGAGGCTTCGGTCGACGGTCGGACGGGCCTGTGGTGGGATGCAGACCGGCTCGTCTGGCGCTGCGGGGCCGGGCGGCGCGCGACCCTGCCGGACCTCGA
>JBCCBN010000275.1:0-1965 GCA_039034035.1 Pseudomonadota bacterium
CTGTGGGGGTCGCTGGCGCCCGATGGGGCGATTGTGAAGGTGGCGGGGATGGAGACCCTCCAATTCCGCGGGCCGGCGCGCGTGTTCGATGGAGAGGATGCCTGCTTTGCCGCGGTGGAAGCGCGGGACTACAGGGCCGGGGACGTGCTGGTGATCCGCTATGAAGGACCCAAGGGCGGGCCGGGCATGCGGGAGATGTTGTCCACAACCGCGGCGATCTATGGCCAGGGCATGGGCAATGACGTGGCGTTGATCACCGATGGTCGCTTCTCCGGCGCGACGCGGGGCTTCTGCATCGGCCATGTGGGCCCCGAAGCCCAGGAAGGCGGGCCAATCGGGCTGATCGAGGATGGCGACATGATCTCGATCGATGCGGCGACAGGCACGATCGAGCTGGAAGTCGACGATGCGGTTTTGGCCGAGCGGCGGGCGAAGTTTGCGCCCCGGGTGACGGCCTATGGTTCGGGCGCGCTGGCAAAGTTTGCGAAGCTGGTGGGCCCAGCCCATCTTGGCGCGGTGACTCATGAGGGGTTCAGCGCCGAGCGGCACGTCTATGCCGATTTGTAGAGCCCGCCCGCTTTAGGCGGCGCGAGATATCCAACGCCAGCGAGAGAGCCCGATGACTGCTTCCCCCGATAAAGAGCCCTATCAGATCATCCTGCGCGCGACCGGCGGGCCGGAGGCGTTTGAGACGGAGGCGTTTACGCCGCGCGCGCCGGGGCCCGGCGAAGTGCGGGTGCGGCAGACTGCGGTCGGCCTCAATTTCATCGATACCTATCATCGAACCGGGCTCTACCCCGTTCCGCTGCCGGCTGTGCTCGGTTCTGAAGGGGCCGGGATTGTTGAGGCGGTTGGCGACGGCGTGGACACGTTGCAGCCCGGAGACCGGGTCGCCTATCTCGGGCGGGGCACCTATGCCACCCATTTCACCGGCCCGGCGTCGATCATGGTGAAACTGCCCGATGGGGTGAGCGAGGCGATAGGTGCGGCGGCGCTGTTGAAGGGGCTGACAGCGTGGATGTTGCTGCATGAAATCCGGCCCATGACGGCCGGTGAGTCAGTGCTGGTCTGGGCACCTGCGGGCGGGGTTGGCAGCTTCCTCGTGCCATGGGCGACGAGCCTTGGCCTCGACGTTTTCGCCGTGACATCGACCGCAGAGAAAGCCGCGCGGGTTCGGGATTTGGGCGCGTCGCATGTGGTGATCGGTTATGAGGATGTGGCTAGCGCGGTGAAGGCAGCGAATGGCGGCAAAGGCGTGCATGTGGCGTTCGATAGCGTCGGCAAGACGAGCCAGGCCGCGTCCCTCGCGGCGCTCCGGCCCCGGGGGTGGTATATGACCTATGGCAATGCGTCCGGACCGGCCGATCCGGTCTCGCCCAGCCAGCTGGCTGCGGGCGGATCGCTGACCATGATCCGGCCAGGCCTATTCGACTTCATCCGCGATCCGGCCGTACTGAAACGGGGCGCTGCGACGTTGTTCGGCGCCATGCGGGCGGGGACGGTGCAGGCTCATATCGGCCAGCGGTTTGCCCTTTCGAAGGTGGCCGACGCGCATGTCGCGCTGGAAAGCGGAAAGACCCAGGGCAGCACGCTGCTGGTGCCGTAGCGGCGCTGGCAATCTGGCGGAAAATCGAGGCCAATCCCACGGTTTCTTAAGGTCCAGCCTGTATATGAGGCAGATTGGGAGCGGGCCGGAAGAGCCTGTGCCCCTTGGGTCTGATGCAGGTGGAAGCGGTGTCTGAAGCGCAATCGATGAGTGCAACGCCCGATTACCGGGCCGATCTGGATGGCATGCGCGCCATCGCCGTGATCGCGGTGATCATTTACCATCTCGATGGGAGCTGGCTGCCGGGTGGATTTGCTGGGGTCGATGTGTTCTTCGTCCTGTCGGGCTTCTTCATTACGCGGCTGCTGGCGCGCGAGCTGGAGGGCGGCTCGCTTGATCTCCTCGGCTTCTATGAAACC
>JBCCBN010000276.1:0-1928 GCA_039034035.1 Pseudomonadota bacterium
CTCGGCGAACTGACCCGAGCCACCCGACGGTTTCTTGTGGGTGTAGGTGTGTTCGACGGCGTGCGAGATGGTTTCGCGATAGGCCACCTGCGGCGCACCGATGTTCGCCTCAACCTTAAACTCGCGCTTCAGACGGTCGACGAGGATATCGAGGTGAAGCTCGCCCATGCCCTTCATGATGGTCTGACCGGATTCGATATCCGTCTCGACCCGGAAGGACGGGTCTTCGGCCGCCAGACGCTGCAGGCCGAGGGACATCTTTTCCTGGTCGCCTTTGGTCTTGGGCTCCACCGCGATCTCGATCACCGGATCGGGGAAGGTCATCGTTTCCAGAACCACCGGATCGTTGACGGAGGACAGCGTGTCCCCGGTCGTGGTGTCCTTCAGGCCCGCCAGCGCGATGATGTCACCGGCGAAGGCTTCCTGGATCTCGTCCTGCTTGTTGGAATGCATCATCACCATACGGCCGATGCGTTCCTTCTTGCCCTTGGTCGAGTTCAGAAGCGTGTCGCCCTTGGTCATCGTGCCGGAATAGATCCGGGTGAAGGTGAGCGTGCCCATATAGGGGTCGTTAATGATTTTGAACGCGAGGCCCGAGAACGGCATGTCGTCCTCGGGCGGCGCGCGATGTCGCGGGTTTCCGTCTCATCCCCCGGCTTGAAGCCCATGTAATCGACCACGTCGAGCGGGCTCGGCAGGAAGTCGATCACGGCGTTCAGAAGGGGCTGGACGCCCTTGTTCTTGAACGCGGAGCCGCAAAGAACAGGGATGAACTTGATCTCAAGCGTACCCTTGCGGATCAGCTTGCGCAGCGTGTCCACGTCAGGCTCTTCACCTTCGAGATACGCCATCATCGCGTCGTCGTCCATTTCGACGGCGGTTTCGATCAGCTTGCCGCGCCATTCGTCGGCGGTGGCCTTCAGATCGTCGCGGATCGGACGCTTTTCCCAGGACGCGCCAAGGTCTTCGCCGGCCCAGACCCATTCTTCCATGGTGATCAGGTCGACGATGCCTTCAAGCTGGTTTTCCGCGCCGATCGGGATCTGGATCGGGGCGGGCGTGGCACCGGTACGGTCCTGGATCATGTGGACGCAGTTGAAGAAGTCGGCACCAATCTTGTCCATCTTGTTGACGAAGACGATGCGCGGCACCTTGTAGCGGTCGGCCTGACGCCAGACCGTTTCGGTCTGCGGCTCAACACCGGCATTGGCGTCGAGCACGGCAATCGCGCCGTCCAGAACGGCGAGCGAGCGTTCAACTTCGATGGTGAAGTCCACGTGGCCCGGCGTGTCGATGATGTTCATCCGGTGCTTGGGCGTGTCAGCGGTCGCCCCATCTTCGGTGCGTTCCCAGAAGGTCGTGGTCGCAGCGGACGTGATGGTGATGCCGCGTTCCTGCTCCTGCTCCATCCAGTCCATGGTGGCGGCGCCATCATGCACCTCACCGATGTTGTGGGACTTGCCGGTGTAATACAGGATGCGTTCCGAACAGGTGGTCTTGCCGGCGTCGATATGCGCCATGATCCCGAAGTTGCGGTAGCGCTCAAGCGGGTATTCGCGTGCCATGGGGGTGTCCTCAGGCTTAAGAGTAAAACGGAAAGGCAGCCCCCGGACGGGGCCGCCAAGTCTTTACCAGCGGTAGTGGCTGAACGCTTTGTTGGCGTCGGCCATCTTGTGGGTGTCTTCGCGCTTCTTCACGGCGGACCCGCGGGAGTTCACGGCATCGACCAGTTCACCGGCCAGGCGTTCTTCCATCGTGTTCTCGTTCCGGGCGCGCGCGGCGGAGATCAGCCAGCGAATAGGTTTTCCGTGGCGCCGACAGCCAGCGTGTTCTTGGCCATGGCAGGCGTACCCACTGTGAAGAGACTGGACCCTGAGTTGCCGGCGCTAAAGACCACGAGCGCATCCTGGTGCTCCCACATGTACGAG
>JBCCBN010000277.1:0-1897 GCA_039034035.1 Pseudomonadota bacterium
CAGTGAGGGGAGCCGATGCCCAACGAAGCCTTGCCCAGAGACGCCTATGACATGGTCCTCGATGCCATCGACAAGGGGGAGTTCCGGCCCGGCGACCGTCTGGTTGAGGCGGATCTCGCGGATCGTTTCGGTGTCTCGCGGACGCCGATCCGTGAGGCGTTCCAGCGTCTTGAAACCCAAGGGGTGCTTGTGCGCGATGGTAAAGCCCCATCCAAGAAGCCTCTTTAAGTGAACACATACTCGCCCGGCGCCTGCGCGATGGGCGGGTTGGCCTTGTTGCCGAGGCTTTTGGGGGCGGCCTTCATCTCGCCGGAGCGTTCGCCGAGCCAGTCGCTCCAGCGCAGCCACCAGCTCTCCCCGAAGCTCTCTGCGCCTTCCAGCCAGCGATCGGCGCGGGGCGGGAAGTCTTCATTGACGAAATATTGGGCCTTGGGGTTTCCGGGCGGATTGAGGAGCGACTGGATATGGCCGGAGTTGGACAGCACGAAGGTGGTGTCGCCACCGAACAGGCGCACATTGCGGTAGCACGCCTTCCACGGGGTGATGTGGTCGGTCACGCCCGCGATCATGAAATTGTCCTGCGTGACGGCCGACAGGTCGATGATGTGGTCCATGAAAAGCTCGGTCTTGTCGGGACGGAAGGAGCGGCGCTGGAAGATGTCGAGATAGTCGGAATGCAGCTGCGCGGGCAGGTTGGTGCTGTCATTGTTCCAATAGAGCACATCGAAGGGCGGCGGGTCCTCGCCCAGCAGGTAGTTGTTGACGACATAGTTCCAGATCAGGTCGTTGGGCCGCATCCAGGCGAATGAGCGCGCGAGTTCGTCGCCAGCCAGGATGCCCTTTTTCTTGGAATGGCGGCGGGCCGCCTCGATGGCGGAATCGGTGACGAACAGACCGATCTCGGAATCCGATTTCTTGCCGTCCAGAACGCTGACCATCAGGGTGAAAGCGTTGACGCGGTCGTCGCCGCGTGCGGCCAGCTCCGACAGCATCAGCGCCATCGTCATGCCGCCTGAGCAGGCACCGGACAGGTTCAACCGCTTGGACCGGGTGATCTTGCGCACGGCATCCGAGGCGGTGATCAGCTCCTCCACATAAGTCTCGAGCCCCCAATGGCTGTGCTGGCGACCCGGATTGCGCCAGGAGACGGCAAACACCTGGATGCCTTGGGACAGCAGGAAGCGGATCATGGACTTGTCGGGCGCCATGTCGACCGCGTAGAACTTGTTGATCTGCGGCGGGATGATCATCAGCGGCACGGAATAGACCTGCTCGGTCGTCGGCGTGTACTGGATCAACTCCAGCATTTCGGTCTTGTAGACCACCGCGCCGGGCGTGTTGGCGATGTTCTCGCCGACCTTGAACGGCCGGCCATCGACCTGGCTGGGCATACCGCCATTTTGGGTCAGGTCCTCATAGGCGTTCTTCAATCCCTGGACGAGGGACATGCCGCCGGTTTCATACAGCTTCTTCATCGCGGCCGGGTTGCCGAGCAGGCTGTTGGTCGGGGCCAGCGTGTCGCCGATCAGGTCGGTCACGAATTTGGCGCGCGCCTTGTCGGCCGGATGCATCTGGCTGTCCTTGATCCAGCCATCCAGTTCGCGGCGCATGGCGAGCCAGCTCTGCAGGCCGCGTTTGTAGATCGGGTTCTTGGACCAGGTCGGATCCTGGAAGCGGCGGTCCTTGGGATGGGGCGCGAGATCGCTGTCGCCCTTGACGATGTCGAACAACTCCCGGCCATAGGCGCCGACATGCTTGGCGAACGGTTTGGGCTGCTTGGCGATATAGCCCGCCATGATACCGAGGCTCTTGACGACTTCGGAACGGCGGAAACCCACCAGAGTGTTGACCGCTGTGGTGTTCTGTGCGGCGTTTTCCGCCACTGTTTCCTTCTTGA
>JBCCBN010000278.1:0-1848 GCA_039034035.1 Pseudomonadota bacterium
CGATGGCCGGCCCACCATGATCCTGATCGACGAGGGCTGGCTCGCGCTGGACGACGCCCATTTCGGCGAGCAGCTGCGCGAATGGCTGAAGACGCTCAGGAAGAAGAACGCTTCGGTGATCTTCGCCACCCAATCGCTGGCCGATATTGACGGGTCCCTCATCGCGCCCGCCATCATCGAGAGCTGCCCCACGCGGATCTTCCTGCCTAACGAGCGCGCCTTCGAGCCACAGATCGCGCGCATCTACCAGAATTTCGGGCTGAACGACCGCCAGATTGACATTGTCGCCCGCGCGACGCCGAAGCGCGACTACTATTGCCAGTCGCGCCGCGGCAACCGGCTCTTCTCCCTTGGCCTCGGTGAGGTGGCACTGGCTTTCACTGCCGCGTCCTCCAAGGCAGACCAGACCGCGATTACCCAGTTGCTCGCCGAGCATGGCCGAGACGGTTTCGCCGCCGCCTGGCTGCGCCATCGCGGCCTCGACTGGGCGGTCGAGCTGCTTGGCAGCACCATGGCGCCACCCGCTCCCGAACCCCAACCCACCGACCAGAAGGAGACCGAGAATGACCCGCAGACCTGACCGCCCTGCCCATCACCTCAAACTTGCGTCCGCGATGATGGCCGGTGCCCTCGCGCTTACACCTGTCCTGACGACACCGGCTCAGGCTTTCTTTGGTGGCGGTCTACGAATTGTCTACGACCCGCAAAACCACGCCGAGAACATCCTCTCGGCGGCGCGCGCGCTGGAGCAGATCAACAACCAGATCACACAGATACAGAACCAGGCGCAGATGCTGATGAACGATGCGCTGAACCTCGCGACCCTGCCGCATTCGTCTCTGGCACAGTTGCAGGACGCAATCGGCGAAACGCAGCGCCTGTTGGCCGATGCCCGAAGCCTCGCCTTCGACGTGGCCACCATCGAACAGGCTTTCGCGCAGGACTACGGCGCTGCGGCAGCGGAGGGCGATTTCGACGCGATGATCGCAGGCGCGCGCGAGCGGTGGGAGACCTCCGTCGCGGGCTTCGAGGACGCGTTGCGCGTGCAGGCCGCGGTCGTGGGCAATATCGACGGCGCGCACACCCAGATGGACGTGCTCATCAGAGAAAGCCAGGGCGCCGTTGGTGCCCTGCAAGTCGCGCAGGCCGGGAACCAGCTCCTCGCCCTGCAGTCGACACAGATCGCTGATCTGACCGCAGCCATCGCCGCGCAAAACCGGGCCGAAGCGCTGGAAGCCGCCCGCATTGCATCCGCTGAGGCGCAGAGCCGGGAAAATCTTGCTCGGTTCCTTGACTATGGCGGCGGCTACTCTCCCGGCACCGTGCGCTTCTTCGGGGATTGATCACCATGGCCCTCGACACGCCGCGAACGCTGCGCCTTGTCGCCTTCGGCACGGGCGGTCTCGCTGTCCTAGCCGCCACTGTGGAACTCACCCGGACGATCTTGCCGGAGGAAACAGAGCATGTGGTCACGGATAACGCGCTACGCAGCACGCTCGCGCACTGCCGTGACCTAACGCCCGAAGACTATGTCACCGACACCGAATGCCGTGCCGCCTGGGAGGCGGCCCGTCAACGCTTCTTCGATCTGGCTCCAGAGCCGGCCGGGACGGAGTGAGGCGATGGGCGGCGTCAGTGTTATCGACCGATTTCTCGAGGTTTTTGCCTCCTACATCGATTCCGGTTTCGGACTTCTCGGCGGCGACGTCGCCTTTCTCGCAACCACGCTGATCGTGATCGACATCACGCTGGCCGCGCTCTTCTGGGCCTGGGGTGCGGATGACGACATCATCGCGCGGCTGGTGAAGAAGACCCTCTTCGTCGGGGTCTTCGCCTACATCATCGGCA
>JBCCBN010000279.1:0-1824 GCA_039034035.1 Pseudomonadota bacterium
GATTGAGTTGGTGTAGTTTGACATCGTCTTGATCGCGACGCCGAGGACCACCTCGAGCGCTTGTTGCGGTGCCCATCCGGCGGCGAAAAACGCATCTCGGTCCGCCTCGGCGATGTTGCCCCGGGTGCGGGCTACCGCCTGTGTGAAGACCCGCAGAGCCTCGAGCCGCGGATCCGACAGCGACGCGCCTGCCCGCAGCGCGTCCACGTCCGCCTCCGCCATCCCTGCCTTCTGAGACAGCAGCGTGTGCCAGGGTACGCAGTAATCGCACTCGTTCTCAAAATTGGCGGTCTGATAGACCACCTGCCGCTCGATGGGATCAAGTGAGGTGTCATCGAACAGCCCCCAAGCGGACGCATAGGCCTGGAGCAGCGCGGGGGCCGTGGCCATGGTGCGCTCGAGATTGGGTATCATCCCGAAATCGGCCTCAACCTCGGCCAGGGTCTCGCGCGCGTCCTCGGGCGCTGTCTCGGTGGTGTGAAGCGGGAAGTCCATAATCACAATCTCCGGGCGAAGTGGGAAGTGGAACTGGGCGCAGCCCGCTCCGCGGTCCCACCAGTCTGCACCGCCGTCTTGGCCCGCGCCACGGACACATCGCTGAAACACGGCGCAATCATCTGGTTACACGGCGTGGCCTGTTCAGAAACAGCGGTGAAATCCGCGCCCGCCATCTCTCTCGCATCGGATCGACCACCTCCGCACCGCAGAGCCGGCTCGATCCTGCCGACTTAACCCAAGGCGCCTTTTCGCATTCTGAGGCGCAATTCGATTGAGAGGAGATAGGACGATGTCGGATTTGATGAACGGTTCGAAAGGCAGCGATGTGAAGGCGCTGCAAAAGGCGATGAACGGGCACAGCGCGCTCGGCCTGAAGCTTAAGGAGGACGGCGTGTTCGGCGAGCGCACTGAGGCGGCCCTCAAGAAGTGGCAGAAACTGCAGGGTCAGAAGCCCACCGGTCGGATCGCGAAATCTGCTCTGAAGGCGGTGCGCCAATCGGGTGGAAAGGTGCCGGTCATGACGGTGCGGGACTATGCTCCGCGGATCACCAAGAACGTCGACTCGGTGCGCAACAACGGTGCCGAGGTCGCCAGTCAGGCGGAAGAATTGGACGACGCCCGCAAACGCCTCCGCAAGCGGATCGACGACAGCCACGCGATCGAGAAGAAGATGGCCAAGGCGAGCGCGCAGAACAAAGCTTACCTCGCGGACTGGCTCGGCGATGCGAAGAAGATCGCAGCGATGCAGACCCGGTTCGAGACGATGGCCCAGTCAGACCCTGCTGGTGCTGCAAAGCTGGTGAAGGAGATCGAGGCGCTCGATGCCCAGGCCGAGCGAACGATTGCCAGAATGCGGGCCAATGTCGACCTGCTTCGGGCCGAGTGGCAGAAGCTTCAGCCGATCATGAAGGCTGCGGCCTGATACCAAGTGTCGTCGGGCGGGGCGGCTCCGCCGGCGTCTTCTCTCGCGCGGAGAAGGGCTCGTGACGAAAGCCGCCCTGCCATGCCTCAGAACATCCGCAGATAGCGCTTCATCTCCCAATCCGAGACGTGGTTGAGGTAGGAGAGCCACTCCTGTTCCTTATACTCGACCCAGGCGTTGAACATCGCCTCTCCGAAGACGGCTTTGGAGAGCGGGTCGGCCTTGAACGCGCGGACCGCCTCATCCAGGGTCCGGGGCAGCATCTCGATCCCCCGCTTTGCCCGTTCCTCGTCCGAGACAAGGTACATGTTGTCGGTGTTCGGATCGCCCGGGTCGAGGCCTTCTGCGATCCCTTCGAGACCCGCGGCAAGACACATGGCGGCACCGAGATAGGGGTTGCAGGC
>JBCCBN010000280.1:0-1820 GCA_039034035.1 Pseudomonadota bacterium
CCTGCGCATGGCGCGCATTCCAGATGGCGCGGAGCTGATCGACAATCCGGTGTCCAAGGCGCCGGGGTTCAAACTTGGCAATGTCCATGTCATGGCCGGGGTGCCGGCGGTGTTCCACGCCATGGTCGAGACGGTGTTGCCCGGCCTGTCGGGTGGGGCGCCGCTTGTCTCGCGCAGCCTGCGGGTCGACGCGCCCGAAGGCGGCGTGGCTGAGCTTTTGGCCGGGATCGCCGACGCAAACCCGGATATTGCCATCGGCTCCTACCCGTTTCAGCGCAACGGACGGTTTGGCTGCAGCCTTGTGCTGCGGTCGCAGGACGAGGTTCGGCTTGCGCTTGTCACCGATGCGCTGCGCGCCGCGTTGGAGGCGGCCGGTCTCGGTTCGGTCGAGGAGACCACCGCACCCCTACCGCGGCCCTTAACCCCGGGATAGGGTTGCGCGCCGGCGGTTCGGCATGCGGGCGTGATGGAAGTGGCGGGCGTGATGGAATTGGTAGACATACCGGACTTAAAATCCGGAGGCTTAACCGCCGTGCGGGTTCGAGTCCCGCCGCCCGCACCATTTCCGGTGCCACCGATCGGCACAAGATTGCGCTGATGATCGAGGAGGTTGCCAGTGGCGAGGTCGCACACCAGGGTCTCGTTGACCTCGGCCGCTTCGAAGGCGAACTCGTCGACCTCCTTCGCGCAGGGCAGTTTGGCGATGGTGATCTGGCCCTTGATCGGGCGCGCCTGTTTCTCACTGATTTCGGCTGTCAGGAGGTCGCCAATGATCTGTTGCGGCTCGTGTTGGCGCTTGACCGCCGTGGCGATGATCTCGTCCTAGGCTTCCTCATGCCCTAGAGCTTCAGCCGGCCCATGCCGTCCAGCACCCGCGATCGTTCCCTTCGGTGGTCTCCTCAGGCTGTCATGGCGATCGCAATTGGCGGCAGGCTCGCGGCCCAGCTTCAGCGCATCCGGCGTTGCGATTGTCAGGGGTGGCGGCGGTTCGCGGGCGACGCGCCGGGATGTTCAAGATCACGCCGGCGGATTGGGCGTTGTGAGACAGGGCCTCGGCGCAGGCCGCTTCAACGGCGTCCAGGCCATCGGTGAGCAAGCGCCGAGGATGTCGACCACCTGCCGATCACCGCCGGGCTTGCGGGCCAGAACCGGGACGTAATGAAGCGGGCCGTAGATCGTCTTGCCGCGACCGAAGGCGCGATCATGGCGGGCCCTGACCATCCTGCCAGCATTCCATTCCAGCCGGTCGGCACAGGCGCGGATCTCGACGGGCCGTCCGACCGCGCGGGCATCCACGGAGTAACGGGTCTTGTCGAACTGCATGAGGTCTTGGAGACCGACGCCGGCACGGCATGGAAGCCATCGAAACGGCCGGCATAGGCACGAGGCTCGTCTGCTCGGCCTCGAACATCTCCCAGATCGTCTTGTCCGGAATGTCGGGATGTTTGTTCGCCCTGGCATGGGCGATGCAGCGGTCCTCGAGCCAGGCGTTCAGGTCGGCATGGGATCTGAACGTCGGTCGCGGCATGACGAACCGTCGCCGGAGCATATCGACCTGGTTCTCGACCTGACCTTTCCCAGCCCGACGCCGGGCGCGCGGGGCCGTTCGTTGAGGCGCCATTGATGGGGTGGATGGCTCCCGCTCCCGGCATCGCGATGTGCCACGGTGGGGAGTTGTTGAGCAGTCCACCGAAGCGAGCCATCCATGGACGGGGTTACGACTGTCGGCATCGATCTGGCGAAGACCGTCTTTCAAGTGCACGGCGTCGGCGCGGATGGGGCGCCGGTGGTGCGGCGACAGCTGCGCCGGAGCCAGGTGC
>JBCCBN010000281.1:0-1733 GCA_039034035.1 Pseudomonadota bacterium
CACCGCGCGCGGCGTCAGCGAATACATCGTTCCCCCGGTCAAGCCAATGCACATCATCGGGTCGATCTCGGAACTGTTCACCGATCCGGACTCGCCTTTCCTGGGCCGGTCGATTGCCGTGGTCGGTGCCAAGGGCGGGGTCGGATCGTCCACCATAGCCCACAACCTTGCCTGGGCGATCTCCGAGAATGGCGGTTTCAACACCACGCTCGTGGATTTGGACGTCTCGTTCGGCACCACAGCGCTCGATTTCAACGAGGACCCGCAGCAGACCGTGATCGACGCCCTCTCCGATCCGGAACGGGCCGATGATGCGGTGGTCCAGCGACTGCTCGCCAAGGCGACCGACCGTTTGTCCCTGTTCGCGGCGCCCGCCAGCGTCACCGAAACCTACGAGATCGATGATGACGCCTACAGCGCCGTCATCGAAACCGTGCGCCGGAACGTACCATTTGTCGTGCTGGACCTGCCGCATGTGTGGTCGCGCTGGATGGTCGACACCCTGGTGGCCGCCGAGGAGGTGGTGCTGGTCTGCCAGCCCGATCTCGCATCCTTGCGCAATGGCAAGAACATCATCGACCAGTTGATGCCGCGCCGCCCAAATGACGAGCAGCCGAAAATCGTCCTGAACATGGCGAGCATGCCGAAGCGGCCCGAAATTCCGGTCAAGGATTTTGCCGCCGCCATCGGTGTCGAACCCTCGGTGGTGCTTCCGTTCGAGCCGCAATTGTTCGGCATGGCCTCGAACAATGGGCAGATGATCTCTGAAACCGATCCGGCGGCGAAACCATCCATGGCAATCGACTATCTCGCAACCCTGATCACGGGCCAGCGGATCGAGACCCGTCCAAAATCCTTCATCCAGAAACTGCTGGGCAAGTAAGTCTAGGGGGTTACCGCCATGGCGTTCGGAAAAAAGAAATCGGGGAGTGGCGGTGACACGTTGACGGCACCGCGCCCGGCGCCGAAGCCTGCGCCTGCACCTAAGGAAACTAAGGCACCGGCTCCGGCCAAGGAAGCGCCTGCGCCGGCTCCGAAAGCTGCGGCGGTGGAGGTCAAGCCGCCACCGGCCGCCAAGCCGGACAAGACCCGCGATACCGAGGCGCGGTCCGAACAGTATTTCAATACCAAGATGACGGTCTTCAACGCGCTGATCGATACGATCGACCTGGCGCAGCTGGCTCAGCTCGACGCCGAGAGCGCGCGCGAAGAGATCCGCGACATTGTGGTCGAGATCATCGCCATCAAGAACTTCGTGATGTCGATCTCCGAGCAGGAACAATTGCTTGATGACATCTGTAACGACGTGCTCGGCTACGGCCCGCTGGAACCGCTGTTGGCGCGCGATGACATCGCCGATATCATGGTGAATGGCGCCGACACCTGCTATATTGAGGTCAGCGGCAAGATCGAACGGACCAACGTCCGATTCCGCGACAATGCCCAGCTCATGAACATCTGTCAGCGGATTGTGAGCCAGGTTGGCCGCCGCGTCGATGAAGCCAGCCCGATCTGTGACGCGCGCCTGCTTGATGGCTCGCGTGTGAACGTCATCGCGCCGCCTCTGGCCATTGATGGACCTACGCTCACCATTCGTAAGTTTAAAAAGGACAAGCTGCGCCTCGAGGACCTGGTCAACTTTGGATCGATCTCTGTTCCAGGCTCGGAGCTTCTTAGAATTATTGGTCATTCGCGATGCAATGTTCTGATCTCCGGAGGTACAGGCTCAGGAA
>JBCCBN010000282.1:0-1707 GCA_039034035.1 Pseudomonadota bacterium
CGATCATGGGGATCGGGATCGACTATCAGCAGGTGATCAAGGGTCTGGTGCTGCTGGCCGCCGTGATCTTCGATGTCTACAACAAGCGAAAGGCCTGAGGATGCCAAGCTATCCCGACCTGGCCGGACGCAGCGTGTTCATCTCGGGCGGGGCCACGGGCATTGGCGAGGCGCTGGTGCGCCAGTTCGCCGAACAGCAGGCCTGGGTCTGCTTCGTCGACATCGCCGAAACCGAGGGGCAGGCGCTGGCGCGCCAGACCGGGGCGACCTTTCTGCCCTGCGATATCACCGACACCCCCGCCTATCAGGCCGCGATCCGCGAGGCGGCCGAGCGCCAGGGCCCGATCACCGTTCTGCTGAACAACGCCGCCAACGACGTGCGCCACGCGCTGAGCGACCTGACGCCCGAGCATTATGACGCCCTGGTCGGCGTGAACCTGAAACACATGCTGTTCGCCGCCCAGGCCGTGGCACCGATGATGCGCGAGGCCGGCGGTGGCTCGATCATCAATTTCGGCTCGATCAGTTGGATGGTCCCGCAGGGGGGATTCCCGTCCTATGCGTCCTCCAAGGCGGCGGTGCACGGGCTCAGCCGGACGCTGGCGCGCGATCTGGGGGCCGACCGGATCAGGGTCAACACCCTGGTCCCGGGCTGGGTCATGACCGAAAAGCAGAAACGCCTTTGGCTGGACGAGGCGGGCGAGCGCGCGATTGCCGAAAACCAGTGCCTCCCCGACAAGCTCCAGCCAAGGCATATCGCGGATATGGCGCTGTTCCTGGCCTCCAGTGCCTCGGCCATGTGCACGGCGCAGAACTTCATCGTCGATGGGGGCTGGGTGTGAGCACCGGCGCGGATGAGCTCGGCCTGTTCGACGACCGCCATTGCAGCCTGGGGGAGGGGCCGCTCTGGCATCCCGGACGCGGGCAGCTCTTCTGGTTCGACATCCTGGGCCGGAAACTGCTCAGCCGTGACCGGACCGGCGTGCTGGAGTGGCAGTTCGATCAGATGGTGTCGGCTGCGGGCTGGATCGACCGCGATACGCTGCTGATCGCCTCGGAAACCGCGCTCTGGCGCTTCGATCTGCGGACCGGCGGACAGAATCACATCGCCGCGCTGGAGGCGGGGAGCACCACCACCCGCCCGAATGACGGTCGCGCGGACCCGCGGGGCGGGTTCTGGATCGGCACCATGGGCAAGGCGCTGGAACCCGGCGCCGGGGCGATCTATCGCTTCTATCGCGGCGAGATGCGCCCGCTCTACGACGCCATCACCGTGCCAAACGCGATCTGCTTTTCGCCGGATGGCAGCCATGCCTATTTCACCGACACGCCGACCCGGCAGATCATGCGCGTCAGGCTGGACGCGGACGGCTGGCCCACCGATGCGCCGGAGATCTTCGTGGATCTGACGGCCGAGGGCCTGAACCCGGATGGTGCTGTGATCGATTGCGAGGGCGCGTTGTGGAATGCCCAGTGGGGTGCGGCGCGTGTGGCGCGCTACCTGCCTGACGGGCAGTTCGACCGCGCGGTGCGGCTGCCCGCGCTCCACAGCTCGTGCCCGGCATTTGGCGGGGCGGATCTCGCGACGCTCTACGTGACCTCGGCCCGCACGGATATCCCGGCGCCCGACGCGGCCCAGGGCTGTGTGTTTGCCGGGCCCGTGGCGCCGGCGGGTCTGCCCGAGCACAGCTTAACCGCCAGAAATTTA
>JBCCBN010000283.1:0-1701 GCA_039034035.1 Pseudomonadota bacterium
CTTCACGCACTCGGACAAGCGGTGATCGGCATGGCTGTACTTGAGCTCAAAGGCGTCTCGAAAGGCTATGGCGATGGGGCCGGTCGCACCGAGGTGCTGCGTGACATCGATCTCAGCGTGTCGGAGGGCGAGTTCCTTGCGATCCTCGGCTTCTCCGGTACCGGCAAGACTACGCTGATCAACATGCTGGCGGGCTTGGACACGCCGGATCGGGGGGAGGCGCTGTTCCGCGGCGCCCCCATCGCCGGGCCTGATCCGCGCCGCGGCGTGGTGTTCCAGTCCTACTCGCTGATGCCTTGGTTGACGGTCGAGGGGAACGTCAGCCTTGCAGTTGACGCGGTCCACGGTGGCAAGAGCCGGGGCGAGCGCAAGGATCTGGTGCACCACTATGTGAAGATGGTGGGCCTCGGCCATGCGCTCGACCGTCGTCCGGCCGAGCTATCAGGCGGTATGCGCCAACGCGTTGCTGTGGCCCGGGCGCTTGCGATGCAGCCGGAGGTGTTGCTATTGGATGAGCCCCTATCGGCGCTCGATGCGCTGACGCGGGCGAATCTCCAGGACGAGATCGAGCGGATCTGGGAGGCCGACCGGCGCACTGTGGTCTTGATCACCAATGATGTGGACGAGGCAATTCTGCTTGCCGACCGCATTTTGGCGCTCAACCCGGACGGCAGCCTGGGGGCGGAGTTCGAGAACCCGCTCGCCCGACCGCGCGACCGGACAGCGATGAATCACAACCCGGCCTTCAAGCATCTGCGTGCGAAAGTCACGCAGTATCTTATGAATGTCGGGATCGCGGCGAAGACTGAGGAAACCCGGGTCCTGCCCGAAGTGACGCCCATCCACGGCACGCCAAAGGCCTATGCCGAGGCCGCCCGCAGCTTGGTGCAGGACCGCTATCTCCAGTTCTCGCAGCTCTCAAAGGTCTACCCGACACCGAAGGGGCCGCTCACCGTGGTGGAGGATTTTGAGCTCAGCCTGAACAAGGGCGAGTTCATCTCCCTGATCGGCCATTCGGGTTGTGGCAAGTCAACCGTGCTGACAATGACCGCCGGGCTCAACCCAATCTCCGCCGGCAGCATCGTGCTCGACGGCAAGCATGTGACCGATGCGGATCCGGAGCGAGCGGTGGTTTTCCAGTCGCCATCGCTGTTCCCCTGGCTGACCGCCAAGGAGAACGTCGCGATCGGTGTAGACCGGGTCTACCCAAAGGCGAGCACAGCCGAGCGTCAGGATGTGGTGGAGTACTACCTTGAGCGCGTCGGACTTGCGGATGCCATGGACAAGCCGGCCGCGGACCTCTCCAACGGCATGAAGCAACGGGTGGGCATCGCCCGGGCCTTTGCGCTCTCGCCAAAGCTGCTGCTCCTAGACGAGCCCTTCGGCATGCTTGACAGCCTCACGCGCTGGGAGCTGCAGGAGGTGCTGATGGAGGTCTGGTCGCGCACCCGGGTCACCGCGATCTGCGTCACCCACGATGTCGACGAGGCCATCTTGCTGGCGGACCGGGTCGTAATGATGACCAACGGCCCCAATGCGCGCATCGGCAAGATTATGCCCGTGAACCTGCCACGCCCGCGTTCGCGCAAGGCGTTGCTCGAGCACCCCGACTACTACGGCTACCGCGAAGAGCTGCTCGCCTTCCTTGAGGAGTACGAGCACGGCGCGCACTCCAAGGCCGCGTGAAAGGAAACGCCATGA
>JBCCBN010000284.1:0-1699 GCA_039034035.1 Pseudomonadota bacterium
CCAACAGCCACTCAATTACATCAGCAAGTTACATCCGATAATTCTCTTTATCGGATGTAAAGGTTGAGGTAGAATGACGTTAGGACAATTTGAGGAAGGAGATTTCAAATGCTCAATGCTGATCAACGTGACCACGTACGGGAGCTGATCGAAGCGCATGACATCTCGCGACGCCTCTCCTCCGGTCAGAAGTGGGATGTCGCCGTTCTTATGGCCTCTTTCCTTGGGGGGGCGATCGCTGTGCTTGGTGTCGCAGGATACTTCGTGGTCGAGAATGCGGCTAAGGTCCGAGCAGGCCAGGTTGCAGCTGGAGACGTCGCTACTCGATTGCTGACGGGTGATGCGCTGATCAAACGCCTTTCAGAAGCAACGACGGTGATCCCAGAGGGTACAGTGATTGCCTTTGACAGCGCTGCAGGTTGCCCAATGGGCTGGATTGACTTTGCCTCTGGCCGGGGGAGGGCGATCGTTGGCGCTACACCTCCAGGTGGAGAAAGTGGCGGCCTGACGCGTCGAGAATTTCAGGAGCAAGGCGGGGCTGAGACACACACACTCACAGTAGATGAAATACCGTATCATGAACACGGCGTTGGCGTTTATGCTGGAGGCGCAGTCGATCCGCGCCTCGGTCAAGGCCCATATACGTATGTCTTACCCAGCGATACAAGTTCGCCTGAAATTGAAGGAAGCTACTATACGACGAAGAAGGACGAGTTAGCAGGCAAATCCCACAACAACATGCCGCCCTATATCGCGCTCTATTTCTGCAAGAAGGAGAGCGAATGAACGAGCTGATCCCGCTCTCCAGCTCTGACACCAGCCTGGTTAGCCCCGGCCAGGCACCCGCCCTGATCACCGCCTCCGGCCCCGAGGCCGAGCGGCGCTTCTGGGAGTTCTTCACGGTCACGATCCGCAATCCGAACACGCGCCGGGCCTATGCCCAAGCCGTGCGCGAGTTCTGCGCCTTCCTCGAGGCCGGCGGGGCAGGGGACCTGTGCGCGGTCACGCCGATGCATGTCGCGGCCTATGTCGAGGCGCTCGGCCAGCATCGATCCGCCCCCACCGTGAAACTCCGCCTGGCGGCAATCCGCATGCTGTTCGACTGGCTGGTGACCGGTCAGGTGATCCCGGTGAACCCGGCCGCGGCCGTGCGCGGCCCGAAACATGTGGTGCGGCGGGGCAAGACGCCGGTGTTGGCGCGGGACGACGCGCGCCGGCTGCTCGAGGCGATCGATGTCTCCAGCGTCGTCGGGCGGCGCGATCGGGCCTTCATCGGGCTCCTGGTCTATTCCTTCGCGCGCGTGGGTGCTGCCGTCGCCATGGAGGTGCGAGACTTCCATCCCAATGGCCGGCGGTGGTGGGTGCGGCTGCATGAGAAAGGCGGCAAGCATCACGAGCTGCCGGCGCATCACAATCTTGAGGCCTGGCTCCTCGAGTACATCGAGGCGGCCGGGATCGGGGAGGAGAAGCGCGCGCCGCTGTTCCGATCGGCGCTCGGGCGAACGGGGGTGTTGTCGGACCGGCCGCTCTTGGCGCGCAACGCGCTCGATCTCGTGCGGCGGCGGGCGAAGGATGCAGGGATTGCGGGCGAGATCTGTAATCATACGTTTAGGGCAACGGGGATCACGGCGTTCCTCGAGAACGGTGGGGCGCTCGAGATGGCGCAAACGATCGCCTCGCATGAGAGCCCGCGGACGAC
>JBCCBN010000285.1:0-1626 GCA_039034035.1 Pseudomonadota bacterium
CAAATCAGAGACAAGCACGGCGAGCAGATCGGCGGCGATGATGCGTATTGGGACATGAAGCGCGACAGATCTGCTGCCACGTCCTGACGCACTGCGGTCATTTCCGCAAAGATTAGAAAGGCCTTGTCGTCTGCCGCGTCACTATGCAGAACACAGGAATTGGGCGGCGATCATGTCGCGTTCGGTTATCTCACGACCACGATCACGGTTGCCGATACCGACTGCGAGCGGGTCGAGGAGAAGGTCCGGGCGGTCGAGAGGATCGTCAACGGGCTTGGCTTCACGCTTCTGCGCGAAAACGTCAATGCGGTCGAAGCCTGGCTCTCTTCGCTGCCCGGTCATGCCTATGCCAATATCCGCCAACCGCTGGTTCACACGCTGAACCTTGCCCATCTTATGCCGATCTCCTCGGTCTGGGCGGGGCCGGTGCGCAACCATCATCTGAATGGCCCGCCGCTCCTGCATGCAGAGACTGGCGGATCAACCCCTTTCCGGCTTTCAACCCATGTCGGCGATGTCGGCCATATGCTGGTTGTCGGACCGACGGGCGCGGGCAAATCGGTGCTGCTGGCGTTCCTCGCGCTTCAGTTCCGCCGTTATCGAGACGCGCAAATCATTGTCTTCGACAAGGGATTCTCCGCGCGCGCAGCGGTACTGGCGATGGGCGGTATCCATCATGCGCTTGGCCTTGGCGGTGAGGGTGAAGACGGTGCGCAAATCGCGTTCCAGCCCTTGCGCGATATCGATCGCACCGAAACCCGCGCCTGGGCCGCCGAATGGATCGGCGCACTGCTCGCCCATGAGAATGTGACCGTCACACCAGAGATGAAGGACACTTTGTGGTCGGCGCTCACCAATCTCGCCACCGCGCCGCGCGAGGAGCGTACGCTGACCGGCCTGTCGCTTTTGCTCCAATCCTCTGCGCTGCGTCAGGCGCTCGCTCCTTACACGCTCGAAGGCCCTTATGGGCGCTTGCTAGATGCCGCCGAAGACGATCTCGCCTTTGCCGATGTCCAGTGTTTTGAGACCGAAGCGCTGATGGGCCAAGCAGGCGTTGTCGCGCCGGTGCTCACCTATCTCTTCCACCGGCTCGAAGAGCGTTTCACCGGGCGGCCAACCCTGCTGATCCTGGATGAGGCCTGGGTCTTCCTCGATCATCCGCTGTTTGCAAGCCGCATCCGCGAATGGCTCAAAGTCCTGCGCAAGAAGAACGTGTCGGTCGTCTTCGCGACGCAGAGCCTCGCCGATATCGCGGACAGCTCGATTGCACCCGCAATTATCGAAAGCTGCCCGCAGCGCATCTTGCTCCCCAATGACCGCGCGATCGAGCCGCAATCGCGCGCTGCCTATGAGCGCTTTGGTCTCAATGAAGCGCAGGTCGAGCTGATCGCGCGCGCCACGCCCAAGCGACATTATTATCTCCAATCCGCGCGCGGCAACCGCCTGTTCGAACTCGGCCTTGGACCGGTTGCGCTGGCGCTTTGCGGCGCCTCCGATCCCGAAAGCCAAAAGCAGATCGATGCGATCCTTGCAGAGCACGGCGCATCCGGATTTGCCGCGCCGTTCCTGTCCGGTGCCGGTCTTGGATGGGCCGCCGACCTGCTCGCTGATTTTTCCGTTCCCCCA
>JBCCBN010000286.1:0-1599 GCA_039034035.1 Pseudomonadota bacterium
CCTGGCTCGCGGGCGATGCCTGGATCAACTCCGTCACACACGAAGAGATCCGCGTTCGTGTCATCACAGGCTACGTGGCCTGCCTCTTCGCGGGGTTCTCGCAAGGGCCGCTCGCGCTCGACGCGGTGGGGATCGAGGGGATCGCGCCGTTCCTCCCCGACGTCGTCGCCCTCGCGCTGGCCGTCTTGCCGCTCGTCGCGGTCCTCCGCCTTGTGCCGCCGCTCGTGCCAAGAGCCTGCACCCATCGAGAACGCCTCCAAACGCGTTCCTCGCCCGGCCCAAAGCAGGGCAATTAGCGATAAGTCCGGGTTGCAAGAAACTATCTCTCTAGTTATGTGATTGGTATGGATCAAACCGCTCCCACCGCCCGTGCGCTTGCCGCCCTTGGCCACGAGGCGCGACTCGGCGTCTATCGTTTGCTCGTTCGGGCAGGCGACGATGGGCTGATTGTCGGCGACATCGCGAGCCATACCGGGCTGCCGCTTTCGACGCTCGCCCATCACTTGCGCCAACTCGTCTCGGCCGGTCTCGTCGTGCAGGAGAAGCGGGGGCGGGAGGTCGTCAACCGCGCGGACTATACAGCCATGAACCGCGCGCTGCGCTTCCTGACCGAGGAATGCTGCCAAGGTGTCGCGCTCAGGGAAGACGCCGCATGACGTGTCGTACTGGCATTTTTTGTCCCAAAATAACTACAAATCTAGGAATGACACGATGACCGAAGCCATCCTTCACCTGTCGGGCCGCGGGGTTTCTATCGGGCGCCATGTCTGGTCGAGCGAGCGCGTCTGGCTCACCACCGCCGTGATCCTTGCGGTGATCGCGCTGCTCGATCCCACGCAGGGCGGCGAGAGTCTCGTGTTCACCGCCCACGCGCTACTAGAGACTGCGCCCTACTTGCTTCTCTCGATCGGCCTCGCCGCCTATGCGGGCGCTACCGGGGCGGACAGCCTGATCGCCAAGGCGTTCACAGGTGCGCCCGTTCTGATGATCGCGCTTGCCGCCGCTCTGGGCGGGCTATCGCCGTTCTGCTCTTGCGGGGTGATCCCGCTGATCGCCGCGCTTCTCGCCATGGGCGTGCCGCTCTCCGCGGTGATGGCGTTTTGGCTCGCCTCGCCGGTGATCGACCCGTCCATGTACGCGCTCACGGTCGGCGTGCTGGGCTTCGAGTTCGCGACCGCAAAGACGTTCGCAACCATCGGGCTGGGTCTGTTCGGTGGCTACGCGACGCTGATGCTGAACCGGGCCGGAGCCTTTGCCGAGCCCCTGCGCGAGGGCGTGGGCAACGGCGGCTGCGGGGCGTCTGGGGTCCGCGATCCAAAGCCCCCGGTCTGGGCCTTCTGGCGCGAGGAGGCGCGGCTCGCGAAGTTCGCACGCGAGGGTCTGAAGACGACGCTGTTTCTGTTCAAATGGCTTACGCTGGCCTTCGTGCTGGAAAGCCTGATGATTGCCTACATCCCCGCTGAATGGGTGGCCACGGCCGTGGGCGGCGACGGAATCGCCTCGGTCCTGATCGCAACCCTCGTGGGCGTGCCTGCCTATCTCAACGGCTACGCCGCGCTGCCTCTCGTATCCGGCCTCATAGAGCAAGGCATGGCGCCC
>JBCCBN010000287.1:0-1580 GCA_039034035.1 Pseudomonadota bacterium
GGAGGTTCGAGACCCTTCGGTCACGGTGAGTTTCCGCGCGGCGACCTCTGAAATGGCCGCCTTCGATGCGGCTTGGCTGGCCCGCGGCTTTACGAGCCGCAGCCAGGCCTTGCAGGCGGTTGTGCGGGCCCGGTGTGGGCTGCTCGATCTGATGCGAGACGATCTCCGGGCGTTCTCGAAGACGTTGCAGCAGGCACAAGACGTTGCAGACAGCGGCCGTGTTTTGGCGAAGGCGGTTCAACGTGGAAAGTTGACGCTGTCCCCGGAGAACCGTGCAACGCTTGTCGCGCTGCATGATCTCGCGCAGCGCACCTATCGCGATCTTGCCGCGCTCAAAGCGTCGGCCTGTCAGCGACGGGGCGTGGGGTGGAACGCGGCGGATCCCGAGGCTTCAGACGCGCCTGAGGATTTGGTGGACCATGTCTGAGCCGCTCGCCCTTTATCACGCTGTCATTGGCAAGCTCTGGGAGACGGAGCGCATCCAGGGTCAGCGTCAGGCGCGCATAGACGCGCGGCTGGCAGGGCGGCGGCAAGGTCGCAGTTACCAGCGCGTGGGTCGGGCCTCGGCGCGCAATCTGCTGAAGTCAGTTATGCCGGAGAGCCGCGCCGCGGTGTTCAAGCGGATCAGGGCAGGGGGGTGCAAGACGAAGCAGAGCCTTGGCAACCAGCTGTCTTATGTGAACGACAAGGCGGTCTATACCTACGCGACGATGACCAACCCGCTGACGTCTGAGGCCGTGCTGACCGAGGCGCAGAAGGCGGAGATCGTGGAGGCCTGGGCGCAATCCTGGCGGGGTACGACGAAGCTCGGGTTTACCTCGCATATGCTGCTATCGTTCCCGACCGACGTCACGGTGGATCAGGTACGCGAGATCGCACTCGACTGGGCCGAGCATTTCTTTGAGAGTGGCGACTACGGCGATCAGTGGGACTACGTGCTCTCGGTGCATGATGACCGGGCCCACAAGCATGCGCATGTCCTGCTGAACAACCGGGGCCTCACCAACGGCACCTGGTTCTCCTGCTGGGCCGAGGGCGTGATGTCGCCCCAGCTGATGCGGGAAAAGCAGGCGGAGATCGCCGAACGCTACGGTGTCTTGCTTGAGGCCACGACCCGGCTCGAGCGCGGCTTCTTCGAGAAGGCCCCCGGTATCGCTGAAATTTACCGGGCAAAGGACGAGGCGCGTCTGCCGCGCGAGATCGCGCCGTCGCCCGAAGAGCGGGCCATCGCCAAGGCGCAGGTGATAGCGTTTGCCAAGGACTACCGCGCCCTCGCCGATGTGCTGGATCGTATGGATCAGAAACATCTGGCCTACGCGATGCGCCGCATGGCGGCCTCAATCGGCTCGGACACACCCTACAGATTCACCGCAGGAGAGGTCGATATGGAGACCATTCGTACGGTCGGTGAGGCCATCGACTATGCCGAGAAAACCATCGAAGCGCTAAGGCTCAAGGCAGAAGAACTTGATGCCACCGAACGCCCGGGGTTCGAGACGAGGGCGGCGGGTGTCGTTCGCGATCTCTCGCATATGGTGCCGGACCCCGATCTGCGTGCTAGGTTCGGGCGCGATTTGACC
>JBCCBN010000288.1:0-1546 GCA_039034035.1 Pseudomonadota bacterium
GCAATCCCGGCTACGACCCGAACCTGTTCGTCACCGGCATCAGCGGTGAAGAATACCGGGATCTGAGCGAGTCCCGAGATACGCCGCTGTTTAACAGGGCGATCAACGGCCAGTACGCGCCGGGATCCACCTTTAAGCCGGTCGTGGGTCTGGCCGGGATCAGCCAAGGCAAGATCTCCTGGGAAGAGATCATTGAAGACAACGGCTACTTCAAGCTGCCGGATCAGAACCGGGTGTATCGGGACTGGAGCTGGACCCGGGGCAATACCGGCGGCCAGGGCAAAGTCGATATGCGCCGCGCCATCTACCGCTCGTCGAACGTCTACTTTTACGATCTTGGAACACGGCTCGAGGCGAACGACATCGCCGGTTTTGCCAGGCAGTTCGGCCTGGGACAGCGGACTGCGCTCGATGTAGCTGGCGCGAGCGCTGGCCTGGTCCCCGATCCGATCTGGAAGCGCGGCGCCAAGGGGGAAGTCTGGTATCCAGGCGACAACGTCAACTACGGGATCGGCCAGGGAGATCTGCTGGTGACGCCGCTGCAGCTTGCGACCATGACGTCTGTTCTCGCCAACCGCGGCCGCTTTGTCGCACCCCGGCTCCTGCTCTCGAGCGATGAGCCTCTGAACGAATTCAACTCCGATTTCGCGATGCCGCCAGTCCTGGGTCCGGCGCCGGAAGACTGGGAGCGCATGGTGGATGCGATGGAAGACGTCGTGCACCGTGGGCGCCGCGGTTATGGCCAGAACGGCACCGCCTGGGCCTATATCGGCCAGGACATCCCCTACCGTATGGCCGGGAAGTCCGGCACGGCGCAGGTGGTCGAGATCCGCCAGGGCGAAGAGTACGACGAAGAAGAGCTCGATGAGTATCGGCGCAAACACGCCTGGTTCATCGCCTTCGCCCCGGCCGATGACCCGCAGCTTGCGCTTGCGGTGCTGGTAGAAAACGGGGGTGGGGGCAGCAGCGTCGCGGGTCCCGTTGCTCGGGAAGTGATGGACGCCTATCTGCTACCGCAGCTGGCGCGGCAGTGAGCGGCCAGGACTTCGTTCGTCGGCTCCCGAGCGCGGGTAGTGCCCCGGTCGCATCGAGGGTGACCGTCGCTTGGGATCCGCCCCTGCTCATGCTGCTAGGGATGGTGCTGACCTTTGGGTTGATCGTTCTGTACAGCGCAGCGGACCGAAACATGGCGATCGTGCTGTCGCAGGTCACGCGGATTGGTCTTGGCCTGGCTGTTATGTTCGTTGCAGCCCAGTTCTCGCCGAGCTTCTATCTGCGCTGGTCGCCGCCCATCTACATCGTCAGTGTGGTGCTGGTCGCGCTGGTCATCACGAATGGCGTGACGGTTAACGGCAGTCAGCGCTGGCTCGAAGTGCCGGGCGTCTTTCGCTTTCAGCCTTCAGAGCTTTTGAAGCTGGCGGTGCCCATGATGGTGGCCTGGTACTTCCAGGATCGGCCGCTACCGCCGTCGTTCAAAGACGTGGTCGTGGCGCTCGGGATTTGTGGGCTGCCGGCGGGTCTGGTGATCGTACAGCCTGACCTTGGC
>JBCCBN010000289.1:0-1540 GCA_039034035.1 Pseudomonadota bacterium
CTGACCGTTGCCGCAGCCACAGCTCACGCTGCGGGCTCGGGCATGCCGTGGGAAGCCCCGCTCCAGCAGGTGTTGGAATCGGTCCAAGGCCCCGTCGCCAAGATCGTCGCGGTGATCATCATCATCGTCACCGGGCTGACATTGGCGTTTGGCGAGACCGCGGGCGGATTTCGGCGGCTCATCCAGATCATCTTTGGTCTCTCGATCGCCTTTGCAGCCTCGTCCTTTTTCCTGAGCTTCTTCAGCTTCGGCGGCGGAGCGCTGGTCTGATGGCCGGTGCTCACATCGAAGGCTTCGAAGCGCCGATCCATCGCGCGCTGGTCGAGCCGATCCTATTGGGCGGCGCGCCGCGCGCGATCGCGATCCTCAATGGAACGCTGGCTGCCGCACTTGGCTTGGGCTTGCAGCAATGGATTGCCGGGTTGATCGTCTGGGCGCTCGGGCACACGCTTGCAGTCTTTGCCGCCAAGCGCGATCCCGATTTCGCGCCGGTGCTGGCCCGCCATCTGCGGCAAAAGGGACGCTGGTCGTGCTAGCGCTGCATGAATACCGTGCCCGCGCCGACCGGCTCGCCGATCATCTGCCCTGGGCGGCACTGGTCGCGCCCGGCATCATCCTCAACAAGGATGGTAGCTTTCAGCGGACCGCGCGGTTTCGCGGGCCGGACCTCGAAAGCGCAACCGAAGCCGAGCTCATCGCGACCTGCGCGCGCGCCAACAATGTCCTGAAGCGTTTTGGCTCGGGTTGGGTGCTGTTTATCGAGGCCGAACGCCGCGAAGCGCTTGGCTATCCCCAAAGCACCTTTCCCGACGCAGCCTCCTGGCTGGTCGACGAAGAGCGCCGCGCCGATTTCGAGGCCGCAGAGGCGCATTTCGAGAGCCGCTATTTTCTAACTCTTGTCTTCATGCCGCCGGCCGATCAATCGGATCGCGCGGGACGCGCGCTGGTGGAGCGCAGCGACGAGCATAAGGGACGCGACTGGCGGCAGGTGCTCGCTAGCTTTGTCGCCGAGACGGACCGCGCCTTCGATCTCTTTGCCGGTTTCATGCCCGAGCTTGAACCGCTCGGTGACGAAGAGGTGCTGACCTATCTGCACGGTACGATATCGACCCGCCGCCACCGTGTCGCGGTGCCCGATACGCCGATGTATCTGGATGGCGTGCTGGCCGATACCGTGCTGACTGGCGGTCTCGAACCCCAGCTTGGCAATGAACATCTGCGCACGCTGACGATCGCCGGATTTCCCAATGTCAGCAGGCCTGCGATCTTCGATGCGCTCAACGCGCAAGGGTTTAGCTATCGCTGGATGACCCGCTTTATCGCGCTCGATAAGGCCGATGCGACCAAGGCGCTGACCAAACTGCGCCGCCAATGGTTCAACAAGAGGAAGTCGGTGACTGCGCTTTTGCGCGAGGTCATCACCAACGAGCCGGTCCAGCTGCATGACAGCGATGCCGACAACAAAACCGAAGATGCCGATCTGGCCTTGCAGGAATTGGGCGGCGATCATGTCGCGTTCGGTTATCTCACGACCACGATC
>JBCCBN010000290.1:0-1531 GCA_039034035.1 Pseudomonadota bacterium
GAGGGCTCGATCCCAAGCGCTTCTGCAGCGCCGGCAACGTCCAGGATGTCCCGCGTGACATCGCCCGGCCCGCTGCCGAGCTCCACGCCAGTCGCGCCTTCCGGGAGTTCGATTTTCGACATGTAGGCGCGGCGCATCTCAATCTGCGCTGGATCCTCCGCGCGCGCGATCATGGCCTCCACAAGCCGTTGCTGAACGTCTTCAGGGGCGTTTCCAAGATCGGCATAGGGGTCATTGCTCATGCTACTTCCTCACCGCTCCGAAAGTGATGCCGCGCAACAGATGTTTCCGAAGCAGGATGGTGAAGACCATCACCGGCAACAGGAACAGCGTGGCGCCCGCCGCCACTGCAGGCCAGTCTTGTCCCCCCACACCGATAATCGTGGGTATGAACGGCGGTGCAGTTTGTGCCGTGCCGGAGGTCAGCAGCACGGCGAACGCATATTCGTTCCAGGCGAAGATCAGGCAGAAGATCGCGGTTGCGGCAATGCCGGTCGCAGCCTGTGGAAGCACGACTTTGGTGAAGGCCTGGAAGCGGGTGTAGCCGTCGATCAGGGCCGCCTCCTCGTATTCGCGGGGGATCTCATCCATGAAGCCCTTTAGGAGCCAGACCGAGAGGGACAGGTTGACGGCCGTGTAGAGCAGGATCATCCCGGCATGGGTGTCGCTTAGGCCGAGCGAGCGGAACATCAGGAATATCGGGATCGCCACCGCGATCGGCGGCATCATCCGCGTGGACAGAATGAAGAACAGCAGGTCATCCTTTAGTGGGATCCGGTAGCGCGAGAACGCGTAGGCTGCCAGCGTGCCGAGGAACACGGACAAGAAGGTCGAGCCGAACCCTATGATCACCGAGTTCATGAACCGCTCGCCAAAGCGCGATGGGCCGGCGATGACCATTCCTTTCTCATGCACGAGTTCCTCGTACCAGGTCTCTGGCGGGTTCGCGGCGAGGTACTCCTCGGTTTGCCGGGTTTGCGTGGTAAAGAGGTTCACATAGCCTTCGAGCGAGGGCTCGAATGTCACCTTCGGCGGATAGGCAATCGCATCGGCAGGCGTCTTGAACCCCGTCGAGAGGATCCAAAGGATGGGCAGCAGCGTGACCAGCGCGTAACCCACCACAAGGATGCCCGCGATCCATTTGGCCCGTTGCGAGGGCTCGGTGACGGAGAACCCGCTCATCTCTCTTTCACCTTGTTGAGTGCCTTCACATAGATCGATGCGAGGCCGAAGACCGTTACGAACAAGATGATGGCGTAGGCCGAGGAATAGCCGGTGCGCCACTTCTCAAAGGCCTCGCGCTTCAGATCGACGGAAGTCAGCGTGGTCGTGTTGCCTGGCCCTCCACCGGTCAACTGAACCACCAGATCGAACATCTTGAAGTTCTCGATGCCGCGGAAAAGGACTGCCAACATCAGGAACGGCAGCACCATAGGCACCGTGATCGTCCAGAACTGCCGCCACTTGGACGCGCGATCGCACTCCGCCGCCTCATAGATCGACTCCGGGATCGACCGCAGGCCCGCGAGAC